>DASUNE010000077.1:0-5076 GCA_036277315.1 Sulfuricurvum sp.
TTTGCGATGACGGTCGCCTCGGGTGTTTTGATCTCCTATTTTGTCGCCATCATGTTTATCCCCACCATCGGGGCACGGATTCTAAGCGGCAGTGAAAATGCATTTTGGAAAAAAACCGAACCGCTCTTTCAAAAACTCGATTTCACCTACCGTACCCTTTTAGCATTTCTTATCCGTTTTAAAGGGACAACCCTCTTGGTCGTCCTTGCCCTCCTCCTTTTTTCATTTTCTTTGGCGGGAAAAGTGGGTGGAACGTTTGTCCCGATGGAAGATATGTCGGAAATGCGGGTCATGGTCAAAGCACCGGTGGGCATTTCCCTCGAAGCAATGAAAAAAGAGATGCAGCCGCTGGTAGAAGCGCTGCAAAAGGATAAGCGGGTTCAGACTGTGGTCTTGAACATCGGTTACAATCCGGCAAAAGAGGCCCATAAAGCAATGATCTACGCCAAACTTCTTCCCGTCGAACAGCGTGAAGGGCTTGAGGAAATCATAGGATTTTATCGGGATAAGTTTAAAGTCTATTCTCATCTGGTCATAAGCGTTGAAGATGTACCTCCCATCGATACGGGTGAGAGCAACGCCCCCATACAAGTTGTCCTCACAGGTCCTGATCTGGCAAAACTGGAAACAAAAGCGGCTGCATTGACTCAGCTGCTTAAAGACAGCAACGGAACCACCGACAATGACAGCGATTTTGAGCCGGGTAAACCTGAGATTCGTATCACGATCAACCGTGAGAGTGCCCAGCGTCTCGGGATTACCGCCAGCGCGATTTCCAGTGCCATCAATGCTGCGTATTCCAGTGACAGTGCTATTTCGAATTTTGAGCAGGAGGGGCGTCAGTTTGACATAACCTTGCGCAATGCGGATGAATATCGCAGAACTATCGAGGATATCAAAAAAATCCATATTGCAAGTGCATCGGGTGAGTTGATCTCTCTTGACGGCCTGGTTAATTTACAAAGTACGCAGGGGACGGCATCCATTAACCGATTTGATCGAGAACGAAAGATTTTGGTGACCTCCAATCTAGACGGGGCACCTCTGGATGCTATTGTTACTATGATCGATTCCAAACTTCCAGATATACTGGGTGAGGGGTATAACTATCGCTATACGGGTGATATCGAGCGGATGCAAGAGACGCTAGAGGCATTTGGATTTACCGTCGGGCTGGCGGTTATTTTGATCTATCTCATCCTCGCCGCGCTGTATGAGTCTCTGATTCAACCTCTCATTATTATGGTGGCAATGCCCCTTAGTTTTACGGGAGTCATCCTTGCGCTATATCTCACGGGTAATCCGTTTAGTATCTTTGTCATGATCGGGATTATTTTGTTGTTGGGGATGGTGGGGAAAAATGCCGTCTTGGTGGTCGATTTTGCCAATGCAGCGATCAAAAACGGCAAACCGGTCAACGAGGCCTTGTTGGAAGCGGGAGAAAAACGGCTTCGTCCTATTTTGATGACAACGTTTGCAATGATTTTTGCGATGCTTCCGCTGGCTTTGAGTAACGGAGCTGGGCATGAGAGCAATTCCCCTATGGCGATTGCGATTATCGGAGGGCTTATTAGCTCAACCTTGCTTGCCTTGTTTATCGTTCCGATACTCTACCGTATGATGTATCCGTTGGACGCGTGGCTGCGACGCCGCTATGAGCGGGAAGCCGTTTAGGTTTTCACAGTCACAATTGTGTCTTAGCTTTTTTGATGAGATTGTTGGCCATCCCTTTGAAGACGAAAAAATGAAAGGGGATGAGGAGGTACCAGTAGAGCCGTCCTGCAAGCCCTTGCGGATAAAAATAAGCACTTTGGTACAGTTTGTCATCCTTGATCAAATATTCAAGCCACGCTTTTCCGGGCAGCTTCATTTGCGCGAACAGCAAGAGACGCTTATCTTCTTTTAGGTCCACCACTTTCCAAAAATCGATACTGTCCCCGATGCGAACGGCGGTGGCATCACGTCTGCCGCGTGAGAGACCGTAGCCGCCGAACAGTTTGTCGATAAAACCGCGCATTCTCCACAGCAAGTCATAGCCAAACCATCCATTTTTTCCTCCGACAGCGCAGAAAGTCGCAAATACTTGATGAGCAGTGAGACCATTGAGAGGGACAATTTGCCGATCGATAAAAACGGCATCGGCGAGGCTGGAGTGATCGGTCTCCCAGGCTTCTCCGGAAGCATCGGACCAGCGGCTGAGGACTTGCGTCTCTTTAATCTCCTCGATGGCTGCATGGACCGCTTTGCGGTACGACATGGGATGGATCGACTCAAAAAGTTGAGAAGCTAGATCGTTGGTCACCAATACCTCACTTTTGAGCCCTTCGATGAGTGCTGATGCAACCGAATAGGGGACGGGTGTCATGAGGGTGAGCCAGTAGGAGGAGAGTTTTGGGGTAAAAAAGGGGATGGGAATCAGGGTTCGTTCCAATCCCACGGCATGGGCATATCCCAACAGAAGCTCTTTATAGCTCATTTTTTCACTTCCGATATCAATCATAGAACTTTCTTGTGATTGCAGAGATGCTGCAGCGGTCAAGTACTCGATCACATCTTTCTCAGCGATGGGCTGGCAGAGGGTATGGACCCATTTTGGAGTGATCATAAAGGGGAGCTTTTCAACCAAATGGCGTATGATCTCGAAACTGGCCGACCCCGAACCGATGATGACGCCGGCTCGAAACCACAACGTTTGTATTTCATTGGGACGGGAACTCAGGATCTCTCCTGTTTCAATACGGCTGAGGAGATGTTCGCTTGCGCTCTCTTTCTCCCCCAAACCGCCCAAATAAATGATCCGTTTTACTCCGGCACGGATGCACGCCTCCAAGAAACTCTGGGCACTTTTACGGTCCAATTCCCGATAATTATCTGACGCCATAGAGTGGATCAGATAATAGGCGGTATCAATTCCTACAAGTGCACGGTTAAGGCTATCGATATCAAATGTATTTCCCACGGCAATTTCAAACCGATCTTGCGGCAGGAGAGTCTGGCCGTGTGTGACAAACAATCGCAGGTTGATCGTTTCATCTTGTAGTAATCGATGTTTGAGGCGCCGTCCGATGTATCCGTTGGCCCCGGTTAGCAATACGTTCATAGAAATACCTCTCTTTCAAATAATCATACTCTATTATGCTGTAATGTTCTCAAAGTTGGTAGGGGATAAATGACATTCAATGCTTTGTTGTATCGATTTATGAGTATTCATGGTGGTGTGTTAATAAAAATAAAACATTACTAAAGATATGATATCCAACGATGCAAGCACAAAAGAGGTAGACAAAATGGCTATGAGTATGAAAAATATCCTTTTCTCCTTGTTGTTTGTTTTGTTTTATACCGGGTGTCAAAGTACAGACGAGAAAAGAGAATATGCCCCTCAGTACTCCGAAAAGCCCTCTTTTGCCATGAACCATGTGTATATTTTCGGTGTCCATCCCCTCCATAATCCTGCACGTCTTTTTGAAGTTTACGGCCCCATGATCGATTATATTAATGAGCGTTTAGAGGGGAGTGAACTGAGATTGGAAGCATCCAGAGATTATCCGCAATTCGATAAAAAACTGTTTTCAGGGCATTTTGACTTTGCCCTTCCTAATTCGTACCAAACCGTTATTGCGGCGGATAACGGGTACAGGATTTTTGGTAAAATGGGGGATGATGCCAATTTTCGGGGGATTATTTTGGTGCGAAAAGACAGTAAAATAAGAACATTTGAGGATCTCAAAGGCAAAACGGTCAGTTATCCCGCCCCAACGGCTCTTGCTGCTACGATGATGCCGCAACGGTATTTTTATGATCGTGGGATAGATATCAATAAGGATATTATTAACCAATACGTAGGCTCACAAGAGTCTGCCATTATGAATGTCTATCTCGGAAAATCCGATGCCGCTTGTACTTGGCCGCCACCTTGGCGTGCTTTTATCAAAGAGCGGCCTGAAATCGCACAAAAAGTGATGATCAAATGGGAAACACCGCCGCTTGTAAACAATGGATTGGTGGTTCAAAATAATGTCCCTGATGCCCTTGTAAAGCAAGTGAGTGAAATCATTTTTAGCTTGCACACTCATGAAGAGGGGAGAAAAATACTGCGTTCGATGGAGTTAAGCAAGTATGAAAAAGCAGATCATACATCGTACGATCCTGTGAGAGTGTTTTTGAAAAATTTTGAGAATGAAATTCGTCCAATAAGGGGGAAGAATGACTAAGTTTTTACTCGCATTTATACCCGAAAGTTTTCGAATGCAGCTGGTGGTGGGGATTGGGTTTATCCTCTCGGGTATGATTTTCCTATTTATTTATCTTGAGACGAAAAATCATACTGAATTTTTACGAACAGAAGGGCTTAATCAGGCCCTTGATCGCAGTTTGTCTTTGTCAAGCATGTCCAAAATGTGGGTGATGGCCAATGATTATTCGGGGCTTGAAGAGGTTCTGGAGAGTTTTACGGTTTACGATGACCTTATGTATGCCGCTGTCATTAATATGGACGGAAAAATCATTGCGCATACCAATCACGCATTGGTCGGGCAGTATATAGCCGATCAAGAGCGTATTATGTATTTACAAGAACTAAAAAATCGACTACACGCGAATCACACGCATGATGTGAAAGTTTTTCACAATTCGCACTATATTGACATTATACGAGTCATCCAATATAAGAATCAGCATATTGGATTCGTCAATGTGCGTATCGATCAGACGTATAGAGAAAAAAATATTCAAGCTACGATGATTTCTGGGATAGCGTTTGCATTGTTCTATGTATTGGTCGCCATTTTACTCGCGTATTTAACTGCAAACCGTCTCACAAAGAAACTACTTAATTTGATAGATACGATGAAGGAGATTCGTTACGGCAATCAGAATGTCAAAGCAGATGAATCTAGTATTTTAGAACTTTCTCAGCTGGCGCATGAATTTAACAACATGGTTGATTCCCTTAATGCGAATGAAAATAAAGTACACTTTTTAAAAGAACGGTTGGAATATGCGGTCAATGGGACCCGAGACGGATTGTGGGACTGGAATCTTTTAACGGATGAGGTTTATTTCTCGCCGCGCTGG
>DASUNE010000078.1:0-13896 GCA_036277315.1 Sulfuricurvum sp.
GATCACTATGCCAAAAATAAATTTGCGGATGATTTGGGGCATGATATCGAAAGACTGACCGGTGAGCTTAAAAATGTACTCTTTTTAGAGAGTTCTGATTTTGGAGAAGTAAGCCGTGTCGATGTTGCCAAAGTATTCAAAACACTTGAGACTAAAATGGGAATTTTAATTCAGCGTAAAATGCTGACACTAAACCTGCCACAGGAAACCTTTTCCATTTTGGCCTCTGAAAAACTTTTATCAAAAGTCTTCAGCGCATTACTGGAAAATGCGATCACTTATGCGAACGAGAACACGATTGTAGACATTCGTTGCGATCCGATAACCAACAAAGTGTCGATAC
Organism: Sulfuricurvum sp.; assembly: GCA_036277315.1. Lineage (GTDB taxonomy): Bacteria > Campylobacterota > Campylobacteria > Campylobacterales > Sulfurimonadaceae > Sulfuricurvum. Next base: position 344 of record DASUNE010000078.1, read on the forward strand.
GAAATACGATCGGGGATGAGAAGTATTTATTCAGCTCCAAGATAGGAGAAAAAATGTTAAAACGGCTCAGTATTGAAATGGGTTTTGATTATTCTATTGCACACGATGAAAACTATTTTCAAATAGATTTAGTCTTTTAAACCCAAAGCAATTATTTGCCCTGTTTCACATCCTTGAGCTTTTGCAAAAACCCCTCCGGTGATGCACCGCCTACCATCATCCGTCCGATTTGTTTGCCGTTGGAGTCGAGAAAATAATAGGTCGGCGTTCCAAAAACATTGTAGCCGTATTTGTCAGGATGAGCCGTAATATCCACTTCGATGGGGATAAAAAAGTTTTTGACGTACTCGGAGACCTCTTCATTTTCATAAACGGTTTTCTTCATGTAATTGCACATTTTGCACGTTTTAGTCGAAAACATCAGCATGGTGATTTTGTGCTCTTTTTTGGCTTGTACCAAACCCTGTTCGTAGGAAGGGGCCCAATCAAGTTCGGCAAAGAGGGAACTTGTTAAAAATAAGAGGATAAAGAGGACTTTTTTCATGGTTGTCACGATGTATTCCTTATTGTTCTTTAGAAAGCAAGGTGACGCCTAAACCGGTTTCGATCGGGAATCCTTCTTGGGCCCATCCTTTTAATCCACCTTTGAGATTGGTAGCATTGACGTATCCTAGTTTTTTAAGCGTTTGTGCCGCCAATGCCCCACGGCTTCCGCCGCGACAATAGGTGACGATCACGCTATTTTTGTCTTTGATTTTATTGAGTACTTCAAATTCCAAATTTCCGCGTGTGATGGCCATCGTGCTGGGGGCGTAGATTTCACCTTCTGCACGCTGATTCTCTTCACGCACATCCATGACGATCACTTTTTTTTCAGCATCCAGCATCTCTTTGAGCTGTTTGGGTGCCATCTCTCCGGCTTCTTGTTTTGCCGCACCGATGAGTTTATCGGATTCTGCTTGTCCTGCCATTAACGATGAGCCTGCAAGTAAACCCGCTATTAAAAGTATCTCTTTGAATTTCATATCCAACCTCCAAGGTAGTATTAATGTTATTAGCTAAATAGCTAAGTTATTTGTATGGTACAATACTACTACTGAATTTGTCAAGGATACCCATGCTCGATATGGAACAAAAGCTCAAAATTTTTAAAGCTCTGAGCAATAAGACCCGTTTTATGATCTTTAAAAATGTTTTTACAGGGGGATACACGTGCTCATTGGATAAAAAACAGCCCGGCGTGGAAGTGAACCCCATCGCTACGTGCGTGAGTACCGTTGCAGAGCATTTCAATTTTTCTCTTCCGACGATCTCTGCCCATATTAAAGAGCTCAAAGAGGCGAATATCATCACCGTAGAGAAAAAAGGGAACAAGGTTTACATCGAACCCAATATCGAGACCATTCGTGAGATGGCGGCGTGTTTTCAAACCCTTGTGACCAACTTCGATAATAACCGAGAGCTGTTTTTTAACGATACCCTGAGTGTGAAATGAGAAACTGACGAATGACATGGCTAATCGTAAAATATCTCATCACCGCAGGGGTGGTGGTCCTCGTCTCTGAGATGGCAAAACGCAGTGATAAACTTGGCGGACTTATTGCGGCACTGCCTCTGGTTACGTTTCTCGCATTGATTTGGCTCTATGTCGAACAGCAGCCGACGGAAAAAATCGCCAATCATGCGTGGTATACGTTTTGGTATGTCGTACCGACATTGCCGATGTTTTTGGCATTTCCGATGTTGTTGGAGAGAATCGGCTTTTGGCTGGCATTGCTTTCTTCGGTCGCTATTACGATTGTTTGTTTCATCCTCTTTTCTCTTTTTATCAAGCAGTTCGGGATAGAATTATGGTGAGTGATTTCCTAAAGGTCAATGTAATAAAATTATGAATATTTGGTCGTTTGATTTTCCATGGGCATTTTTACTTTTGCCTCCTATGCTCTATTGTCTTTATCGATGTAAAGTTTCTTCTGCTGCCCGCATTTTCCCTCATCTTCATTTTTTTGGTGCCGTAGGCAAGTGGCGTAATCTTGAATGGCTCCTTAAAGCGCTCATCGTACTCTTGATGGTCGGGGCGTTGGCTACTCCTGTGGTCGTCGATTATTCGGATCCGCGCAACCGTAACGGTATTGATATGGTCCTCTCCATTGATGGAAGCGGGTCGATGAACGCATCGGGTTTTAGTGCTGAAAATGAGCGGTCGAGTCGATTTGAAGTCGTTCAAAAAATTGCCGGCGATTTCGTGATGAAGCGTCTGGAAGACAATGTCGGAGTGGTGTTGTTTGGCGATTTTGCGTTTATCGCCTCTCCGGTGACGTATGAAAAAGAGATCATCCGTGAGATGATAGGGTATCTCTCGCACGGTATGGCGGGACAAAATACGGCGATCGGCGAGGGGATTGCTATGAGCGTGCGTGCATTGCGCGATTCGAAGGCGAAGTCAAAAGTGATTATTCTTCTCACCGACGGAGAGCACAACAGCGGTGCGATCTCTCCCAAAGAAGCGGTGGCGATGGTGCAAAAAAATAATATCAAACTCTATACCATCGGGATCGGAAAAAAAGGGGAGTTTGACAATGCTCTTCTGGAACAACTGGCACGCGATGGCGGGGGAAAGTTTTTTACCGCATCGGATGAAAAAGAGCTCCAAGGGGTGTACGATGAGATCGACACCCTGGAGCGTTCTTCCATCAAAAGTGAAAAGCATACCTTTAAAGAGGACTATTATTGGGTACCGCTTTTGGGGGCATTGGGAATGATGTTTATGTTAGTATGGCGACGTAGAAAGGTGATGGTATGACACTTTTACATCCTTTTTGGCTTTTGTCTTTAGTGGGAATACCCTTCTATCTATTTTTTGCCAAACGAAACGGATGGGGGATGGATACTTCGCAAAAGTGGCTATTTCTGTCCCTCTCATTGGTTGTTTTCTCGCTTGCTCGTCCGATCATCCCTCAAAAACCGCTTGAGATAGAGCAAGCAGGGAAGGATATTATTCTCGCAATTGATCTGTCGTATTCGATGCGGGGTACGGATGTGGCTCCAAGCCGTCTGGAAGAGGCCAAAAAGATCTTGATAGAGACGGTGCGAACCCATCCGAAAGATCGTTTTGGGGTGATCGGATTTACGACACATGCCATTGTCCTCTCACCTCTGACGAAAGATACCGAGTTGCTGGAGCATCTGTTTGGTGCATTGGATGAAACGCAGATCATAACCAAAGGGACAAGCGTGATGAGCGCATTGGAGCTCTCCCGTAAAATGTCCCATGCAAAGAATCCTCTTGTTATACTCCTAACCGATGGCGGGGATGAACGTAATTACGAGAAAGAAGCACAGTTTTCGCAAGACAATCAACTGCGGGTCAATATTGTGATGCTGGCATCTCAAAACGGCAGTACATTGCCAACAGAGGATGGCAGTGTCCTCAAAGATGAAAAGGGGCACATTGTCGTCAGTGCGCGAAATGATGCCATCGGGCACATAGCGGATGCAAGTGATGGAAAGGTTGTTTCCGATGCGGATGAGTTGCGTGCCCTTATTGCGGATGCACAATTTGATGACTTTAGCGGAAGCTCCAGCGTGAGTGACAATCAAGAACTGTTTGCTTTTCCGCTGGGATTGGCGTTGGTAGCGTTTGTGTTGGCGATGACGTCGTTGGGGGAGAAGGTCTCTAAAATATTCATCATTGCGCTTGCATTTATCGGGATTTCTGCCAACGGTGGGGTATTGGACTTTGCGTATTTGCACATGGCTTCCCAGGAGTACAGCCGTAAACAGTATGAACGTTCCGCCCAATGGTTTGAAAAAATAGATTCTGAATATGCCCGCTATAACCGGGCCAATGCTTTGTATAAAGCGGGGAAATATCAAGAGTCCTTGGCCCAGTATCGCAGTATCCGTTCCGACAACCCGCACTTCAAATCAAAACTTTATTATAATATGGGCAATTGTCATATCCGTCTTGGGGAGTTTTCAGATGCCCGCAATGCTTTTTTGAAATCCTTAACCCTTCATTATACGAAAGAGGCAGACGAAAATCTTCGTTTTATCGCGCAGGCTCAGGAAAAAAAGACCTTAAACGTCCGTAAAGAGAAAAAAGATCAATTTTCGTCAGATGAAAATGCTCCAACGGGTGAAAAAAAAGAGAGTAAACAAGGCGGAGGAAGCAATATGCAAAGCGATATGAAATCCGGAGGAGGGGGTGATGAGGGGAAGAAGGCCGAGGGTGATCCCCGTTTCTCCGCGTCGCAAGGGAAGGCTAAGCTCTCCTCCCGTCAATATGAGCTAATCAATGAGAGGAGTGTCCATGAAACAAAACCTTGGTAAAATCCTTTTTGTCTGGATGATCACCATTGGGCAATTGTGGGGTGCATATGAGTGGAGTGTGCTTGAAACGCCTGCAGCCTTGGTGGTGGGTCAAAGCGGAGTTGTCCGTTATCAGTGCCGTTTTGATGGCAGTGCCGCAAATTACACGATTGAGTTTAAGCCAAAAGAAACGGATGGGTATACAGCATCGATTCTCACGCAACGCGATCAAATCATAGAGGGGAAACGTGTTCAGACGTTCGATGTGTTGATTGCCCCAAAACGTTCAGGCGAGATGGATGTCCGTTTCGAAGTGTTAATGCGTCATACGACGTTTGCATCGATTGAAAATGCAACCATCGGACGGGACAATGTCAAAAAATACGATTTTGATGATACCCAAGTCTTTTTACCGCCGGTTATGATTCATGCACAAGAAAACCCTGTGGGACTTGCTGCGGGAACGTTGACGCTTGAAGTACGCCGTGATGCGAAGATGGTCCGTGCCCATGAACCGCTTCATCTGAATGTGCTTGTACGAGGAACCGGGCGTTTGGATCAGCTTGTTCCTTTTGAACTGAATATTAGCGGTGTAAAAGTCTTTGCCGAACCGCCTCAAAAGTCACTGACTCCATCTCCCGAAGGAGTTGAAGGAGAAGTCTCTCAGGAATTTGCCTTGGTTGCTGGCGAATCGTATACGATTGAACCTTTGCACCTGAGTTATTTTGACACGGAAAAAAATAGAGTGGTAACGCTTGCAAGCAAGCCTATCTATGTCGAAGTGGGAGAGGGGTATGAATTTTCTTCATTGCTCGACGCTCCGGAAATAAATGATTACGGGACACTAAAACGGTATGGCTTATATCTGTTTTTTATTGGATTGGGAATCGGACTCAATGAAGGGGTTCGATGGCTTTGGAAACATCGTCCAAGGAAGCAGAAGAAATATTTTTGGGAAAAGTCAGCAACCAAAACCGAACTCATTCAGCTCCTTTCTCTGACTGGAGATAAACGTTACGATGAGGTTATTCGATTGCTTGAAGAGGGCAAAGTAGATTTACGTGAAGCCAAAAAGAGATTAAAGGTTTATCCGTTCTAATGGGAATCTTTTTTTAACGCTTCCATGGAGGTGAGCTTTGGAGGTGAGCTTTTCACCCTTGAACTCTTCGAGTTCAAGGTAAAATCATATTAATAGTTATGAAAGGATTTTTGGGATGTTAAAAAGGTTGTTTATTATATTTATATTCACGGCAGCTTTTGCGTATGCAGAATGTTTAGTAACGACGAATGAAGAGATAGCTGATAAAATCGCGCATGGCCATGCATGGACAAATCATGTAAATGAATTTTCAGAAAAAAAGAGAATAGCGAATATAGAAATGCCTGATACACAAAAAATTGCTACCGCTGAAGATTTTCAAAATCATATCATTACGATTATTACAACCAATACTCCCAAAATTATTCCAGGTAATCGTAAAGTCTATTGGGATGCTCATACGGGAACAATCGTTTTTTATGATCCAAACAGTAATGATTGTGGAACGGCATTTCGTCCCAATGATGGAAAAGAATATTACAAGCGTGTTTTGGCGAGAAAAGAATCGGATCAAGGCCGCTCGAAGATGGAAATACATCAAAATCGCACTTTCGAACAACATAAGAATCAAAAATTTCAGACATCAATGAATACGACATCTCAGATGAGAGAAGCGAGTGGCTTTCAATGTGATGGTAGAAAGCATTGTTCTCAAATGATATCATGTGCAGAAGCTACATTTTTTCTCAATAATTGCCCGAATACAAAAATGGATGGGAATAATGATGGAATCCCATGTGAAAAACAATGGTGTCACTAAAAAATATCAAAAGCTAAAAAGAAACTCGATAAACTCACAATAGATAAATGAGGTATAACAATGATACAAACAATTAACGCAATACGCACTGAAATCGCCAAAGTCGTCGTCGGTCAGGAAAAAATGATCGATGGGTTGCTTATCGGTCTTTTATGCGAGGGGCATATCCTCATTGAGGGGATTCCGGGTCTTGCCAAAACCACGACCGTAAAAGCGCTTTCGAAAACGTTGGGGTTGGGGTTTAAGCGGGTGCAGTTTACCCCCGATTTGCTCCCGAGCGATATTTTGGGAGCAGAGGTGTATGACCCTCAAAATAACGGCTTTAAGATCAAAAAAGGGCCGATTTTTACCAATCTTCTCCTCGCCGATGAGATCAACCGCGCCCCTGCCAAAGTACAGTCGGCACTGCTGGAAGTGATGCAGGAACACCAAGTGACGCTGGGGGATGAGAGTTTTAAACTTTCCCCGCCGTTTTTGGTCATGGCGACCCAAAATCCGATCGAAAACGAGGGGGTTTATCCTCTTCCAGAGGCACAGCTGGACCGTTTTATGCTGAAATTGCGCGTGGGATACAACACGACCGAGGAAGAGCTTGCTATTGCACGGCGGGTTGCCTCATCTACGGACGAAGCAATTGAAGCCATTATTGACCCCTTAACGCTGGAGCAACTCAAAGAGAAGGTCAAAGCGATCCATATCGACGAAGAAGTGGAGCGGTATATGATTACGCTGGTGCAAGCGACGCGTAATCCTGAAGAATTTGGACTCCCTGAGATCAAAAAATACATCCAGTTTGGGGCAAGTCCTCGGGTCAGTATTGATTTGTTTAAGGCATCCCGTGCGGTCGCCTTTTTGCGGGGAAAAGAGTTTGTGACCCCCAGCGATGTATTGAGCATCCTCAAAGACATTATGCGTCACCGTATCGTCCTCTCGTATGAAGCGGAGGCGGAAAATATCGACGTGGATATGTTGATCGAACAAATTGCCAAAGCGGTACCGGTACCGTAATCGATGAAAAGTTCGAGAGAAATTCTCATCCGTGCCCGCCGTCAAATCGTGGGAGATCGTATCGGTAATAACCCTTCCCTGTTTCGGGGTGAGGGGTATGACTTTATCGAGCTTCGCGAGTACATCAGCGGCGATGATACGCGCCACATTGATTGGAACGTTACGGCAAAACTGCGACGCCCTTATGTCAAAGTATTTCGGGAAGAACGTGAGCTGAATATTGTCAGTGTCGCCATGCTGGGAGGTGCACTTGATTTTGGAAGAGAGAGATTGAAGAGAGAGAGTGTCGCGGAAGCGGTAGCCCTGATCGGATATTCGGCGATTGGAAACGGGGATATGTTTACCCATTATAATTTTCGTGAAGATTTACGGGATGAAGTACGGGGAAGCAAAAAGAAATTTGCCGTTGCCATGAGTGTTGAGAAGATAATGAATTCGACGTTAATCGGGCATCGTGCTGATTATAATGGGATGGCTGAGGTCTTAGGTGCGCGACTTAAACGTAAATCACTCATCGTCATTATTGGAGATTTTTTTGATATTCCATCCTTGCGATTGTTAGCGAAAAAACATGAGGTAGTCGCGGTAGTGGTGCGTGATCGATTGGAAGAAAAACCGGAAACAATGGGGTTTGGAACCCTTGAAGATCCTGAAAGCGGTGCAGTATTGGAGGGGAATTTCAATGGGTCCACGATCGAACACTATGCCCAAAAAGTACGTACTCACGATGCACAGCTGTTTGAGAGTTTTCGTTCTTCAGGGATACGGGCCGTGAAACTTTATACGAATGACCATGCTTCCGTCGTATTACGCCGTTTATTTGAGGGGAGATCATGAGCCAGACGATTGATATACCGCTTCATGACATCATGCCGCTTCTAGACGTCTCTGAACCATCGATTTATTGGTTCAGCGTTCTTGTGTCTCTTGGATTGATATTTTTTGCAAGCAGCGTGATTTTGTTTTTGAAATGGAACCGAGATCAAAAAATCAATGAGCGGCAGAAGCATTACGAAGCATTGAAAAAGATCGATTTTAAAAATCCAAAACAAAGTGCCTATACCATCACGAAAGAGGGATATTTTTTTTCCCACGATACGGAACAAACGTTCAATGCGTATCAAAATCTTTTTGCACGGCTGGAGCCCTATAAATACGCGCCGACCGTTCAAAAAATCGATGAGGAAACAGTGACCTATTATTATGGGTATCTTGAGATGGTAAAAGTTTGAAGGTTACGTAAAAATTTCTGAGAGTTTGTTCGCATCTTTCATCTCTTTGTGCAGCGTCGTGTAATCTTTTTCTTCCAGTGCCTCTTTAAGTGTGGCTAACTCACGTTGAAAAAGCTCGACTGCGGCTAGAACATTGGCGCGATTTTGGCGAAAAATATCCTCCCACATCGTAGGGGAACTCTTGGCCAAGCGGCTCATGGAGCGGAATCCTCCAGCAGCCAAGGCCAGAATGTTTTCTTTTTCTTCTTGAGCCAATACGGTATTGGCAAGCGCATAGGAGATGATGTGGGGCATATGACTGATGATAGCCGCATGACGGTCGTGCTGTGCGGCACCCATGGTGTGGATTTGCATTCCGATTGCGTGAAAAAGTTTGATGGCAACGTCGCGTTGCTTTTGACCGCTGTGTTCGAGATCGCATAAAACGACGACTTTTCCCGTGTAAAGTCCTTCAAATGCGGCTTTTGGTCCAAATTGTTCGGTCCCCGTCATCGGGTGGGCCGCAACGACATTTTCCCGAATTTCCGGAGGGATCGCATCGACGATAAGCGCTTTGGTACTTCCCAGATCAATGAGAGTCTTGTCGGTTCCCGCCAAATCAATGGATTGATTTAACAAGGCGATGACGCCATCCACGGGAACTGCAAAAAAGATGACATCGCATCGCTCTTTAAGGGTTTCAAAAGGGACGATGGCATGAACCAAACCAAGTTCAAGAGCCGTTTGCTGATGCTCAAGATTATGATCACTTCCGATAACGGAGGTAACGAAGGGGAGCTTCTTAAGCGAAAGGGCGATTGAACCGCCCATAAGTCCCAGTCCGACGATTCCAATCTCCATGTCTCACCTTTACACAATTTACTTAGTTTTGCGTATTCTAGCAGATTTACGTGAATTTTAACCATTTGAGTGGTAGAATAAGAGCTAATTTAATGCAATGGATTTTAATTTGAAAAAAATCACCCTCTCTTTATTGCTCAGCTGCGCGCTGCTTCAAGCATCTACTCAAAACGTTGAAGCCATTCATTACGATGGGATGGTTCATATCTCAGAAGCAGTTGCCAAACGGCTCAATTCCGTAAAGGTTGGTGAACCTCTTGACCCAACAGCGGTCGATAAAACCATTAAAACGTTCTTTGACCAGGGCTATTTTGAAGATATCTGGGCGGATGAAGAAAATGGCATCGTCACTTTTCACTTTAAAGAAAAACCGGTTATCTCTAAAATTGAGCTAAAAGGGTACAAAGAGAACGATGAAGAGGCAAAAAAAACGCTTTTACAGATCGAGAAAGGGTCTCTCTATGATCCGCAGCGTATCGAAACGACACGTAAGCGGATCGTTGAAGCATTAAATCAAGAGGGAAAAATCGACTCCATCGTTGAAGTAGAGAGTGAAAAACTTGAAAACGGAAGCATGCAGGTCACTTTTATCGCGAACGAAGGTGAAGAGATCATCATTAAAGAACTCAAGTATTACGGGGTGGCCGGCGGTGATAGAGATGAGTTTGAGAAAACCACGGCCAATAAAGAAGAAGATTTTATGGGATGGTTTTGGGGGCGTAACGACGGTAAGATGAAACTGGCCGAATTGCAGTACGATCCGATGCGTATCCGTGATTATTATATGCAAAATGGGTATTTGGATGCCAAAGTAGACCAGCCTTTTGTAGCCGTCGATTTTAACCATTATGAAGCCTCTATGTCGTACAACGTTTTTGAGGGGGATATTTTTCGTGTATCCGACATCCTTATCTTTCAAGACACCGCTGTTATTGATGATCAGGCTTTGTTGGATGTGATAGCACTCGAAAAAAACAAACCCTTTAATATTAAAACATTCCGAGACGACGCAGAGCGTATCAAGACGAAGATCGCCGATTTGGGCTATGCTTTCGTGCAGGTCCAACCCGATTTGAAAAAAGACAAAGAGGCAAAAACAGTCGATGTCATCTATCGAATCATTCCGGGTAAAAAAGTGCGCATTAACAACGTTATCATTGCCGGAAACAACCGCACCCTTGACCGTGTTACCCGTCGAGAACTCTTTTTGGCACCGGGAGATTGGTACAGTTTGACCAATCTGAAAGATTCGCGCAATGCGCTGGGCCGTACGGGTTATTTTGAAAGTACGACGATCGAAGAAAAACGTATCGATGATGAGACAATGGATTTGATCGTCCAAACTAAAGAAGCACCGACCGGAAACATCCAGCTGGGCGGCGGATACGGAAGCTTCGGCGGGATAATGCTCAGCGTTGCCGTGAGTGACCGTAATATTTTTGGTTCAGGGATCAATGTCGGACTAAACCTTGAAAAGTCGCAACGTACCAAAAACTATGCGTTTAACATCTCCAATCCTCGTCTTAACGACAGTGACTTTAGCGGTAATTTTGCGATTAACTCCAGTTCAACGGATTACAGTGATTCGTCCGGGTATAAAGTTGATTCGCAAGGGATCAGTGTGGGGACGGGACATCGCTTTAATCGCTATGTGAGCGGCTATATGGGATATGGGTTTTCCAGCAATAACTACAGCGGTCTTGATACAGCGGTATTGGGGTACGATCCTCGTTATTATGAAAGCTACGCAAAAAGTTCCGTGACTTTATCCGCTACGTTTGACAATACCGATGATTATTATGTTCCGCGCGAGGGGATGAGTTTTTCCCAAAGCATTGAAAAAGCGGGACTGGGCGGCGATGCGGATTTCTGGAAAAGCCGTACGACCTTTGGCGTCTACCGCGGATTGCAAAAGATGCTCGATGCCGATTTGATTGTCCGTTACAAAGCACGATTGAATTATGTCCAAGATACGGGGTTGGATCTCCCCATCGCAGAGCGATTTTACATGGGTGGGATCGGTTCGGTTCGAGGGTATCAAAGTTATTCGATCGCACCGCGTGGAACGACGGATATGAATAATGACGGCATCCCTGATTTGATCGGCGGAACGCAAACCTTTTCAAACTCACTTGAGTTGAGTGTCCCTCTGGTTCCGGAAGCCAAAATGCGAGCAACGGCCTTTGTCGATTACGGCATGATCGGTGCGAGCAATATAAGTGAAATAAAACGGGGAGGATACGGAATCTCTTTGGAGTGGTTCAGCCCTGTCGGACCGTTGCAGCTTGTCTTCTCAAATCCTCTTTTAAGCGAACAAGGGGATAATATTACCCACTTCGAATTTACCATCGGACAGCGGTTTTAAGATTACCTAGCCGTTCATGGTGAGTTCACCATGAATGAAAATACATTACTTTTTAACGGCTTTTACAATTTTAGAAATTACACTTACCACACCCAGCACAACTCCCCCGGCAACAATCCCTACCATGGCGTCTATTAGCAGCGGCGTAAGCCATCCAAGCGTACTTCCGATAGCCGGTAAGCTTTCAGTGCTTTTGACCGCATTTTCAACGATAGAGTGCATATTCGGTATCCCATGCGCCAAAATACTCCCCCCGACCAAGAACATCGCGATGGTCCCTACCACGGTGAGAAGTTTCATAAGACGCGGAGCAAAGGTAAGCAAGCCATTTCCAAGCAGTCGATTGAATGCACCACGCTTGCCTTCAGTAGCATTTTGAACGAGATAGAGACCCATATCATCCAGCTTGACGATGAGTGCTACAAATCCATAAACCCCGACGGTCATAATGACAGCAATGGTGGAAACAACGGTGATTTGAGAAGCAAAAGGCTGGGTGGTAACCGTTCCCAGTGCGATGACGATGATTTCAGCGGAGAGGACAAAATCGGTACGGATGGCCCCTTTTATTTTTTCCGCTTCCAATGCGACCAAATCAATATCGGGATTCAGCAAGGCATCCAAAATCTCTTCCTCATGTGCGGATTCTTCTTGGTGCGATGTCAAAAAAGGATGGGAAATTTTCTCAAATCCCTCATAACACAAATAGGAGCCTCCTAGCATCAGGATCGGAGTAATGGACCATGGGGCAAATGCACTGAGAGCAAGAGCAGAGGGGACGAGGATAAGTTTGTTTTTAAACGACCCTTTGGCTACGGCCCATACGACGGGGAGTTCACGTTCGGCCCGTACACCAGAGACTTGCTGCGCATTGAGTGCGAGATCATCCCCCAGTACCCCGGTCGTCTTTTTAGCGGCAACTTTACTCATCGCGGCAACATCATCCAGGACCGTTGTAATGTCATCGATAAGCAGCAGTAGAGAACTTCCGGCCATAATGAATTCCTTTAGACGAATTTGACGGTTAAGTTTTTAGGTAAAACGATGTGTTTGAGTTGTTCTTGCGCGAGGTAAAGATGGGGGGATTCGACGATAAGCTCGTTGTCTTGAAAGGAAACGCGGAAATTTCCCGCATTGGCACGTGATGCTAGAAGAATATGAGAAAGCCACAAGAGAGCATGAAGGGCATCGAGTTTTTTAGATTCAGGAAGCAAATCGGCATAGCTGTTTTTTGGAATAAGTTCGGTTGAGCTTACCCCTTTTTTGAAGAGCAACAGATGGGAAATAAGTGCGATTTGCGAATGGGTTAATCCATAATCAAGTCCGTTCATCGCAAGATAATGACCGTGTTTTTGATAGGCGTAGTAATGAACCCCTAATCCGATGGGGAGAAGTTTTGCCGCGATGACAAGCTCGGTACGCCATGACGGATCCAGTTGCAAGTGGGTGAAAGTCAATTCAAAAATGCGTTTTAGAAGCGAGGAACATTCAACACCATGGTTGCTGTGGCCTGCATGGGTATCGAGCAAATAGCGTACACTTGGGTTGTAATTACTGGGGAGTTTGTTTTTGGAATGACGCAATAGATCGCTTAAAAATAGCCCCTCACGAACTCCCGCACCGCTGCACACCAATGTTTTAGGCTGTAAGCGGTTTAAAATGCGTAAAAAGATCAAAGTCCCTGATTTTATCGTGTCAAAACGGTCTTGTTTGATGTTGAGCGATTTGAGTTTTTTAGGAGATGCATCGAGGATGGAATCACAAAAAGATTTAAAAGTTGTATTGGAGGTTGTGAAACCGTGAAGTTTTCGTAGAGGATACTCTTCTTTTTTCATAATTGCGTGTGAAATCGCACGAAATGTCCCTCCGATACCGATGAGCGTTTGCGTGGAGGTAAAAGGGAGAGATTTAAGGGCTTCATCGATGTAGCTGACCGCC
>DASUNE010000079.1:0-7629 GCA_036277315.1 Sulfuricurvum sp.
CCCACATTTGGTTTACCGATAATGGCTAATTTTTGCATTAATTGCCCTTTTAAATAAGTGTTTCATTATAGCGTAAATGCACTTAGGGTATGATTTTGAGATGACAATCTATGATTATGACCAATTTAAAAATGATATTCCAAAGCTTGGAGCTTTGTGTGAATCCTTCAAACCCGATACGATAATAGGTATCGCTCGGGGAGGAATGACCCTGGCTCACGCCTTAAGCATGGTCCTTGATGTGCGAAATTTTCAAAGTATCCAATGTGAAAGTTATGATGAGGAGACGCAACGCTCCACCCTGACAATCTCTGGAGAATCCACATTTCCATATTCCAAACAGATCCTTATTGTTGACGATATTGTCGATAGCGGAAAGACCCTGCACACCCTGCTGCCTTTTTTACAAAACAACAATCCTGATGTTCTTTTTAAAACCGTCGCTTTGTTTACTAAACCCACGGCACTCATCCAACCCGACTTTTTCTTACATGAAGCTACGGATTGGATCGATTTTTTTTGGGAAAGAGATTTCTTAAAAAGCAATTTGCTATAATCCGCCTACTATAAATTTTCAAAATTTTATCCATCAAGGACATTTATGCCAAAAGAGTATATCTTCACTTCTGAATCCGTAACCGAGGGACATCCCGATAAAATGGCCGATCAGATCAGTGATGCGATTTTAGACTACATCATCGAACATGATACCAAAGCACGTGTCGCGTGCGAGACACTGGTCTCTAATGGTTTTTGTGTCATAGCCGGTGAACTTAAAACGACCGCGTACGCTCCGATGCAAGAGATTGCCCGTCAAGTCGTCCGTGAAATCGGTTACACTGATGCGACTTATGGCTTTGATTACCGCTCATGTGCCGTCCTCAACGGTATCGGTGAGCAATCTCCCGACATCAACCAAGGGGTTGATCAAGCGGGCGGCGAGATCGGTGCCGGAGACCAAGGTCTGATGTTTGGCTACGCATGCCGCGAAACCGATGTCCTTATGCCATTGCCGATCTATCTTTCTCACCGCCTTGCTGAACGCTTGGCGCAAGTCCGCAAAGACGGGACTATCCCTTATCTTCGTCCGGATGGCAAGACTCAGGTAAGTATCCGCTATGTCGATGACAAACCCGTATCCGTTGAAACCGTGGTTGTTTCCACACAACACGCTCCGGAGATCTCTCAAGAGAAATTGCACGCAGACGTTATCAGAGAAGTAATCGAACATGTCATCCCTCGCGAACTTATGAGCCCAAGTATTGTTTACCATATCAATCCTACAGGGAAATTTGTTATCGGCGGTCCTCAAGGGGATGCAGGATTGACAGGACGAAAAATCATCGTTGATACCTACGGCGGAGCATGTCCTCACGGCGGCGGAGCATTCAGCGGAAAAGACCCGACCAAAGTCGACCGTTCGGCTGCCTATGCTGCGCGCCATGTGGCTAAAAATTTAGTCGCAGCGGGGGCATGCGATCGTGCAACCATCCAAGTATCCTACGCTATCGGAGTCGTTCATCCTATCTCTATTATGGTGAATACTCACGGTACGGCTGTCGTTGCGGAAGAAAAAATTGAAGCGTGTGTCAAAGAGTTGTTCGATCTTACCCCTCGCGGTATCATTGAATCCCTCGATTTATTACGCCCGATCTATCGTAAAACGGCTGCATATGGACATTTTGGTCGAGAACTTCCTGAATTCACTTGGGAAAAAACAGACAAAGTCGATGCGATTCGCGCCTACTTAGGACTATAATTTAATTTTTGTCATCCCATAAATCCTTTGGGATTGACAAGTCGTAACATTTCCCATTAATAAAATCAACTATCCTCTTATTTTTTAGCTACCTTTAAAATTCTTCTGTTATAGTTACTCATATTTATATTTAGGAGAATCCATGGCAGTAGTAATTAACGATACTTGTATTAACTGTGGCGCTTGTATTGATGAGTGTCCTGTAGAAGCAATCGTAGATGAGGATGATAACCCGACGGGTGAAGAGATTTACTACGTATATGGTGACAAATGTGTTGAGTGCGTAAGTTTTCATGATGTTCCTGCGTGTGCAACTGCTTGTCCTACAGAGGGTTGTATTACTTGGGATGAAATTGGAGAAAGTCCATCTCACCGTGATGACATCACTGCTGAAATGCGTTCAGGCAAAGTAAACATCGTCGACTAAAAATATTTAATTGAAGGGATATCCCCTTCAATTTTTCCTTTCTGCTCATCTTTTTTTAATCCTTAATATTATTAACATTATTCTTTCGCTATAATCCCGCTCTATTATTTACATAAAAAACAGGAGCATTGATGGAACAGACATTATCAATCATCAAGCCTGACGCCGTAGCAAAAGGTGTCATTGGAAAAATTTTGGATCGTTTTGAGACAGATGGTCTTAAAATTGCAGCAACCAAAAAAGTTCAGCTTAGCCGTCAAGACGCTGAAGCATTCTACGCAGTACACGCTGCTCGTCCTTTTTTCAACGACCTTGTTGATTTTATGGTAAGCGGTCCTGTTGTTATTACGGTTCTTGAGGGCGAAAATGCTGTTCAACGAAATCGTGATTTGATGGGCGCAACGAATCCTAAAGAAGCAGAAGCTGGAACTATCCGTGCTGATTTCGCTGAAAATATCGATGCAAATGCTGTTCACGGAAGTGATTCAGTTGAAAACGCTAAAAATGAAATCGCGTTTTTCTTTTCAGGTCGCGAGATCTCCTAAATGGTTCTCATTCCGTTTAAACACTTAAACTCTATCCCCTTAGAGTTTGACGTTGTCGTTGATACTGCTTTTTTTAAAGGGACTTTGGTTCATAA
This sequence comes from Sulfuricurvum sp., assembly GCA_036277315.1. Lineage (GTDB taxonomy): Bacteria > Campylobacterota > Campylobacteria > Campylobacterales > Sulfurimonadaceae > Sulfuricurvum. Next base: position 2,827 of record DASUNE010000079.1, read on the forward strand.
AAAAGGGAGAATTGCACAATTAAACGGTACAATATCAGGAAGCATTTCAATACCTTGTGATTTATGTGCTGAAACGGTTGAGAGGGTTCTGGATGAAGAGCTTTCATTTTACCTTTCAGACGGTATTGTAAGTGAAAATGAAGATGAGCTTGATATTGTGGAAATCACAACACCGATGATCAACATGGAAGAGCTTTTACGTTCAGAACTTGAACTGATTAAAAGTGATTATTTTTGCTGTTCGCATTGCGAAGGCAAAACAGTAGAACAAGAGTTCTAAATTTTATATAGAAAGGACTATTAACGATGGCAGTACCTAAAAGAAGAGTGAGTCACACTCGCGCAGCAAAACGCAGAACTCACTATAAAGTTTCACTTGCTCGTCCAGTCAAAGACAAAGACGGCACGTACAAATTATCTCATTACGCTAACCCAGTTACTGGTGAGTATAAATAATCGATGATCAGAATTGCAATTGATGCAATGGGAGGGGACTTCGGTCCCGAACCGATTGTAAGAGGAACCATAGAAGCTCTAAAAGAGAAAAAGTTCGAAGCAATTTTGGTTGGCAAAAAAGATGAGATTTTATCTTTGCTACCCAAGGGTTATAAAGACAAGATTTTAATTATCGAAGCGAGTGATGTCATCGATATGGGTGATGCCGCAACCGATGCTCTCAAGCGTCAAGACAGCTCGATTTATAAAGCAATCGAATTGGTCCGAAACGGCGAAGCAGACGGTGTCGTCAGTGCAGGACACAGCGGTGCGACGATGACCCTTGCGACCTTACGATTAGGGCGTTTAAAAAATGTATTACGTCCGGCATTGGTCACATCAATGCCTACCAAAAGCGGAAAACGCAGTGTCTTGATGGATGCGGGCGCCAATGTTGACTGCAAAGCGGAACACCTTTTTCAATTTGGGATTATGGGATACTACTACGCGCAAGACATGTTCAAGGTCACCAACCCTCGCGTTGGCTTGCTTGCCAATGGCGAAGAAGCTTCCAAAGGGAACGAAGTGACCAAAGAAGCCTTCAAAATGCTTGAAGGGCAACAAGGGTTTATTGGTAACGTCGAAGGAAATAACATCTTTGATGGTTCATGCGATGTTATCATCTGCGATGGGTTTATCGGGAATTTGGTCCTCAAAGCTTCCGAAGGGGTAGCATCCACCATCAGCTATTTCATCAAAGAGTATATTCGCAAGTCACCCATTGCGATTACGGGTGCATTACTGATGCGAAAAGTATTTCGTTTGCTCAAAAAAGAGATTGATTATGCCGAAATCGGAGGTGCTCCCTTGGTCGGAATCAAAGGATGTGCGATCGTCAGTCACGGTAAAAGCAATTCAAAAGCAATCAAAAATGCTATTTTTCAAGCCATTCTTTATGTCGATACCGGTGTGAATGTACACATTGAAAATCGTCTTGAGCAACTTAAAAACTAAACCAGCCTCACACAAAGGTAGACCATGTATGCAGCTTTTCGCTCTATTGGAGCTTATGTTCCCACCAAAATTCTTTCCAACACAGATCTTGAAAAGATGGTTGATACCAGTGATGAATGGATCTTTAAACGCACAGGAATAAAAGAGCGTCACATTGCAGCAGACAATGAAACCACAAGCGATATGGGCGTATATGCTGCCAAAATTGCCATAGAACGCGCCGGACTCGATAAAAATGACATTGATATGGTCGTTTGTGCAACGATTTCCCCGGATTATTTTTGTATGCCCTCAACCGCTACCATCATCTCCGATAAACTTGGGCTTCAAAAAGTCATGGCGTATGATATCTCTGCGGCATGTACCGGTTTTGTCTATGCTTTGAGTATTGCCAAAGCATTTATCGAATCCGGAATGAAGAAAAACGTTCTTATTATTGGAGCTGAAAAACTCAGCGCCATCACCGATTATACCGATCGAGGTACGTGCATCCTTTTTGGCGATGGTGCAGGAGCGGCAATTATCAGCGCAACTACCAATCAAGCAGAAGCGATTATTGACGTACATACAGGTTCGGACGGCGGTTATGCTGATTTACTGATGACTCCAAACGGCGGAAGCGGTTCAGCGCACGATGAATTAAATCGTGAAAAAGCAGGATGCTTTATGAAGATGAAAGGGAATGAAACCTTTAAAGTAGCGGTTCGTACCCTTACCAGTGATGTTGTGTCCATTTTAGAAGAGAACAATATTGAATCGTCAAAAATCAAACATTTTGTCCCTCATCAAGCCAACTACCGCATCATCAAAGCCGTTGGCGATGCTCTGAATCTAAAAGAAGAGCAAGTCGTACTCACGGTTGAAAAATACGGTAACACCTCAGGAGCATCCATCCCTATGGCCATTAATGATATCTACGAATCAGGCCGCCTGCAAGAGGGTGAATTGATGCTTCTGGATGCATTCGGCGGCGGTTTGACATGGGGAAGTGCCCTCGTCCCTTTTGCAGGAAAAGCTCACCACTAATAAACTCTTGCTACAATATCAGATCTTTTAAAAGGTCTGATATGATTTACTCAAATCCCCTCATTACTATTGAACGTCACGAGAGTGAAATCCCTTGGCTGAAAATTTTTACTCATGCGCCTCACAAAGAATTCTCCCAATGTACTCGCGACGAAAAAGAGGCTATATGGACATCTCTTGATATCATCGAAAAAGAGATGCTGGAATATTTCAAGCCGGAAAAAATCAATATCGCCTCATTTGGCAATATGTTGCCCAGAGTTCATTGGCATATCATGGCACGTTTTACAGATGATAGCTATTTTCCAGAGCCGATGTGGGGAGTTAAACAAAGAGAGGGGAGTGTTAAAATAGCTCCAATGGAGCTATTTTTAGAAGTGCTAAAAGAGAAATTAGTTTTAAATTTCGGCTAAACCGAAATCCTTTTAGCTACGTGAGCGATTTTGTCCGCTGAAGCTGCGTGAACGATCACCTCGTTCACCGCCGCCTGAAGCACTACGCTCTCCGCCGCCGCTTGCATTACGATCGTTGTTTCCACGGTATCCGCCGCCTGAAGAGCTACGCTCTCCACCGCCGCTTGCGTTACGGTCATTGTTTCCACGATATCCGCCGCCGCTTCCGCCACGATTGTTGTTACCACGGTATCCGCCACCAGGACGACGATTACCGCCGGCTCCACCGCCACGACTTTCAAGATTGCTCAATATTTTTTCCAAACGCTCTGCTGCGATACCGATTTGATTCGGTCCTGCAACGGTATTGCGTTCCATCAAAAGAGAAATAAGTTTGTAAGCGATCTGCTCTTGGTCAAAATCTTCTTTGAGTGCATCGAGTACTTTGTGTGCTTCATCGTAAACATGCTGCTTTTCGATTTCAGCCAAAAGACGATTGACTTGAGAGTTTTTAACATCCATCTTACTCGGAACATAAGCATGCTCCATCGTTGTTCCAACTTTAGATTTAATACGTTGAAGTTCTTTAAATTCAAGAGGGGTTACCAAAGTAATCGCTACCCCTTTTTTACCCGCACGTCCGGTACGTCCGATACGGTGAACATAGCTCTCAGAATCAAAAGGAATATGATAGTTGAAAACGTGGGTAATGCCATCGATATGCAAACCGCGTGCTGCTACGTCGGTTGCGATCAATACATCGAATGCATCGGATTTGGCTCCCTTAATAACGCTCTCACGTTGTCGCTGCTCCATATCTCCATGAAGTCCTTTAGCCGAATAACCCGCTGCTGACAATACGTTTGAAAGACGATCAACTTCTTTTTTCGTACGGCAGAAAACAACGCTTTTTTTAGCATCTTCTGCATCCATAAGACGGATAATCGCATCATCACGTTCCGATTCTTCAATCACATAATACTGCTGTGCAATATCGGTATTGGTTGTTTCCGTTTTTGTGATAGAGGCAAAAAATGGATTGACCAAGATACGCTCTGCAAGATTTTTAATCGGCTGAGGCATCGTTGCTGAGAACAACAACGTCTGACGTTCTGTTGGAAGGTAACTGAAGATTTCATTGATATCGTCCAAAAAGCCCATATCAAGCATCTCGTCCGCTTCATCCAAAATTACGGTTGACGGAGCAAAACCTTTAAGCATATCGCGGCTCAACATATCCAGCAAACGTCCTGGAGTTGCGATGATAACCTGCGCACCGCGATCAATCAGATCAAGCTGACGGTTGTATGAGCTACCGCCATAAATCGTAACCGTACGAGCACCTAAATGTTTTCCATATTTAAAGATTTCATCACTGACTTGGTTAGCAAGCTCACGCGTAGGGGTGATGATAAGGATCTCAATCCCCCCTTTTAAATGCATTTTATTCAACGCTGGAAGTCCAAATGCTGCTGTTTTACCAGTACCTGTTTGAGCTTGACCGACGACGTCACGCCCTTCCATAATGACAGGGATTACCATTTGCTGGATAGGGCTTGGAGTTTTAAAGCCTGCTTGATCAATACTTTGCATAATCTCTTTACGAAGACCGAAATCGGCAAATGTTGGAAGCTCTTTATCGATTACTTCTACTACTGTTTCTACGTTATTCATGTTTCTACCTTTTGTGTATACGCCACGCCAACAAAAAAAGGAATCCGTTTTTCACGAATGAAAATATTTCCTAAAAAGCCCATGTTGCTATGCGTTGCTTGCTGTGACGTTAAATATTGTCCTCTTGGACGACAAATTTTCAGAGAGTTGCTCTCTTACCATGGAAGGTACCTTAGTAAAGTTTTAGTTTCAATAAAGCTTTACGAAGGCACCCAAAAATTTCGAGCGAATTATAACTTATATAAGCATAATTACTCCTGAC
>DASUNE010000080.1:0-7446 GCA_036277315.1 Sulfuricurvum sp.
ATCGTTTCATTCGTAAAAGACACTTACAAATTATTTGCCGCATCGATGATGGCGGGTGCCGTTGGCGCCTATGTAGGTGTTCCGATGGCAGGAGCCATCCAGAGTAATTTTTGGCTTTTGTTTGCCGTTGAGATCGGCTTGCTGATCGGACTTCATTTTGTCAAACATAAACCCGGTATTAATTTGGCGGTTATGTTTGGTTTTGTCTTTATGACAGGGCTTATGCTTGCTCCTTTGCTGGCTCGTACACTGGGTATGAGCGGCGGAGCTACCATCATCGGTAATGCGTTTGCGATGACGTCGGTCGTCTTTGGTGCTATGAGCTTTTATGCCATCAAAACGACCAAAGACTTTACCAGCTACGGCAAGCCTTTGATGATCGCTTTGTTTGTCATTGTCGGTTTTTCGATCTTGAATATCTTTTTGGGCAATCCACTCTTGCATGTTGCTATCTCTGGTGTGGTTGTCGTACTCTTTAGTATCTTGGTCATCTACGATACACAAAACATCATGAACGGGAACTATGAGACTCCTATCGACGGTGCGCTTGCCTTGTATTTGGATTTTCTCAATATCTTTACGGCTCTTTTACAACTCTTCGGAATCTTCGGTGGAAGTGACGAATAAACCTCTTCCCTCGGAGCTTCTCCGGGTGGTCGATGCCAATCTTAACCGTCTCAAAGAGGGACTTCGTGTGATTGAGGATATAGCCCGCTATGTTCACAATGACAAGAAGCTCTCAACCTCCCTTAAAAATCTCCGTCATCAATGCCGTGTTGAGCCTCTCGATAAACTCCTCGCCTCACGAGACAGTATTAATGATGTACTGCGCCCCACGATGCAAAGTGAGATGAATCGTACCGATTTACGATCAATATTGATAGCAAACTACAAAAGAGGACAGGAGTCTTCCCGGGTTTTGGAAGAGCTTTACAAGATCATAGAGCCCGAGCTTAGCGAAACATTCAAACACATCCGCTATGAACTCTATACGTTGGAAAAAGAGAATCTTTTAGAGTTGGGCACTGAGAGTCGTTGAAACCAAAAAACATTGTCATCATCGGAGCGGGTCCGGCTGGATTAATGGCGGCGGATGTTTTATCTGCCGCAGGAATAAACGTGGATCTCTATGAGGCAAAACCCTCAGTGGGAAGAAAGTTTCTCATGGCAGGCAGGGGCGGTTTAAACATCACCCACAGCGAGCCGATGGCCCAACTACTGCATCGCTATGAACAAGCCGATTGGCTAAAGCCTATGATCGAGGCATTTGATCCCCCTGCGATTAGAACGTGGATGGAGAGTTTAGGGGTGTCTTCGTTCATCGGGACATCAGGAAGAGTTTTCCCCACGCAGATGAAAGCCGCCCCGTTATTGCGCCGATGGTTGTCACAATTGAAACAACGGGGCGTGCGGGTCCATTGCAAACATTACTGGCAGGGATTTACGGAGAATGGGGAGTTGCGTTTTGCGGCGGGTGATGGCGAGAAAACCGTCCCTTTCGATGCGGTTGTTTTGGCTTTGGGCGGTGCGAGCTGGCCCAGTCTCGGTTCGGATGGGGCTTGGGTCTCCATTTTGGCAGATAAAGGGGTCGCTATTAGCCCTTTATTGCCATCAAATTGCGGGTTCAAGACGACATGGTCTTCCTATATGCAAGGATATGCCGGGAAGCCTTTAAAGAATGTCTTGGGATGGGTTGAGAGTGATACGGGCGAAATGCACGTCAACGCATCCGAAGCGATTGTAACACTCTACGGCATTGAGGGCGGTTTGGTTTATGCTTTGTCCCGTCCGCTTCGTGAAAAAGTGATAGTACACGGCTTTGTAACCTTGTATTTGGATCTATTCCCCCATCAAAGCGAAACTCAATTGGCATTGCGCCTTACACCTTCAGGAAAACAATCGACCGACAATACCTGGCGAAAGGCTGGATTGGACAGTATCAAAGCGGCACTTATTCGTGAAGTTTTACCCAAAGAGAAGTGGATTGATGGAGCAGCTGTTGCGGCATGCGCTAAAAAATATCCCATCAAACTCACAGGGATGCAGCCCATAGATGAAGCGATCAGTACCGCAGGAGGAGTCATGCGCGAAGCACTTCATGAGGATCTTATGCTGCGTGCACTGCCGAATGTCTTTTGTGCAGGGGAAATGCTTGATTGGGATGCACCAACGGGAGGTTATTTATTAACCGCTTCTTTTGCCAGCGGACGATTTGCAGCACAGAATATTTTGAAAATACTCAGCTAACTTATTTTAATGGCGGCATTCGTCTGAATCGCAATGTGCTTTCGTCTCAATAAATTCGTCCGATACATGAAGGGTTGTACACGATGTTAATAATCCGTACAACTCCATCTCACGTCCGGTAACGTGCCGCACAATAGCTCCCTCACCGTCAATAAATACAAATATCTCATTTTTATGCTCATTTTTTTTGATATGCTGCGAGAATATAACGTATTCAGCCTTTGTGAGTTCGGGAATCTGAGCGCACGATGCGATGTATTTTTCACACTCTTTGTTGATTTTTTTGATCTCTAAAAATTCTGACTGAATCGCTTCGACCAAAACACTTTGGAGCTTTGGCATTATCTCTTTTAAATTATCATATTTTTCAATTCCGTGCATAGTAACCCTTTCTCACTGCTTTGGCAATAGTATAACTCGTTTCACGTAAAAAAGATGAATGTGTGCAAAAATACTAAAGGACATGTTGGGTAAAATTGCAACAACTAATGATCCAAAAAAGGGTTTTATGCATACGTTGGCACAGCTTCGCTCAGGCAAACTCAAAGGGATAAAACGGCTCACCCTCTCTGAGAATTTAACTTCGTTTCCCGAAGAGATATTTGAACTGGCCGATACGTTGGAAATTTTGGATTTGAGCAACAATCTCCTCACCTGTCTTCCTGAAAACATCAGCAGACTCACCCAGCTGAAAATCGCTTTTTTTTCCAATAACCGCTTTGTCACACTCCCCTCCTCTTTTAAAGAGTGTCGCAATCTTGCCATGCTGGGGTTTAAATCCAATCAAATCGAGACGTTTGACGAAAATATCCTCCCGCTGAGCATCAGCTGGCTGATTTTGACCGACAACAAACTCCAAAAACTCCCCCGTTCCATCGGAGACCTCCATAAACTCCAAAAATGTGCCCTTGCCGGGAATCAGATCAAACATCTGCCCGATGAGATGTCGGCTTGCAAGAATCTGGAACTACTTCGTCTCTCGGCAAATCGGCTCGAAGAGCTGCCTTATTGGCTCCTTTGCCTTCCGAAACTCTCCTGGCTCGCCTTTTCGGGTAATCCGTGCAGCGGGAATCAGAAATTTGAGATTCAGGAGATTGCCTATGCAGCGCTTGAGGTGCAAGAGCTCTTAGGCTCAGGAGCTTCTGGGGAGATTTTCAAGGCATACTCGAGCGTACACGAGGAAGAGGTGGCGCTCAAGCTTTTCAAAGGGGCTATTACGAGTGATGGATATGCCCACGATGAGATGAATGCCTGCATGAGCATAGGAGAACACCCCAATCTCATCAAAGTCTTGGCAAAGATCGAAGGGAATGCACCCTTGGCTCTTTTGATGGAATATATCCCCTCTGTCTATCAAAATCTTGGCCTCCCTCCTGATTTTGAGACCTGCACCCGCGATACTTTTCGTGAAGGAACAGCGTTTACCCTTCACACCATCGGCGAAGTGGCAAAAGCCATCGCCTCCGCTGCCGCGCATCTGCATGCTCGCGGAGTGATGCACGGCGACTTGTATGCCCATAATATCCTGATCAATGGCGATGACCGATGCTATCTCGGGGACTTTGGTGCGGCAAGCTTTTACGAACCTCATCGTAAAGAGTTCGAGAAGATCGAAGTACGCGCTTTTGGGTGCCTGTTGGAGGATATGCTATCGCTGTCCCCGATCAAAGAAGGGGAAAGATATGAGGTGCTGGAAAAACTCAAAGTGGCCTGTATGTCTGAAAATCAGGATGAGCGACCGTTTTTTTCAGAGATAGTCATTTAGGAAATGATAAATACGACTTCAAATTCCAGATGCCTCAGAGGATAGTTTCGCATCAGCGCTTTCATCTGCGCTACATCCAAGACACGGCGTCCACCGCTTACACCGCTTCGCTTGATATAGCGAAACATCTCCCGCACCGACTCAAACTCCAATACGTAGTGGACGATTTCGTATTCGGCCGTAAAATGGCGGCTTGCAATGTTGATCACTTCATTGGAGGATTTGAGAATAGGGGGAAGCCCTGCCGTCTCATAGAGGGTCTTAAACGTTCCGGAGGTAAAAATAGCGAGAGAGACGGCGCTGTTTTGTTGTGAGATCGATTTAAATACGTTCTCCAAATCCTCTGCCCATTGGAGCGCTGAAGCGGAATAAATACGGTCAAAGGATTCAGTATGAAATCGTTCAAAAAGTTCCGGAAGATTAAAATCACCCAGCAGCAACTCAAGTTTGGGACTTTTGGGATGCCGGTTCAGCATCTCTTGCGAAAAATCGACCCCCACAAAACGGTCACACTCCCAGTCCATCAGCGAATACAAAGCTCCGCTGCCGCATCCTAAATCCAAAATTCGTTTGGGAGTCCCTGCTGTGTTACTGATGAGCTTTTGAGCCACTTTTAACTGGATAACATTGCACTCGCCGTACATGCTCGCGTAACGGGAGAACTCTTCGCGTACTCTCATTTCTTGTTTATCACCAATGCGATGACAAAAACCGCCAATAAACACAGGACAATGGCCGCACCGCTGGGGAGTGAAAAGAAAAAAGAGAGCGTTAGTCCCGTCACGACACAGATCAATGCAATGAAGATCGAGAGAAGCGTTGTATGAAAAAAGCCCATCCCAAAACGGATAGCGGCAACGGGAGGAATGATCATCAATGCGCCAATCAAAAGTGTCCCCACGACCCGTATCGAGAGGGCAATGATCACCGCAATGATGCTCACCAGCATAAAGTTGAGCAAAGCGACACGGATACCGCTGACACGGGCCACCTCTTCATCAAAGGCAATAAAGTAAAGTTCTTTAAAAAACAGTATTAAAAGGCCCATAGAAAGCGCTCCGGCGATACCCATAACGACCAGATCTTCATTGTTCACCGCAAGAATCGAACCAAAAAGATAGCTAAAAAGCGACGCATTAAACGAGCCGGAGATCGACACGATGACAATTGCAAGAGCCAACGATCCTGAGAGAAAAATCGCCAATATCGAATCCGAATACAATCCGTGTACGCTTCGCAAATATTCGATAAGCCATGAAGCGATAAGGGAGGCAACAACGGCCATCCATAAAGGACTGATACCGATCAGCAGTCCAACCGATACCCCGACTAATGAGACGTGTGCCAATGTTTCACTCAAAAGTGAATATCGGCGCAAGACAATAAAGGATCCGCTCATCGCCGCCAAAAGGGCAATCATGAGCCCCGCAACAAAAGCGCGCTGCATAAAAGGGTGGCTAAGCATCTCGATCACATGGGGCTCCTAATGGTTGTGGCTGATGACATGGGCAGGCGTTCCGTACAAACGGCTTATTTCATCACAGTGGACTGCTGCGTGCGGATTTTTAGAGGTAAGCAGCGTCTGATTGACAAAAAAGAGTCTCGAAATATCCTCGGCAATCACCCCGACATCGTGCGTAATAAACAAAATAGCGATGCCGTGCGTTTTATTCAACACACGTAAAAGCTCGTAAAACCGGTGCTGAGATTCGACGTCTACTCCGGTATTGGGTTCATCGACAATTAAAACTTTCGGATGAGACGCCAAGGCACGCGCGATCATCACCCGTTGACGCTGACCGCCTGAGAGATGCCCGATAAGCTTGGACGACAAATCCGCCACTCCCATCTGCGCCATCGCCTCCTCGATCGCCTGAATGTCCTGAAATGATTCAAAACCAAAGATCCCCCGATGGGTATATCTTCCCATCGCGACGACTTCACGGACCGTCGCCGGAAATCCGCTGTCAACAAGCGCCGAACGCTGAGGGACGTATCCGATACGATTCCATTGGCGAAACTTCGATTGTTCTACCCCAAAGAGCTTTATCGTTCCGCTTGAAGGTTTTTCAAGTCCCAACAAAAGACGGATAAGCGTTGTTTTTCCCCCGCCGTTAGGTCCGATGATGGCGCAATATTCCCCCGGCAAAATAGTCAGCGAGAGGTCTTTTAGAATCTCATTATCGCCGCGGGTAAAGTTCAGATTACGAACTTCAAAAATGCTCGGGGAAAATTTCAACGGCACTCCATCGCCTCTCTTATTTTGGTCAGATTATCACGCATTATCGACAGATAGGTACTGTGTGACTTTAACTCTGTTTCACTAATATTTTCCAACGGTTGAAGCGGCTTCGCAGTGGCACCACTCTCTTTTGCAATGGTCTGAGCGACATTATCGTCGATTAGCTCTTCAAAAAAGATGGTTTCTATCTTCTCTTTTTGGACAAGGGTTATGATATTCGCCATCGTCTTTGCACTGGGCTGTTCATCGCTGGAAAGACCGATAATCGAAATATTTTTCAGATTATTGGCGTGGGCCAGATACCCGAAGGCATCATGGTTGGTGACAAGAGTACGGAGTTTACACTGGGCCAGGCCTGCAACATATTCACTTTTTAGTTTTTTAAGTTCGGCAATATACGCAAGGGCATTCGTACGATAAAGCTCTTTGTTTTTTGGGGAAATTCTTGAAAGCTCTGCCTCCATCGTTTCGGTCATCGAAATCATATTATCAATATTTAGCCAATAATGGGGGTCCTCTTTTAGCAGCTCTACGTGTTGACTCATATCGATGATGGTCACGGTTGAGGGGAGCGTACTTTTCAGCGATTGCGCCCAGGATTCAAAGCCTGCGCCGCTGTAGACAAAGAGAGCTGCTTTTGAAATCGACGCAACATCCGAAGGGCTGGGAGAATAGGCGTGGGCATCGCTTCCCAATGGAATGATAGGCTTCACCTCAAACGTATCGCCTGCGAGAGTGTGTGCAATTTCATAGAGAGAAAAAGTGCTCACACAGACCGTTGATTTTACCCTTTCGGATTTCTTAGCCGGTGCAAAAAGTATTGAAAATCCGATAAAGGCCACAAAAGATCCAACCAAAATCGTTAATACTTTTTTTTGTTTTGGGCAATTGTTGCACATACGTATCATTCCTTCTTCTAAAGTGTTATTTTAGCACAAGAGTGCTGGATTCCCCCTCAAGCATGAAATAACGCAAGCCAATAATAGCTATTGGAAGGGTTTGTGACAGCCTATTTAAATATCGGTTGTGCTATAATCGCGAACTTTTTAATACACTAAGGACAACTTATGACAGGCATTTTGCTCATCGTACAAATCGTACTCGCGGTCATCATCACCATCGCCGTACTTTTACAAAAAAGCTCTAGTATCGGTTTGGGCGCATACAGCGGTACGAATGAATCCGTTTTTGG
>DASUNE010000081.1:0-5091 GCA_036277315.1 Sulfuricurvum sp.
CTTATCATTATGCGCAAGAAAAAAATGAGCTGATCCTTATTGCAAGGCGTTCAGAGAAACTTGAAACGGTAGCAAGCAGGTGCAGGGTATTAGGAGTCAAGGTTGAAACGATTGTTGCGGATGTAAATGATTTTGGACTGATGCGCACGATCGGAGTACAGCTGGCGAATTCTCACATCGATCGAGTGGTTCTTAATGCCGGCATCTCCGTGGGACATTCCGGCGGTGTAACACCGTTTGAGGATTTTCATCATCTGTTTCAAACCAATTTTTTGAGCGTACATGCCCTTTTGGAGCCGATCATTCCAAAACTATTGGAGCAAAAATCGGGCGAAATCATTTTTATCTCTTCTCTTGCATCCCTCATCTCTATGCCCACATCAATAGCGTACAGCAGTTCCAAGCGGGCACTTAATGCGTATGCCGAAGGGTTGCGGTATCAGTTAAAGCCCTATGGCATCGAAGTGATGACGATACTTCCGGGATTTATCGATTCAGAGATGACCCAAAAGAACCGATTTAAGATGCCTTTTTTATTGAGTACGGAGAAAGGGGTGAAGAGAATTACCGATGCGATTGCTGCAAAAAAACATTTTTACCCGTTTCCGTTGAGATTTTACTTAATGATTCGACTGATGCTTTTATTTCCGCAGTCCTTAAGAGACAAAATTGTAAACTTCACTAATTTTAAAAAGGGTTCGTGAGCCCCCAAGGATCGTTTATGGTTATCGACAGCGTTTGTACGTATTGTGGGGTGGGATGTGATATATCCGCCGAGGTTGAAGATAACAAAATCATCAAGATGTTTGCCAAAGAAGAGGGGGTTGTCTCACAGGGACGATTGTGTATCAAAGGAAAACAGGGGTGGGATTTCGTAACACACCCCAAACGTCTTCGCAATGCTCGGGTGCGTAAATCATTTTTGAACGCCAATGCTGAACTCTTTTCAGATTTGGATATGGACTATCTCGAACCGATCGATCACGATTTTTACGAGATCAGCTATGACAGCGCGTACGAATTGGCAGCCCGCAAGCTAAAAGCCATTGTCAATGAGCATGGTACTCATTCGTATGCTTCCATCGGGGGGGCACGCACGAGCTGTGAGAGTTCCTATCTGTTCCAGCATTTTACCCGCAATGTCGTGGGGTCTCCTCACGTCGATAACTGTGCACGCGTCTGTCATTCACCTTCGCTAAAGGGGATGCGTACGACGATCGGAGAGGGTGCTGCAACCAATCCGTTTGATGATATTTACGAAACCGAGTTTATGATTGTCATGGGTTCCAATACGACAGAAGGTCATCCCATTGTCGCCAACCGAATGCTCGATGTCATTAAAGACAAGGGAATAGAACTTGCCGTCTTGGATGTACGTCGTATTCAGCTCTCGAAATCGGCAACCCATCATCTTAGCATCCCTTACGAAGCGAATCTGATGATCCTTAATATGATGGCGTACGTCATTATCTCAGAGGGTTTGGTGAATAGCGAGTTTATAGCAACGCGTACCAAGGGGTATGAAGAGTATGCGCAGGCCATTTTAAATGACCCGTATGCCAATCCCGATTACCTGCTGCAAATACCGGGGTATGAATCGTTGGCGCAAGAGATTCGTATTGTGTCACGCAAATATGCGACGCGTAAGAGTCTCTTTTTCTGGGGGCTTGGGATTACCGAACATTTGGATGGGTCGTATGCCGTTATGGCGATCACCCATCTTGCGTTGATGACGGGAAATATCGGTAAACGAGGAGCGGGACTGATGCCGCTTCGGGGTCAAAATAACGTTCAAGGGACATGTGATGTCGGTATGCTTCCCTATTACGCTCCCGATTATCAACCGCCCAAAGAGATTGGGATGATGACGCCCGATTTGATCAATGCGATGATCGATGGAGGGATTAAAGCGGTGTTTAACATCGGTGAAGACATCGCCCATATTCACCCAAACCAAAATAAAATCCATGCGGCCCTCAAAAATCTCGATCTTTTGATCGTGAATGAGCTTTTTGATAATGAGATCACCAAATTCGCCGACATCATTTTCGGGGTTAAAAGTGCGTATGAAAAGACAGGGGTCTACGTCAACGCGGAACGACGTCTTCACCTTTCGCAACCGCTGATCAGTGTCACCATGCCCGATGACTGGGAAGTCATCGCGGAGATCTCCAAACGGTATGGGACGGATTTTGGTTTTAAAAACTCTAATGATGTGTGGGATGAGGTACGTATTGCGGCACCGGTTCGTTTTGGCGGTGCGAGTTATGAAAAACTTCAAGCCAATCGTCTGCGCGGGTTGCAATGGCCGGTTCAAGAAGAAGATACTCCCGTTTTGCACCTGCATGATTTTAGAACGAAAGACGGTATCGGTTCCTATCGGTATAAGCAGTATGAGCCGCGCGGTCAAGTGCAAGAGCTTTTGAATGCTTCGTCACATAAGGGATATTATCTTACAACAGGGCGGGTATTGGTCCATTATAATAATGCGGCTCAAACGAACGCGTGTGAAAAGCTCAGCCGTTCTCACAGCGAAGATACCCTGCTGGTGAGTGTGGACGATGAAGAGTTTTTTGAGTACAAAGATTTTGTCGTGCTCAAAAGCGAATATGGCCAAAGTGCGCCACTTCGGGTCAAAGTCAGCACGACGGTCAAAAAAGGGACTCTTTTTACGACGTTTCACCATGCCAAGAGCCAGATCAACTTCTTATTCGGAGATGAGCACGATGAGCTGATCAAAACCGCACGGTTTAAATCGATCAAAGTAGAGATTGTCAAACCCGATTATTTGGACTGATTGTCGTGCACACCAAAGCCAAAGGAAATTTGGCCGAAGAGCGCGGATGTGATTACCTTCGCTCTCATGGATATCGCATCGTTGACCGCAATGTTTACAACCGTTTTGGTGAAATCGATATTATTGCGCTAAAAGAGAATGTGCTCCATTTCGTCGAAGTCAAAAGTGCGCAAAGTTATGAGCAAGCCGTGAACAATATCACCTCCTCCAAACTCCAAAAACTCAATCGTACCATACAGACGTATCTTCAAAAAAAGAAATTCTCATTGGATTATTGCATCGATGCCTTGATCGTTTGCGAGGATGAAATCGTGATGATCGAGAATATTACACTTTAAGAGTTTTCGCTAAAATCAAGAGAGTTTTGTGCAATAAGACGTTTTAAAGAAAGGGGCGTTATAATTACCCAACATTAAAACTCAAGGAAACAAAATGGGTAAATACATTGAATTAACAGCATCAAATTTCGCTGACACAACAAAAGAGGGCGTTTGCCTTGTCGATTTTTGGGCACCATGGTGTGGACCTTGTCGTATGATCGCTCCGGTGATCGAAGAATTGGCGAATGATTTCGAAGGTAAAGCAAAAATCTGTAAAGTAAATACAGACGAAGAGCAAGACATCGCTGTAAAATACGGCATCCGTTCTATTCCTACAATCCTTTTCTTCAAAAATGGTGAAATGGTTGATACGATGGTAGGCGCTGCTTCAAAGCAAGCATTTGCGGATAAGATTAACTCACTTTTATAATTTAAACGCCACAGGAGCAAAGCCCCTATGGCTACGTTAACACTAGATTCCCCTCAGCGGGGAGCTCGCGTACAGTAAACCTCACTTCTCATTTTTCACACTCTTTATCAAATCTTTTTAGATCATCTACTCTAAAAGTTTTCTAAAACCATTTTTCTTTTTATCAATTTGTAGCGCCCTTTAACCGCAATACAGTACCATACGTCTAACTTAGAATGAGTCAAATTAAGAGGTGTGAATTATGTTGGATTGTGCGATTATCGGAGGAGGACCTGCAGGATTAACAGCAGGTTTATATACCACACGCGGCGGATTGGACAATGTTGTTATGTTTGAAAAAGGGATGCCTGGCGGTCAAATCACCATGAGCTCCGAAATCGAAAATTATCCGGGGGCAACGGCTCATAATCTCAGCGGAATGGATTTTATGTCTCCATGGCCGGAACAGTGTCAACGTTTTGGATTGAAACACGAAATGTCTGAAGTAACCCGCGTATCTCGTAATACGGATGGAACGTTCACCATTCATAAGTCCGATGGCAAAACCGATTTGGCAAAGAGTGTTATCGTGGGGACGGGTTCGACTCCAAAACGTGCAGGCTTTATCGGTGAAGATAAATATTTTGGCCGTGGGGTCAGTACGTGTGCGACGTGCGACGGCTTTTTTTATAAAGGCAAAGAGGTAGCGGTAATCGGAGGCGGTGATACTGCCCTTGAAGAGGCCCTTTATTTGGCAAAAATCTGTTCAAAAGTCTATCTGATCCACCGTCGTGATACGTTTCGCTCCGCTCCAAGCACCATTGAGCGTGTCAAAAATACAGCAAATATTGAACTTGTGTTAAACAGCTCACCGGAAGAGGTATTGGGTGATGCCATGGGGGTTACGGGTCTTCGAGTGGTTGCCAAAGATGGAGCAACACGTCAAATTGATGCTCCCGGGGTATTTGTCTTTATCGGTAATAACGTTAACAATCAAGTTCTTATCCAAGAAGACGGAAGTTTCTTGTGCGATGTGAATGAAGCGGGTGAAGTGATCGTAGATTTGAGTATGAAAACGTCAGTTGCGGGATTGTACGCGGCGGGTGATATGCGTATTCTTGCCCCTAAGCAAGTCGTCAGTGCTGCCGGTGACGGTGCCGTTGCGGCGCTTCAGGCGATTTCGTATGTGGATGAGCATTTTCACGCGTAAGGGTGAGGAACAAATACGGAGTATTCAAAGTGGCACTTAAACACGAAAGCGATACAATACATTTTACTATTGCGAACGGGAGATGACCATGATTAGAGTAGGTGTATTTGGTGCGGGGGGACGTGTCGGGAAGTTGATTATCGAGGATTTACGCCAAGAAAGTGAGATATCACTGGGTGCTGTATACGTTCGAAATGAACTTGACTTTTCTATTGATCCTTCTGTGTTGGTCACCAATGATATGAATGTGTTGCTGAAGAGTTCGGATGTTATCATCGATTTTTCACTCCCGGAAGCGACTCAAAAACTGCTAGAGTCTGCGATGAAAAATCCTTGTCCTCTTGTCATCGGGACA
>DASUNE010000082.1:0-18927 GCA_036277315.1 Sulfuricurvum sp.
CAAATACTGCTAACTTAATCAAAAGACATTATCCTCTTTGTTATAATGACGCAATTATATCCAAAGGCATCTTTTGTTTGAACCTTTTATCGATAAACTGCGTCACGGTACGTATATAACCCTAGAAACCACCCCATCGCGTTCCTCACAGTTTGCTCCCACGATTGAGAAAATTGCCGCTTTAGGTCTCGATAAACTCGTAGACGGATTCAGCACTACCGACAACCCTCTCGCAAAACTCAAATACAATGCCCTCTTTGCAGCGATGAAGCTCCAAGATCGTTTCAATAAACCGACACTGGCCACCATGAGCATGCGCGACCGTAACCGTATTGCATTGCAATCAGACTTACTTGGAGCCAACGAAGCCAATGTCCGAGCCATCCTCGCTCTCACAGGAGACAGTGCCCATTCTTCCGATCAACCCCATGCCAAAGGAGTTTTCGAAGGGAACAGCAAACTGCTTCTCGAGATCATCACCACCCTCAACGGCGGCACGGATCTGGCGGGACAAAAACTCCTCGCACCGGTTCAAGAGATCTTCCCCTTTGCCGTCATCGATGCCTATTCCAAAAGTGCCGCTACGCTCCAAAAGAAAATGGCGAAAAAAGTAGCCCATGGAGCTATCGCCATCATTTCACAGCCGGTCTATGATCTCGAAAACGCCCGCAAACTGCTCACGATGATGGAAGAGGCCAACACAGTATCTCCTCATCGAGAAAAAGCGGTGCTCATCCTTGGATTTTTCCCGATCACCAAACTCCGAACTGCCCGATTTTTGGATGAAAATGTCCCTGGCATTTATGTCCCCCAAGATTGGGTCGAAGCCCTCGAAACCGCCTCAAAAATCAGCCCTGAGGAAGAGTACAACGTCGGATTTGCTCTGAGCAAAGCCCTCTTTGATGAATTAAAAGCGCTCCACCCAAAAATACACATCATGACGGCCAATCAGTTCGAACTGGCAAAGGCGATTTTGAGCTAATTTCAGCCTCTTTTGGCTATAATCGACTCACTTTATAATTGTAGGAATTGTTATTTATGATCGATTTAAAACTTCTCCAAAAAGACTTCGATGCAACTGCCGCTTCACTTAAGCGTAAAAAAGTAGATTCAGCACTGATCGCATCCCTAAAAACTGCCAACGAAGCCCTAAAAACCGCCAAACTAACATTCGAAAGCGCCCAAGCTGCCCAAAATGAACGCAGCCGCTTGTTTGGCCAATACAAAAAAGATGGCAAAAACACCGACGAGCTTAAGATCCAAGTAGACGCGGCAAAAGCGCAACTGGTTGAGCTGACAGAGTCCCAACGCAACGCGGAAGAAGCATTGGAAGCCATCGCGATGCGTGTCCCTAACTTCCCCGACTCCGATGTCCCGGATGGAGAAGATGAAAACGACAATGTCGAACTCAAAAAAGTCCTCACTCCTCCAACGTTTGCCTTTACTCCCAAAGAGCACTGGGAACTCGCCGAGCAAAACGGATGGATCGATTTCGAGCGGGGTGTCAAACTCGCCAAAAGCCGTTTCAGCGTCGTGGGCGGAATGGGAGCACGATTAGAGCGTGCCCTTATCAATTTTATGCTCGATTTTAACCGCGAACGTGGTTTTGAAGAGTTCAGCGTTCCGATGCTCGTCAACCGCCGTGCCCTTGAGGGGACAGGACAGCTTCCGAAATTTGAAGACGATCTGTTCAAAGTCGAAGACGAAGAGCTATTTTTAATCCCCACGGCCGAAGTACCTCTCACCAATCTGTATCAAGATGAGATTTTAAATGCCCAAGACTTACCCATTAAAATGACGGGATATACCTCCTGTTTTCGAAAAGAGGCGGGAAGCGGCGGTCGTGATGTACGCGGAATGATCCGCCAGCATCAATTTCACAAAGTCGAACTCGTCTCCATTGCCCGTGCCGATCAAAGCGACGCAGTATTTGACGAAATGGTTTCGTGTGCTTCAGACTTGCTCGCAGCTCTTGGACTACCGCACCGTCTTGTCACTCTCTGTACCGGTGATTTAGGATTCGGTGCCGCAAAAACCGTCGATTTAGAAGTGTGGCTGCCGGGACAAAACGCGTACCGAGAGATCAGCTCCGTCTCCAATACCCGTGACTTCCAAGCACGCCGTGCCAAAATCCGATACAAGGAAGAGGGAAAAAACATCCTCGCCCATACCCTTAATGGTTCAAGTTTAGCCGTCGGTCGGACGATGATAGCCATAATGGAAAATTTCCAACAAGAAGACGGTTCCATCATCCTACCCGCCGCGTTACAAAAATATCTTTGAGGATTTAAAGAAACACCATGGCAGACGACCAAGACGAGATAATCATTATCGAAGAATCCGATGCTGCCGGCATTGCAGCCTCCGATGTATCTGCCGATGAAGCAATTGGCTCCGCCCCTTCTTCAAGCAAAAAGAAACGTATTATTGCCAGTGCGCTAGCTGCGTTACTGCTCGCTGGCGGAGGGCTTACCTTTGTTCTCCTGTCGCACTCCGGGGATGGAGCATCTTCCCACGGGCAAGAGCCTTTAATGAGTGCAAAAAATTCAGATGAGCCCAAGATACAACCCAGTGAACTGGAAAATATGATTGAGCGGGCCAACTACATGTACGCCAATGGAAACCAAGCCGAAGCCCTCAAGCTGTTTGAAAAAATCGCCCTCTATTCCGAATCCATTTCTCAGTACAATCTTGGCGTTGTCCGCCTAAAACAGAAGGAATACTCTCTCGCATTGGAAAACTTCAAGCGCTCCATAGCGATGAGTGAAAATCGATGCGTTAGCGCCATCAATGCTGCGGTATGCTGCTTGCATCTGAAAGAAGAAGCGAACTTTAACTACTACATTGACTTAGCGCAGGCCTATTTAAGTACAGAGAGCGCTTCATCGATGTATTCTTACTATTATGCTCTTATTAATTACTATCGCGGAAATTATTTTGAAGCACTCAGCGCACTCAACCATCCCACTTCGACCGAATATCTTTTGACCCAAAATAAGCTCAAGGCTTCAATCGATACTCTCTACGGAAATTTTGATGGAGCCATAGCCTCTTTAGAAAAACCTCTCCAAGAGGAAAACTCTTTCTCTATAGGCTTGCTCTATGCCAATAACGGTGATTTAAAACAAGCGCGTGAGTACTTTAACGGTGCTATCATTCAAAACAGCAAGCCGATTCAAGAGAGCCTCTCTTTGGTCTTTGTCAACTTAAAGCTTGGCGCTCATCAGGAGGCGGGCAATCTTTTACAAAAAATAACGACAAACTACCCCAACGATGTCTACACCCCCTACCCCGTCAAAGTTTTTCTCAAACCCACTTTATTTGATACCTATACCATACAAAAAGCCTATCGGGCATCCAATGGCAAAGTCCATCCCCAAACGTATCCAAAGATTTTTGCGTTTGCCCCCTATAAAATATTTAATGCGAATCAAACCATAAGCTACATCCGCAAAGGAACGGCCAATATCTATATTGATGACATCAAATCTGCCAGAGAATATCTTGAAAAAAGTGCTCATGCATCCGATATTGATTATGGAATAGCCTTGAGCATTCAAAAAGCTCTGAATTTTCGTTTACGCGATGCTAATGTTCAGCTGCAACAGATGCTAAAGTCCAATCCGCAGCACTCGATTCTCCATTACGATCTGGCCCTCACCTACGCACAATTGGGGGATTATACCAAAGCGTACGATCACTTTTTACGCTCGTACCACCTTGATGCAAACAATTATCTTTCCGGGATCTTTGCGATTATGACCTCAGAGATGATTTCAAAGCCAAATCCGAAACTCCTCTCCATACTCAAAGAGAACCTTTCGCAAGAGAAAGAAAGCGAAGAGTATACGCTCTACCGAACCCTTTTAAATATCAGCGGAAATAACTATGCGGCATCAAGCCGCTGGCTGGACAACCGATACAAAGAGCACCCTCTTTATTTAGTGATGAAAATTATCATTGCACAAGAGCTTGGAATGCAAAAGCAAGCTGAGCGTGCATCCGAAAAACTCGTCTATATGCAGCCAACCGATACGTTGCCTCATTTGCTTTACATCGATACCCATTTCAACAATGAAGCCCCAAAGGCCTATGCCCGTACATCTCTTAATTATCTAAAAAATCAGAAGCTAACGTATGATGATCTCTATTTTGGGCCGCAAATCGTTCGCGATAAAGCCATTGCGATGGCAGCAATCACGGGAACTCTCGTCCCCTTGATCCAAAAGCTAGAATCAAAGCTCCAAACCACGACAGACAATCATGCCTATCTCATCTCTGCTTTGGCGCTTGCCTATTTTTACCATCAGGATTTTGAAAAATCGTACGTACTCTACAATGAGGCCGTTGATACCTACAAAATTACCGATGAACGGACTTTGTTTATGGCTGCATCTGCCTCCATTGGAGCAGGTCATTATCAAAATGCCATTGGACTGCTTGAGCTCTCAAAAATGACCAATCCGAACTACTTGGAAAATCGTTATGCGCTGGGATTGCTGTACATGCAAGTTCAAAACAATCCTGCTGCCGCCATACAATTTATGAAGATGGGAAACAGCGGATTCAAATCCAATATGTTTGATTTTCAAATCGACACGGATAAACTGGTACTTGAGCCTTCAACCTATCATCCACTCTAAGAAGAAAAGACTTTTTTATCCGTTAAAGCGTCCGAGAACACTTTCTCCAGCGCGGACATTACTTCCTGCATGGACGCTTAAAACGACATCATCAGGGAGATAAAAGACACTTCGTCCGCGAGCCAAAAAGCCATATCGGGAGCCCTCTTTCATCTTATCGCCTTCTTCGCTGTCAATACGAATAGAAAAACAGCTTTGGGAGCTTGTATGTTCAATAAATATCTCATTACCCTGAAGTGATTTAAAAGAGAGAGCGGCTTTCTCGTTGAGCTGCTCACTTAAGGGGTGATGCAAACTTAACGACACGCCATGACGAATTTTACATCCCTCCATAACCCCATCAAAAGGGGCCCGTAACATAGAAACATTCCAAAGACTGTTCAATACGGTAATTTTTTTCATTGTCTGCTCATTGATAAGGGTTTCTTCAATACCCAAAACAATCCCATCAACACTGCTGATAATACTTGAGTTTTCACCTAAAGCCGCACTGCGTTCCGGATTTCGAAAAAGGATTAAAAAAGCGATAAGAAGAGCGCCCGTCATAAAGAGAAAAAAGTGTAACTGGGTCATTGAAAAAAAGAGGAACAATGTTCCAGTAAGAGCGATTGGCAACCACCCCTGCTTGGATAGAATAAACGTATCGTTGTGCGCTGCCATAAAAATTCCTTGGTCGTTTTTAATTTAGTCCTCTTTAGGGGGAGCTATCTCTTTTTTTGGGGATAGTTTTGTCTCAATACCCTTTTCGGTCTCATACACTTCAATAATATTACGGACCTGATCCCCCGTAATATTTTCTTTTGAATACAGCAATTCTACCATTTTTTCGATAGCATCACGATACTCTTCAAGACGTGCTTTAACAATATCATACCGCTCATACAAAGTATTTTTAATAAATGCATCCATCTCTTCGGACATTTTTTCGCTGTATTCTTTGGCCTGCGTCATACCGCCGCCCAAGAACGTACTACGCTGCTTTTCAAGTACCATCAATCCGGCAACATCACTCATACCGTACATCTGGACCATTGCTTTAAGAATATCGGTAGTACGTTCCAAATCGTTGGCCGCACCCGTAGAGATTTCTCCGATAAAGACCTCTTCCGCTGCACGTCCTCCAAGCAAGACATCAATTTCTGCAATCAGCTCATGGCGCTGCATCAAATACTTGTTTTCTTCCGGTGTATTAAGCGTATAGCCAAGGGCCGCGAGACCGCGAGGAACAATCGAAACTTTGGAAACTTTCTTAGCCCCCTTCGTCGTTTCTGCCAAAAGGGCATGACCGCTCTCATGATACGCAACAATACGCTTCTCTTTTTCATCGATACGGCGGCTTTTTTTAGAAAGTCCCGCGATGGCACGCTCTACTGCTTCGCGAAGATCCGTTTGTCGAACGGTTTTTTGACTTTTTCGCCCGGCTAGCAATGCCGCTTCATTGACAATGTTGGCCAAATCTGCTCCGGCAAGACCTGCAGTCAGACGGGCAATCTCTTCGATATCGGTATCACTGTCAATCTTAACCCCTTTGACGTGAACCTTTAAAATATCAATACGCCCTTGAAAATCAGGCTTATCCACCAATACTTGACGGTCAAATCGTCCTGGTCTCAGTAACGCAGGATCAAGGATTTCTGGACGGTTGGTAGCGGCTAAAATAATAACCGGAGTATCGGTACCAAATCCGTCCATCTCCGCCAATAACTGATTGAGCGTTTGCTCACGCTCATCATTGCCCCCCATCATACCGCCTGCAGCACGACTTTTACCGATAGCGTCAATCTCATCGATAAAAATAATCGAAGGGGCATCTTTCTTTGCCTGCTCAAACAAATCGCGTACGCGAGCCGCGCCGACTCCCACAAACATCTCAATGAAGCTTGAACCTGAAACCGAGAAAAAGGGGACATCCGCTTCACCCGCTACGGCTTTTGCCAATAATGTTTTTCCCGTTCCCGGACTGCCTACGAGAAGAACTCCTTTGGGGATCTTCGCTCCTAGCTCCACATATCGGCCCGGTGAACGCAAGAAATCAACGATTTCCAGTACTTCTTCTTTCGCTTCTTGCGCTCCTGCAACGTCATCAAATTTTGTTTTAGGCTTTTCGGAGTTTACCAATTTTTTCGAACTCCCCATCCCTAAAATACCGCCGCCCATACTTTTTTGCATTCGTCCGGCAAAAAACATCCAGATGGCAATAATGATTAAAAAGGGGAAAAGCCAGCCGAACATTTCGGTAAACCAGTTGCTTTCGTTAAATCCATTGTAATCAATTTGCTGCTTATCCAATAAATCGGTCAGCTTGGTATCTTCACCCAAAATACGGCGTGTTGTGTACGCTATCTTATTTCCAGCATCCGAACCTACTGCCCGAATGTAGGTTTGACCGATCGCTACACTTTGAACCTGCTTGGTTTCAATCAGCTTTTTCAGTTCAGCATAACTCACTTCTTCTGTGCGCGTTACGGATGAGCCGTTGACTTTTGCTGATATACTGCTCTCATCCCCAACAAATGCCTTAAAGAGCATGATGATAACGATGGAAAAAATGGCAAAAGTAATGAGAGGATTTTTATTAAAAAAATTATCATTTTTGTTTGGAGGAGTTGGTTGTTCTTGTTGAGCCACGTCATTATTCCTTTTTTGTTAGTACAAGCGTCACCCATTCGTTTTCAACGATTCGCTCACTGAGGCTATAGGTTTTGTATGCGCGCAGAACTTTATCTTCATATTTATCCATTATCCCTGAGAGGATTAATGTTCCCCCATCACGTAACCGTTTTTTCAGGTCACTGGCAATAAATACAAGAACATCGGCAACGATATTCGCGACAATAACATCATAGATCTCACTCGTTTCCTGTACCGGGCCTTCCCATAATCGTCGATACGACAAGTTGTTGTTTTGTGCATTCACAATAGCGTTTTCCACCGAAAGAGGATCGGTATCGCACGCATCGACGACAGCCCCTTTTCTGAGTGCTGCCATCGCTAAAATACCGCTGCCGCATCCAACATCCATAACGGTATCTCCCGCATGGACATAACTGCCAATAGCACGCAAACACGAAGCAGTAGTAGGATGGTGTCCTGTTCCAAAGGCCAACGCAGGGTCAATCACGATATTCAATAATCCCTCTTTGGGAGCTTCCCATGTCGGATGAATATAAAAAGGGGAGATTTCAATGGGGGTGATTGCGCTTTGATACTGGGCAATCCAATCATCATTCTTTTCTTTTGTCAGCGTAAGCTCCAGATCAATCACTTCGCCCAAAGCACTCTGAAGCGCTTGGGCAAACTGTTCAATCCCCCAACTGACGGTTTCCAAGTCCTCTTCACTGCGAACAATAAATCCATCATCAATCTCTTCAAAACCAACCGGTATGACATCGGCTAAAAAATCACCAAATAACTCTAAATGAGATGATGGCTTCACCACCAGCATGTAATAGTAATCTTGCATTAAGCTTCTGTGCCAAGGACGGCTGCAAGTTTTTCTTTCAGAACCTGAGGGGTAAAAGGTTTAACGATATAATTATTGACACCTGCTTTGAGTGCCGTAATAACTTCTGCTTTTCCCCCTTCGGTGGTTACCATAATAATAGGCAAATCAACAAAGCGGGCATCAGCACGTACTTTTTTGACCAATTCCAATCCATTCATTTCTGGCATATTCCAGTCAGTGATCAACATGCTCACATCCGGATTTGCATTGAGCTCTGCCCACCCTTGAAGTCCGTCTTCACCTTCAAGAACATCCTCGTATCCGAGACGCGAAAGAGTATTTTTAATAATACGTCTCATGGTTGAGCTATCATCTACTACCAATAATTTCAAAGTCTGTCCTTTGTTATCGAATATCATTTTAAAGAATAATTGTCCAAATGATAGCTAAATGAACTTTGTGTGAAGTTTAAAAAAAACGTTTTAGATTAATTCGACCCTCATAAAACGCTTTTCCTACGATCACGCCCGATATTTCACCCGTTGCTATCAAGGCTTCCACATCCAAATCATCCTTTACTCCGCCGCTTGCGATCGTAGGAATTCCGGACGCTTTTGCAATCTCAAGGGTAAAATCGACATTTACCCCAGAAAGTGTACCATCGCGTCCGACATCCGTACAGATAATGGCTTCAACCCCGGCATCTGCGAACAATCGTGCCAAATCGGTGGCCCTCATCGAGCTCACTTCGCCCCATCCTTCAACCGCAACGTAGCCATCAATCGCATCAATTCCGACAACAATAGGGTATTTAGCCGCCATTGTTTTGACAAACTCAGGGTCACGAAGAGCAATCGAGCCCAAAATAAGGCGATCAATGCCCAGTTCCAAATAGCGCTTAATCGTCTCTTCATCACGAATACCGCCGCCCAGCTGAAGCTTGACATTGCAGTGTTCACGGATGGCTTTGATTTGTTCCAAGTTTTTTGGCTCACCCGCAAAAGCACCATTGAGATCAACCAAGTGGATCCACTGTGCCCCCATCTCTTCAAATGTTTTGACCAACTCCCACGGTGTATCCGAATAGATTGTTGCACTCTCCATAAGCCCTTTAGTCAGGCGGACAGCTTTGCCATCTTTAAGATCGATTGCAGGGAAAATAGTCATGAGGTAGAACCTTTTTTATAGATTTATAAAGTTTTGTAAGATTTTTAAGCCATTTTTATGGCTTTTTTCCGGATGGGGTTGGATTCCCATCACATTGTCATGCGCTACTGCGCTGGTAAAACGGTATCCATAAACGCTCTCGCCGATGCTGTTGGCTTCATTTTCGCATAAGACATGATACGAATGGACGAAATAAAGATAATGGGCTTCGTCCAGCTCATTAAAGAGCGGATGCTGTTGGGTAAACATTCGATTCCATCCCATATGCGGTACTTTAAGAGGGGTATGAAAACGGCTCGAGTCAAACGCGACGACCCGTCCCGGTATCAAGCCCAGACCATCATTGAGCCCAAATTCTTCGCTTGAATCAAACAGAAGCTGCATCCCAAGACAAATCCCAAAAAGATATTTGCCACTCACGGCATATTCCCGTACGGCGTCATCCATTCCGCGCATTCGTAAATGCTCCATCGCATCGCCATAGGCACCTACTCCCGGCAGAATCAGCTTGTCATACGTATGCAGCTTATCGGGATCCGATTCGACCACGACTTTTTCACCCAGAAGATCAAAAGCATTTTTGACACTGGCTAGATTACCCATATTGTAATCAACGATCCCGATCATCCATGATCCTTGTCATGGGTAAAACGGATATAGACCGCCAATCCTACCAATAAGGCCGCAACACCGCCAATGATGTATATGGCATTGACAAGCATCGCAGGCTCTGTCATGGCGAACTTAAAGACCAGCATCAACGCTTCAATAGAGAGGGCGATAATGATTGAACCCAAAAATCGGACCATGGTCTTATGAATGTCCGAAGAGGGATCTTTTTTGGATCGTCCCAATACCTCTTCTTCGAAAAGGGTTTTCACCAAATCAAATATCGCCAAAGAAAGCGTTAAGAGAATAGTCGCTTCAAAGATGTCTTTGATCTCAATGCGCTCAACATGACCAAAACCGTACATAAAGAACCCTTCGATCCCTTTGACAAACAGCAGCAAGGCAACCGCGGCTAAAGCAATCGAAAAAACAGCATAGACGCCCCTGAAAAATTTACCGGCATTGCTCTCTAATGCCAAAGGATGCGCAATCCGAAGAACTTCGGTCAGGGGTATATCCAAACACGCCACAAAAATAATATCGCCATTCTCATCAAAAATCGGTTCGGATGCGGTAACGGTTAATTCATCATTGAGCAATGAAGGATAAGGATCGGTAATCGTACAGCGGCGCTCATGCATTGCCCGGTAATAATAGGCTCTTGTAGAGCGGTTTTTACCCGCATCTTCTTCTATTTTTCCCTCTTTGAGGTACGTCGGACCGACTTGATTTCCGGCAGCATCAAGCAAATAAACGGCTTCCGTACCCTGCAGATCTCCTTTGATCTTACGAAGACGATCGGTAATATGCCCAATCGTGGCAGAAGGGAGATGATTCGGGAGATTTTTTTGGAAAAGGTAACAAAAATAGGCCCGCGCTTTTGGACGGATTTCAGAAAATTGCTGTATGTCTTGTATTACCATATCGTTCATCTCCTCTGCATCATTTTGAGGTGAATTGTAGCCAAGTTGCGCTATAGTTATCCTTATGAAAAGTCCGATTTCGCGTATTGCCATTGTCCGTCTTAGCGCACTTGGCGACATCATCAATACAGCGGTTGTCCTGCAAATCATCCATCGCTATTATCCTGAAGCACAGATCGATTGGTTCGTCGAGGAGGCCTTTGCCCCCATTCTAAAAAATCATCCGCTCATCCATGAAGTGATTCCTATCCCGCTTAAACGGCTCAAAAAAACCAAACGTTTTTCTCTGCTCAAAGAGATGATTCACACGCTGAGATCACGGGACAAATACGACTGCATTATCGATGCCCAAGGGCTTCTTAAATCCGCGATTATCGCCTCTTTGCTTCAGGGTAATGTCCATGGATTTGATCGCTCAAGTGCGCGAGAGGCAATCGCATCATGGTTTTATACGACCACGTCATCCATCCCTTATGACATAAATGTTATACGTCGCAATGTTATGGTTATTACCCAAGCGCTCAATATCCCGTTCACTGAAGAGCTCATCCGTACGAAAGATCCTGTTTTTAACACCGTGTATTTTCCAACTGAAATCAAGAAAATCGCAATGGTGATCGGTGCATCGTGGGCAAGCAAATGTTATCCCAAAGAGAAGTTTGCTCTCTTGTGTGATTTGCTCCCTTATCCTTGCACCCTCATTTGGGGAAGTGAATCCGAGCATCAGGATGCTCAGTGGATTGCACAACACTGCGCAAACGCTTTGGTAGCACCCAAGATGTCTCTTAGTGAACTTGTCGACTTTATCGGGTCGTGTGATTTAACCATTGGCAATGATACAGGGCCAACGCATATCGCCTGGGCGATGAACAAAGCATCCATCACCCTCTTTGGACCGACCAATGAGCGAATGATTTATCCCACAGCTATCAATACGTTTATCAAATCTCCCTCAAAAGTAGACATCTTTCACATTAATCGCAACGATTTTTCAATCGCTCAAATCGATCCAAACCACATTGCACTAAAAGCCAAGGAACTTCTATGATCGGTTATCGACTTTTTTTACTCTTTGACTGGCTGGTCATGCTGTTACCGCAAAAAGTACGAAAAGCTCTTTTCACCTCTATTGCCAGTCTTGCTCATCGACTTGCTTTCTCCCGGAATAAAGTGATTCAAGCCAATTTGAAATTTGCTTTTGGAAACGCTTTAGGGACAACAGAAAAAGAAGAGATTGAAGGATATTGTTATCGAAATTTAGCCCTAAACTTGCTTCAAGTGATGGAGAATAGACGCAATACACAAGAGGATTTAGCGCGACGCATCACGTTTGAAAATAGGGATAAAGTGGATTGGTATCTCAGCCAAAACAGACCGATAGTCTTCATTTCCGCCCATTATGGCAACTGGGAGATCGGTGCGGCTG
The DNA here is from genome assembly GCA_036277315.1 of Sulfuricurvum sp. Taxonomy (GTDB): domain Bacteria; phylum Campylobacterota; class Campylobacteria; order Campylobacterales; family Sulfurimonadaceae; genus Sulfuricurvum. Next base: position 12,214 of record DASUNE010000082.1, read on the forward strand.
CACTAGCATCCCTCATCACTCCCATCACCTCTATCTACAAAGGGTTAGATAACGATGCGTTTAATCCCTATCTTTTAGAAGCCCGTAGTCGTCACCGTCTCAATTTGGTAGAAAAAAACGGTGCAATCAAACACCTCACACGCGCATTGAAAAACAATCAGTGTGTATCACTGCTGATTGACCAATCCAGCAATGCAAAGTCAGGGATAAAAGTTGATTTTTTCGGACACCCGACCTATCATACGGCCGCAACCGCCCAGCTGGCACAGAAATACCATGCCCCCATCATCGCTTTGTATATTGACACCGAAGATGAAGAAAACTTTACCATTCGATTCGAAGAACCGATTGAAGTAACCGGCGATGACGAACAATCAAGAATCGATGCGACACAAGAGCAAGTGAAGATCTTGGAAAAGACCATTCGCAACAACCCAAAATTTTGGTTCTGGTGTCACAAACGGTGGAAAAGCGAGTTTAAAGATATTTACGCGGGATAAACCGCTTTTAACGTTTCATACAACTCTGCGGGACTCATATCGGGATTATCTTCCCATGCCTTTTTCATCACAGCATTGTCTTCCAATCCATCCCATATTTTGATGTAATGTCCTTCTTTATATCCATGATCTTGACGGAACTGGTTGAGAATGTTTTTGCCCACGTATAAACGATAGAGCTGTGTCGTATTCAATGCACCTAAATGCGCCAACTCAAGAAACTCTTCAATCATGGCACCAACCATTTCAGCCGAAATGGGTATAAGTGACAGACGCATGACATTTTCAATTTTCATCATAAGAATGTCATCTTCTCCAAATTGCAAAGCGACTTCACTGTTTAACTTTTGATATTCAGGCGTGTTAAAAATTCGCTGTGCAAGTTCTTCAGCCGTTTCAGCGCCATTGGTAAACTCCAAAACCAGACTCATGACAAAATGCCATACATCGACAATTTCGATTTGTAGATTGGCATAATCGGTCTCTTGAGCAATACTTTTCCAGTGTTTCCATCCGAACGAATCGATCATCTCTGCGGATTCCATCGTGATACATCGGCGCCAGTTGATTTTTTTACCGTTTTTGGTAACTCCTTTTTCCCAGCCTTGACCGTTCGTAGCATCATTGAGCTCTTGCTGAAGTTGCAACATCGAAAGCAATTTGTTCATGTATATCCTTTAAAAAGTTTCGAATTATAGGTAAAATTCCCTATGCAAAAAATTATCTGTCAAAAATGTACCTATTATTTTGTCACATGGGAAGCCAATCAGCCTCATGGATGCAAAGCGTATGGCTTTAAAAGTAAATTCATCCCCTCGCAGGTCGTCTTAAGCTCCAGCGGAAGTGCATGTACGTTTTTTACCATCAAAAAGAACGTTTCCAAATAAGTTTTTTTCCAAATCCAAGCGTATTGTCGGTCATTTTTATCTCATCCAGCCGTATTCTCCACAATGCCGGATTCATGACCAACGCATACGGGAACGCTTTAAAATAAATCTCTGACCCATCGGTACACCGCGTCATCTCACCTCGAAATTGTATCCCTTGAATTTTTCCAACGGTTTTTGTCTCCAATGCGACTGTCCCCGCGACGGAGGCATCTTTTAAGACATTCCTACCATGAAGCGTTTGCATGTCCGTAGCAACGATAAAAGCGTTCTCTTTGGAATCGTAAGCATAAAACAGCGAACAACACCACAGAATATCATCTTTCGTTGCCAATGACAAAAGATGATGTTCTTGGATAAAACGTTCTATTTTTTCAAGCTCTTTCTCCATTTTATTTACCCGACAATATAAGCCATACCAAACGTTAAAAGAGATAATGTACCCAATGTCCCCAAGCTCATCCATCCGACTTTACGAGACCCCAAGAGTAAAGCAAGAAGCCCTTTGAGGAGATTATTGCTTCCGATTGCGATTAAAATAGCGGCAATGATCGTATTTTGACTGATAGAGAAACTCGTACTGATAAGCGAAAGGATAAAAGGGTCAATGTCCGTAAATCCACTGATGAACGCCATAATATTAAGTCCTGAGATTCCGTAATGAGTGACAAAATAATGGGTTATCACACTCATCACGACAAACATCAAAGCAAACAATAGGGCCACTCCCAATTCGAGAGGATTGACGTTCAGCTGTTTTGGATGGTCTGTTTGAAGAGGTTCACCATTTTTTATCCGGGAAAGCAAATACCCGCCCACTAAGGCAATTCCCCCCAAAGTGCCAAGAGGTACTAAAATGAGTTGAAAAAAAGAAAAACTCAAAAATCCAATGATCATCAACAATCGAATATGCATCATCCCCGTTGCCAGCATAATCGCCGTCACAAACGTATATTCATGCGCTTCAATCGTTTTTGATTGGCGTGACAATACGACCGTCGTTGCTGTAGATGAATAGATCCCTCCCAAAATACCGCTGACAAGGAACCCTTTTTCTTTAAAAAAGTAGCGCTGCAAGAGATACCCGACATACGAAATTCCCGCAACAACGACGACGGCCATCCATATTTTACTCAACGACATGGGAATTATTTCAGAGATCGGGGTTCTAGGCAGCAACGGCCAAATCACGACACTTAGCAATACCAGCTTTGAAAAGGTAATAATCTCCGTATTGTCCACACTCTCCAATAACGCTTGCAGTTGTGTTTTGGCATTGACGACAAAGATAATGGAGACAAAAATAAGGGCCGTAAACCATAATGGCTGCGTCATGATAATCGGTGCATAGGTATAGACGAGCAGTGCCGCCAATAAGCTGATAATCCCTTTTTGCTCTCCACGAAGCTTGCGATAATAAAAGAGACCGAATAAGAGGGCTAAAATACCCAGTCCCGATATATAAAGCCTCCATGAGGGATCAAGGATATATAAAATATATCCCAACATTCCGATCAGAGTATAGGTGCGTACCGTACCGATAAAATAAGCATTTACAAGCGTTTTACCGTATTCACGCATTTCCAAGCCTGTCATAAAACTCAGAAGCAGGGTTAAAAGAAAACGGAAATAATCCATCTCATAAAGATTTAACATGGCTTCAATCATCTTCTCTCCTTCGCAAGGCATCGCTTATTTTTTTTAACGCCGCATCCAAAATATCCGCCGAAACGGCAAAATTGAGTCTCATAAATCCCGATCCTTCGCGACCAAAACTCAGACCGGCACTCAATCCAAGCCCTGCTTCGTGAATAAAAAACTCACGTAGCCCACGATCCGAAAGTCCCAATGCACGACAGTCAAGCCATGCCAGATAGGTCCCTTCCGGAGGGTTAAATCCAATCTGTTGATGACGGCCCCCCCATTGTGAAATCTTTTCTCGATTGATGCTTAAATGCTTGAGCAGTTTTTGATGCCAAACATCTCCCTGCCTATAGGCTGCTTCAAATGCAACATGCGATAAAATACACCCATCACCGAAATGAATTTTTCGACGTTCTCCGTCATATAAAGCCCGCAATTTTTCCGAAGCGATACAAACCGTCGAAATCCCAAATCCCGCCATATTAAAAGTCTTACCCGTTCCCAGAAACGTTACCGTACATTCACTCAGTTCTTCACTAATCGATGCAATCGGAACATGAGTATACCCTTCATAAACAATATCGCAATGTATCTCATCGCTGACAATCACAATCCCATACTCCAAACACAATGCTCCAAGTGCACGGAGTTCATCATAACTCCATACACGACCTATGGGATTGTGGGGCGAACACAGCAGTAAAACTTTGGTTTTTGGAGTGATCTGGCGTCGCAGATTTTCAATATCAAAACCATATACCCCTTCATCGTTTTGCACAAGGGAATGAAACACACAATGACGATTATTCTCTTTCACTTGTCCAAAAAAAGGGGGATAGACGGGGCTCATCACGATCACCTCATCCCCCTCTAGGCTAAATGCACGGATAGCACATCCGATCGAGGCCACTACCGAAGGAGAATAGGAGAGCCATTCTCGTTGTATCGTCCATCTATGATGGCGTTGAATCCATGCACATTGGGCTTCATAGACCTCATCTTTCATGATTTCATAGCCGATGACAGGATGAAAAAGTCTCTCCTGTACTGCACTCAAAACACACAGCGGAGTAGCAATATCCATATCAGCGACCCACATCGGCTGTACGGTATCCGTCCCAAAAAGTTTTTTTCTAAGCGTGTATTTTTCGGCATTGCTCCCATTTCGATCGATGAATTCAAGTTCATCCATATCGTTGTATCCAAGCCTCATGCATCTGCTTTATATGAGCGTATTTTTTCATCTCAGACTCACCCTCACCCACAACATACCGAAATCCAGCATGCTGAATAAAGTGACGGCGAAAGGCATAACGCGAACTAATCATGATCTCATTGCCCGTTGATGCCCATGAGCCCCCTTTGATGAGGTTATGTTTCCCATCAAACGTAGGTTCTGAAAAATCATCATACCAGGGATGCGTCTTGAATCCCTCAAACGCATCCATTTGCGTTTGCGTCCACTGCCACACATTGCCTACTGCATCATAAAGTTCTCCGTGCGCGTAGGTATCCACCGGGACGCAAGAGGCATAATGGGCAAAGTTAATATTGGCTTTTGACTCATCAAAAATCTCCTCATCCATGCCACACTCTTTCACCATCACCATCCATTCCGCTTCACTGGGCAACCGATACGTCTCTCCCTCTTGGGCACTTTTCCACCGGCAAAACGCTTCTGCTTCTAGGGCATTTACTTCTACCGGCCAGTTGTAGGGCATATCCATTTCCCGTGTCAGTGCCCGATATCGGAAGCTTCCATCCTCTTTCCGAATCCAAAACGGCGGGCACGAAGCATTTCGAATCTTGAGATACCGCAACCCTTCCTCGTCCCACCATCGTGAAATACCGTAGCCGTTTGCCATCACAAAATCCATAAATTCGCCGTTGGTAACCAAATATTTCGATGCTTGAAACTCTGCTACGCTAAAGGTTGCAGACCCGTATTCATTATCCCAGCCATACAGACCGTGATCATCCAAACCTTTACCCATGTCAATCTCTCTACTCTGGAAGCTCACCATTGCATTCTCTAACCCCTCACCCCAAAACGGACAAATCGGAAACCTACCATCTTCTCTAATAAATTCCAAAGGCATCTGCCGATGCAATACGCTCGACGTTTCGATGTGAATACGCTCATGCTCAATCCCCATCCAAATCGCCCAAAATGGATTTTCTTTCGTGATTGGAAGGGTCATGGGGAATGTTTGAATCACTCTATCCACACATTCTCGCACCAACAATCGATAATTTCGAACCTCATTGACGCTTGGCCAGCTAAGACTCCCGGTATCAGCATCCCATGCCATCTCATCTATCCCAACGGCAAATAAAGATTCAAAATGGGGGTTAATCCGTTCATGTATTATCCCGGCTGCTATCAATTTGTTAATATAAAAAATTGCCGTATGTCCAAAATAAAAAATCATTGCGTGACGGGTTGGTTCAGATTGACGATAAAAGACCTCATCCGATTTTAACAGATCAAACAACGATTCAAAAAGATCAAAACTTTGATGAAAATAAAGACGCAATTGTTCACGTGTCTCTTCCGTATTCTCTCCATTGAGACGTACTGAATGTCGATAACTTCCTATCACTTCCTAATCCTCTGTTAAAACTTACCCCTTATTGTACCTAAGCACATCTTATAGAAAAACTTTAAGAAAAATAAAGACGAAACAATTAAAAATGATTATAATAACGATATAATAGTAAATGAAATCATAAGAATAGGACGTACAATGGCGTTTGAACAGACACTGAATAAAATGAGTATTAAACAAAGAATGAACTATCTTGTATCGGCAGCGACCGTTGCCGTTATCGGGGCCTCTATTTTTGTATTTTTCGCGATGAGAAGTCTCGAAAATCAATACGACGAGCTTCAAAACAAGACAATCGAGGGGGCATTGATTTCCGTAGAAATTGAAAAAAATCTTAACTACATCAGTCGGACCAGCCGAGACATTATGCTGGGGGGAAATTACACCAAAAACATAGCTAAACTCGAAGAACATTCCGCAACCATCAATAATGCTTTCGTCGAATTGGAAAAAACCGTCTTGCACCCCAACGAAAAAGAGACGATCAAACAGGCCAAAGATAGCACAACTTTATTTTTAACCAATACGCTAAAAATGATGAAGTCTCTCGATCCGACCTATATTGCAGCCAATACCTCCTCCATTTATGCTCTTTACAAAAAAGAGATGACCCCGTATGCGGATGCTTCACGTGACAGTTTTGAAAAAGTGGTCAAGGATAAACGTGAAGATTTGGCCAATGCCTCAAAAAGTATGCACAGTGAAATTGAATTTTATAAGTTTTTTGTTCTTATTACCGGAGTCGCCGTAGCCGTGATTATTTTTCTCTTTGCAAGTATGATCCGAAGTTCTATTACCATTGCCCTTGGAAAATTCACATGTCTGATTACCAACATTGCAGAAGGAGACTTCACCCAAACATCTGTCAACGCGGAACCTGGAACAGAAATGGGGATCATGGGAAGTGCCCTGGAACAACTGATCAAGCAAATTCAAAGCCTCATTCATCAAATCAATGCCTCGATCTCAGGGGCAACAAAGGGGGATTTTTCACACACATTATCCTCTGCAGGAATGCACGGCGAATTTATCGATGCCATTGAAAATGTCAGTACCAGTATCGCCGTTATGAAG
>DASUNE010000083.1:0-4548 GCA_036277315.1 Sulfuricurvum sp.
AGCACAAGAGGGAATTAGCAATTCCGAAGCAAAATCACTGATTGATCGAGGATTGGTCTATGTGGGCAATTCAAAGGTGTTGATAGCGCGAGGTGAAATCAGTGCAAAAACCCATTTTATCGTTCAAAAAGTAGAAAAAGCGCACCCTATCTATGAAGATGATAATTTGATCGTTATCGACAAGCCGGCATTTGTCAACTCCGATGAGATCGAGCGGCAGTTTAAAGGTTCACAGCTTCTTCATAGACTTGACCGTGAGACGAGCGGTGTATTGATGCTGGTTAAAAATGAAGAGTATCGCCTCAAAGCCATTGAGGAATTTAAAAAAGACAATGTGTATAAGGAATACGTCGCATGGGTAGACGGGATCATCAGTGAGCCGTTTGTCATCGATCAGCCTCTTATCACGGAGAAAAAAGGGAACAAGGCGTATACGAAAGTGGCCAAAAACGGTAAGCCCGCTATTACCGAAGTAACCCCTCTGGAGGTATCCGGAAAAAAGACGAAAGTACAGCTCATTATCCATCACGGTCGTACGCACCAAATCCGTGCGCACATGAAATACGCCCTTCATCCGATAGTGGGCGATGAGAGTTACGGCGGACGACAGGCGAAGCGTGTCATGCTTCACGCGAAGAAAGTCACTATTTTAGGGTTAACCTTCATAGCACCCGAGCCTAAAATATTTGGTCATTTTGGTAGCTAAAAAAGCAGAATCAAAGTAAAATTTAAGTATAATGCGAAACTTTTTATACCCTTTGCATAACATTATTTAGGAGTTCAAGTGTTTGATACACTAACCGAATCATTTACATCTGCCATACGTAAGATTCGTTTTCATGACGATGAAAAAGCACTCACCAAGGCATTGGGCGAGCTTAAAAAAGCGTTATTGAAAGCGGATGTTCATCACAAAGTGGTGAAAGATCTTATTGATTCGGTAGAACTCCAAGTAAAACAAAGTGGTATCGGCAAAGATCAATTTCTCGATGCCCTTCGCAGTTCATTGTATGAACTTTTGAAGGTCAAAGGAAATTCGGGCTTTGTTTATGCCCCTCAAGGCCCTACGGTTATCTTGATGACCGGATTGCAAGGTTCGGGTAAAACAACGACAACCGGAAAGCTTGCAAACTATCTCAAAATCCGTCAGAAAAAACGTGTTTTGGTCGTTGCAGCGGACTTACAGCGTCTTGCGGCAGTCGAGCAATTGCGCCAAGTGTGTGCGGGAATTGATGTTGAACTGTACAGTGATGAAGCAACCAAGAGCCCTGTTGACGTTGTTAAAGGGGCATTGGCGCACGCGAAAAATCTTCTCGTTGATGTAGTCCTTATTGACACTGCGGGGCGTTTAGCCATTGATGATGAACTGATGAATGAACTCGCCGAGGTTAAGCGTGCTGCAAACCCGCATGAGATTTTCTATGTTGCGGATTCCCTTTCCGGTCAAGATGCGGTACGTACCGCTGAGAGTTTCAATGAAAAAATCGGTATTGACGGTGTTATCCTCACCAAATACGATGGGGATTCCAAGGGCGGTGTCGCTTTGGGGATCGCGTCACAAATCCAAGTTCCCTTGCGCTTTATCGGTGCGGGTGAAAAGATGGAAGATCTAGAGATCTTCTTGCCGGATCGGATCGTTAATCGTCTTATGGGGCTTGGAGATATTGAAGGGCTTGCGGAAAAAACGGCATCGATCATCGATGAGAAAAAAGCAAAGCAGCTCACCAAGAAGATCAAAAAAGGGGAATTCAATTTTAACGATTTCCTCGAACAGATGGAAAGCCTCAAAAAAATGGGGAGCATGAAGTCCATCATGGGGATGATCCCCGGGATGAGCGGAATGGCATCAGCGCTTAAAGATTTTGACATGGAAAACTCAGGCGAGCTCAAACGCATCAAGGCGCTTGTTTCTTCGATGACGATGAAAGAGCGTGAAGATCCGGATCTTTTAAACAACAGCCGAAAAGCGCGTCTGGCGATGGGTTGTGGTCTTAATATTGTTGATGTCAATCGTATTTTAAAGCAGTTTAAAAATGCTTCGAAAATGGCAAAACGTTTTTCGGGCAAGCAGGGGATGAAAGATCTTCAAAGTATGATGGGACAAATGCAAGGGAATCGAATCCCACGTTAAAGCTTGAGCGTTAAGCAAGGGATTTTTGTAAAAATCTCTGACTTAGCGTTCGCAGTCATTTTGCGGTTTTTTTTTGCTTTTGTGGGCAAAACACTCTTCAAAGTTACTCGGCGCAAAAAAACATAATAAAAGGAACTAACATGGCAACAGTCATTCGCTTAACCCGTATGGGACGTAAAAAACAACCTTTCTACCGTATCGCGGTAACCGACAGCCGTAAGCGTCGTGATGGTGGTTGGATCGAATTGATCGGATATTACAATCCAATGACAGACCCTATCACTACCAAAGTAGATGAAGAGCGTTTGAGCTACTGGTTGAGCGTTGGTGCTCAGATGTCTGATCGCGTTAAAAAGATCACAGGTAAATAATCGTGATTGCTGACTTCGTCGCTGGTTTTGCCAAATTGGTCGCCACTTATCCCGAAGATATTCGAGTTGAGTCTTTTGTGGGCGATGAAGTGACCGAGATTGTTTTGCATGCCAATCAAGCCGATGTGGGTAAACTTATCGGCAAAGAAGGCAAGATGATCGGTGCGATCAAAACGCTCATTTCGGGCTGCAAGGCCAAAGATGGCCAAAGTTACCGTATCAATGTCGAACCGATTTCGTAACGAGGTTGATCCCAACCTCCTTCATGTCGCCACTCTTGGTCGCGTTGTAGGACTTAAAGGTGATATCAAGCTCAATCTTCATACTGATTTTCCAGAACAATTTGCTAAGGGTTCCACCTTTCAATTGGAAAATGGCTCCACGTTAACCCTTCAAAGCTATAACCCTGACCGAGAACTTGTTCGACTGGTTGGATATGATACTCCAGAAGCGGTCAAAGTCCTGACGAATGCAAAACTTTTTACAACGCATGAGGCAACCCGTGCGCGATGTAAATTGGCTAAGGGTGAATTCTTTTGGTTTGATTTACCGGGACTGAGTGTCTTTGAAGGGGAAAAACTGCTGGGAGTGGTTATTGAAGTTGAGCGGATTGGACCGCAAGATTTCCTTTTTGTCAAAACGGACGCTGCTTTGGTCGCGCAAGATCTTCCTGCTACCTTTTTGATCCCTTATATTGATCGTTTTGTTTTAAACGTGGATGTGGCGATGAAAAAAATCAGCGTGGACGGTGGACTTGATTTGCTTGAGGCATCGTAATTGCGTTTCACGTACGTCACCCTTTTTTCGAATCTGATAGAGGGTTATTTTCAAGATTCCATTCTCAAGCGGGCTATTGACGCAAAAAAGTTTGAGGTTTCTTATCTCAATCCAAGAGATTTTAGTGCCTCAAAGCATTTCAAAGTGGATGATACAGCCGTGGGCGGCGGAGCCGGGATGGTGATGACGCCACAGCCTTTGTTTGACGCATTGAATACGTTTGATAATGAGGCCCATATCATCTTTGTGGCACCCGTTGGGAAGCAGTTTACGCAAAATGATGCCAAGCGTCTTGCCACAAAATCGCATATTGTTTTTGTGAGCGGACGCTATGAGGGGATCGATGAACGGGTCCTTGAAACCTTTGCGGACGAAGTATTTAGTATTGGTGATTATGTTCTAACGGGGGGCGAATTACCCTCGTTGGTGATGAGTGATGCGATCGTTCGTAATCTTGAGGGTGTTCTTGGAAACAGTGAATCGCTTGAATATGAAAGCTTTGAAACGCCACTTTTAGAAGCACCTTCTTTTGGAAAACCACCTATTTATGAGAAAATGGGTGTTCCATCAGAATATCTAAAGGGAAATCACAGTAAAATTCTAGCACTAAAATTAGCTTTGTCTGAATGCAAAACAAAATATTTCAGACCTGAACAGCTATTAAAGCATACAATAAGGACTTCTTATGAAAAATAAATACATCGCTAGCTTCGAGCAAGCACAAATCGCTGGGAAAGATATTCCTTTATTTCGTGCAGGCGATACACTTCGTCTTGCTGTTAGCATTACAGAGGGTGAGAAAACTCGTGTTCAAAGTTATGAGGGCGTATGTATCTCTATTCGTGGTGAAGGTACAGGCCGTACTATCACGGTTCGTAAAATCGGTGCAAACGCAATCGGTATCGAGCGTGTATTCCCACTTTACAGCGATAGCCTAGAAAAAATCGAAGTTCTTCGCCGTGGACGTGTTCGTCGTGCGAAATTGTTCTATCTTCGTGATCTTGCCGGTAAAAAAGCACGTATCAAAGAAATTCGTCGCAAGTAATCTCTCCGCTGCTCTTTGGAGCGGCATCTTTCTTTTCTCTTTAATCTTATCTCTGTTTTATCTTCCATATAACACTTGCTGTAAGCAATATCGCAAAAAGTATCATGCTTTCGAATGCGTAAAAAGTCCCTGAATTGTTATGCTGAAACGGCAATCCCCCGGTATTCATCCCAAAAAATCCAACGGCAAGATTAAGCGGTAAAAAGATGACTGAGACAATGGTT
>DASUNE010000084.1:0-18545 GCA_036277315.1 Sulfuricurvum sp.
TAAATCGCTATTATTATCGTACATACAGAGCCTAAAAGTGTTACATTTGTGTTAAGAAGTATAAATTAACACTTTTTGGCTTTTGTGCTTTGGATTCTTAAGGAGGTTATATTGAAAAAATGTATATTGGTGTTGTCTTTACTTATCACTTTACTGAATGCAAACAACATCGGCATTGATGAAAAGTTGGGTGAGACAGTTCCTCTTGATTTGACATTTATTAATGAAGAGTCAGAAAAAGTCACATTGAAGAAATTGATGGATGGCAAACCGACAATTCTTACATTGAACTATTTTAGATGTTCAGGTATCTGTACTCCACAACTAAATGCGTTAGCCAAAGTGCTGGGTAAATTAGATCTTGCAGAAAACACAGATTACAAAGTGATTACGGTTAGCTTTGCAAAAGATGAGACCCCTGCATTGGCTGCTGCAAAACGTAAAAATCAAATTGATTCTATCGGCAGAGCTTATGTGGCAGATGCGTGGCATTTTGTTGTTGATGATAATAACAGTTCGGATGTTTTAGCCAAAAGTGTTGGTTTTAAATATGAAAAAACCATCTCAACCACAGGGAAAACGGATTATATCCATGCTGCTTCATTAATCGTTTTATCCCCTGAAGGAAAGATAGTCCGCTATCTTCCGGGTGTTGAGCAAGGCCCAATCGATGTAAAGATGGCTTTGGCGGAAGCGCATGAAGGTAAAGTCGGCGGAACCATTCCAAAGGCCATGTTATTGTGTTTTTCGTATGATCCGGATGCAAAAAAATATGTCTTTATGTGGGAGAAGGTTGCTGGCGTAGTAATGCTAGCAATGGTACTAGGATTTTTCTTGTATCTTGTCAAAATTGGTAGAAAAGATGAAGACCATCAAAATAAGGAGAGTTAAATGAGTAAAAGTTATTTCGACGAAACACACTGTGCTTTTGGTCACCCCAAAAGCACTTTTATGCAGTGGATGTTGACGATTGACCACAAGCGTATCGGTATTATGTACGCTGTGGTCATGTTTACATTCTTTTTTGTTGCAGTTGCTGCAGCATTGACAATGAGATTTGAGTTGTTTGCCCCAGGCCAGCAGTTTATAGAGGCACACACGTTTAATCAGGCGTTTACACTGCATGGTGTTATTATGGTTTTCCTGTTTATTATTCCAGGGATTCCGGCGGTATTTGGAAACATTGTTATGCCGTTGATGATCGGGGCGAAAGATGTCTCTTTCCCACGTCTTAACTGGTTTACGTTTTGGCTTTACATCGTAGGTTGTATTGTTGCATTGTCTTCATTGTTTAATTTCAGTATTGCGGATGGCAGTTTGGTATTTAACTTTGCGGATACGGGTTGGACATTCTATGCACCGTACAGTTTAAATACGGATACCAATGTTGTTACCACACTGGTTGCCGCCTTTATTCTTGGTATGGCGTCTATTCTTACAGGTCTTAACTTTTTGGTAACGATTCACCGTTTACGTGCACCGGGTATGGATTTTTTCAAAATGCCATTGTTTGTATGGGGAATTTATGCAACGGCATGGATTCAGCTTCTTGCAACACCGGTTGTTGGTATCACGCTTGTTCTTGCATTGTTAGAAAAGTATTTTGGTATTGGTATTTTTGACCCGTCAAAAGGTGGGGATCCTGTTTTATTCCAACACTTGTTCTGGATCTATTCACACCCAGCGGTTTATTTGATGATTCTTCCTGCATTTGGTGTTATGTCTGAAATTATTCCGGCATTTTCACGCAGAGAAATCTTCGGGTACCGTACGATTGCTCTTTCATCGGCTTCAATCGCAGGTGTCGGTTATTTGGTATGGGGTCACCACTTGTTTACATCGGGTATGTCCGATATGGCAAAAACGATTTTCTCATTCCTTACTTTCTTTGTTGCTATCCCTACGGGTATCAAATTTTATGACTGGATTGCGACGATGTACAAAGGTAAGATTGTTCTCGATACCCCTATGTTATGGGCGTTGGGTACGATTATTACGTTTGCAATCGGTGGACTTTCAGGGGTTACCATCGCGATGATCGGGTCTGATATTCACCTTCAAGATACCTATTATACGATCGCTCACTTTCACTACGCTATGCTAGGCGGTGTTGTATTCTTATTCTTTGCAGGTATCCACTATTGGTTCCCTCTTGTATTTGGAAAAATGTACTCTGAAGTACAAGCTAAATTGGCATTCGTGATTTTGTTTCTCGGCTTTAACCTACTATGGTTCCCGATGTTTATCGCAGGTTACCTTGGTATGCCAAGACGTTATTTTGACTATTTGCCGGAATTTCAAATTTATCATCAACTCTCTTTTTGGGGTGCGATTCTCTTTGTTACGGGTCTTATCTTTATGTTCTACGTATTGATTCAAGGGATCAGAAAAGGGAAACCATCGGGTGTTAATCCATGGAATGCAACAACGCTTGAATGGCATTTGCCAAGTTCACCGCCACCGTTGGAAAACCATACAAAAGTCCCATACGTTGACTTTAGACCATACGAGTATCACCATGGTCAACCGGTTGTTAAGTTTGATGAAAATATGAAAAGGATTGACTAATGGCACATGATTCTCACGATTCACACGAATATGTACCAGAAATCGCGGTTGACCGCGATGGGAAAGAGCACGTAGTTCAGGGTTGGCAAGGTGATACCTTTGGAGGCAAATTAGGCTTCTGGCTGTTTATGTTGACTGAGGTAATGATGTTTGGATCTATGTTTATGGTCCTTTCGTATTACTTTGCATTACACCATCAGGATTTTATTGATGCATCTGCCGGACTCAACAGAGTCTTGGGCGGAACCAATACGGTTGTATTGCTTGTTTCTGCTTTAACAATGGGGCTTGGGCTATTGAAAATGCGCAGCGGTGATGTTAAGGGTGCTAAATTGATGATATGGGCAACCATTCTTCTTGCGCTTGTGTTTTTGGGAATTAAAGCGGTTGAGTGGACAGCAGAATATCATCACGGTGTTTTCTTAGGTCTTGATGCGCTTCAATCGGGGAATGAGCACTCAAAACCATTTGGGCAAATTTTATTTTTTGGTATGTACTTTACCATGACGGGCCTTCACGGTTTGCATATTATTATTGGTATCGGACTCATGTTGTGGTTGCTTAAACGTATCAATAGCGGAAAAGTAACACCGGAGCATAATATTTTACATTTCAATATTGCACTGTACTGGGATTTAGTACACCTTATTTGGGTATTTGTATTCCCATATTTCTATATGATCGGTGCAGGTGATATCGCAGGAGGAGCTATTCATGGCTAATGATACAACAGTAGATTATAAAAAAGAAAGAGGCGGTTATTATAAAGTTCTTGTTGGCCTGCTAGTGTTAACAGCGATAACATTTATTCAACCGTCAATGTTTTTAACGGATTATACATTTGGAACGCAATTGTTGATCGGAACAGTTAAAGCATGGATCATTCTTATGTATTACATGCATTTAAAAGGGGAAGTTCTCATTGGATGGACCGTCGTCTTTGCCGTCTTTTTGGTTGCATTTTTCTTTGCTATTGTCATGGTCGATGTTAATTATTTTCAATTTGCTGATGTTAGTCACATAACATCGCCAGCGCATTAAGGAGGCGGTATGTCAGTAGAAATGAATACTAGTAATGTATTAGAAGGATTTAATACAAGAGCAGCGACTTTTGCAGCAGATATAGATCAAGCGTTATACATAAATCTTGTCTTATCCGTTGTACTCTTTTTGTCTGTTGTAGCACCAATGCTATACTTCGCGTGGAAATATCGCGAGAGCAATGTAAAAGATGAAAACATCGAAAATGTTATCCATCATACCGGATTGGAAATAACGTGGACCGTTATACCTACCTTGATGCTTGCCGTCTTCTTTTGGTACGGTTATACTACCATGAGAACGCTTCGTACCATGCCCGATGCTGCGTCAAGTATTACGGTAGCGGTTGAAGGTAAAAAATGGTCATGGAATTACACGTATCCGGCCAATGCCAATGGATACGTACATAAAACAGCGGAATTGTTTGTCCCCGTGGATCAAAATGTGATCTTGGAAATGACAGCACCGCTTAACGATGTTATCCACTCTTATTTTGTTCCTGCATTTCGTATGAAAGAGGACGTGGTACCAGGTCGTATGACAAAGCAGTGGTTTAACTCTAATGTTGTCGGTAACTACGATGTAGAGTGTGCCGAATATTGCGGTACGCGCCACTCGTACATGCTTTCTAAAATCCATGTTATTGACAGAGCAACGTATGATGCGTGGTTTAACAGTGATGCTAAAGCACCTGCAGGATTTGAAGTGGCAATGTCTAAAGGGCAAGAAGTCTTTGAAGGAAATGGCTGTAATGGCTGTCACTCCGTTGCAGATGACTCTATCCTTGTTGGTCCATCGTTGATGGGTATCGGTAACACAAAAGATGCACAATATCTCAAAGACGCAGTGGCAACTCCGGATAAAGATATTGCGGCTGGTTTCTCGGCAGGTGTTATGCCGGCATCTACGCTTTCTGAAGAGGACATGACCGCTCTGATTCAGTATCTAAAAGACGGTAAATGATTAAAGACTTTATCGTTTTAACTAAATTTGTTCTCTCTTTCGCCGTGAGCCTTTCGGCTCTCTTTGCCTATATTATGGCAAAGGGCGAAATTGGAACCGATATGTTTATTGCAACTTTTGCAGTGCTTCTTGTCGCGATGGGTGTTTCAACACTTAATCAGGTGCAAGAGTACAAAGAAGATGCCTTAATGGAACGGACAAAGCACAGACCGATAGCTTCAGGCAAATGGTCTCCGCGCACGGCGATACTTATTGCCGCAATCTTGATTCTCTCTTCCCTTGTGCTAATCTATGATTTGCTCGGGATTACGGGTGTAAATTTATTTTTATTCTCATTTATCTGGTATAACCTTTTTTATACCCCTTTAAAAAAGAAAAGCGCTTTAGCGGTTGTTCCTGGAGCAATACTGGGTGTTATACCACCGGCTATTGGATGGCTTGCAGCGGGACATAGTCTTATGGAAGCAGAGTTTTATGCCCTTGGATTGTTCTATTTTGTCTGGCAGGTACCCCATTTTTGGTTGTTGGTAATGCTGCATTATGGTGATTATGCCGGTGCCGGTTATCCAACGGCTATGCGCTTGTTTGGAAAAATGACGCTTCAGCGGCTTACCTACTATTGGTTGATATTGACCATAGCTACCGGATATTTTATGGTTACCATTTTTCAACCGAACAATATGGTGATCAATAGCTTACTGATCTTAACAGGAGTGCTTGCGCTACTAAGCAGCTTGCAGCTTCTACGAAAGAACTTTGAACTCCAGCATGCACGAAAAGTGTTTATGCAGATCAATTTGGCTTTTTTAGGGACCGTGATTCTCGTTAGTATCGATGAGTATCTAAAAGTCCATTTATAACCATAGGGGCTATGTCCCTATTGTTAATTCTTCGTTATAATCTCTCCTTTATTCCCACCGTTTGCATTCATATTTTCAAGGAAACATTGTGAAAGAGTACCCTTTAAAAACCATCCTATCAACATTTTCGACATCAAGCGGGAAAAAACGGACCATTTATAATTTGGGGCCAATCGGGGGACTGAGCAGTACTGCAGTCATACTGTTTTTTATGTCATTGCCTTTTATAGAATATGCAATACTTTTTAACCCTTATGTTTTTAATAAACTGGGTATTGCACAAGCTATCGTCTTTTATATTGTCTTTTTATCCCTTATCATGATTGCCATCTTCTTGATTGCATGGAAGATTAAAATGATGGTGATCAAAAAAATAAACCCATCCTGGAACCACTACTTCGAGCATATAGATCTTAATATGGTGCTATCATCCGGAATAACACCGTACAGTCAATTTTTTGATTACTATGCGCAGGGGATAAAAGAAAAAATACCAGAGGATGCATTGCAGAATTATTTGTTAGATGCCTGTAAAAGCATGGAAAAAGAGAATCACGAGCTGATTGCTGCTATGAACCGTAACAAAAATAGTCATTAGCGGGCAACAGGTCTCACATTTTTAACACAATTCTTTAAAAAAGCTTATAAAAATTACTAAGATAAATAAACAAGCATAAAAATTAATAATTTAAGAATTATTAAATATTTGTATCGCTATCATTAGAGTGTCTAATAGCCTATAAATGTTACATCTGTGTTAAGAAACATAAGACGGCTTTTATGCTTTGAATTTGAAGGAGGTAATATATGGAAAATCGTCCATTAGAGTATGACTATACAGTTGCAAAACTGTTTATGTACAATGCTATTTTTGTTGGTGTTGTCGGTATGCTTGTAGGAGTGATCTTAGCTTGGCAGATGGCATTTCCAGGGTTAAATACTTTTTTAGGTGTTGACTTGGCTGAATATACCAATTTTAGTCGCTTACGCCCACTGCATACAGACAGTGTTATTTACGGGTTTGTATTAAGTGCGGTTTGGTCTTCATGGTACTATATAGGTCAGCGTGTCCTAAAGGTATCAATGGCGGAATCAAAACTATTGATGTTCGTCGGTAAAGCGCATTTTTGGATCTACATGGCTGCTTCGGTAGTTATTGTTATATCGCTCTTGCTTGGTATTACAAGTTCTAAAGAGTATTCTGAATTTGAATGGCCGCTGGATGCAGGCATCGTTATTGTTTGGGTCCTTTGGGGTATCAGTATTTTCGGTCTTATCGGTATCCGACGTGAAAAAACATTGTATATCTCTATGTGGTATTTCATCGCTACATTTTTAGCGGTCGCGATGTTGCACATCTTTAACAATGCAGAGATTCCTACATGGCTCGTAGCTCCTGGTGTCGGTGCATGGTATCACTCGGTTTCCATGTATGCTGGGACAAACGATGCATTGGTTCAATGGTGGTTTGGTCACAATGCGGTTGCATTTGTATTGACAACACCGATTATTGCGATGATTTACTACTTTTTACCAAAAGAATCAGGTCAAGCAGTCTATTCGTATAAATTGTCTTTGCTGGCATTTTGGGGATTGATGTTTGTATACCTTTGGGCAGGCGGACACCATTTGTTGTTCTCTACGGTTCCTGACTGGATGCAAACAATGGGTTCTGTATTCTCGGTTGTATTGATTCTTCCATCGTGGGGTTCTGCCATCAATATGCTCCTTACGATGAAGGGTGAATGGCAGCAAGTAGCGGCTAGTCCGTTGATCAAATTCATGGTCATGGCTTCTACTTTCTATATGTTCTCAACATTAGAGGGGCCAATTCAGGCGATCAAATCGGTCAATGCATTGGCTCACTTTACGGATTGGATCATTGGTCACGTACATGATGGTGCTCTTGGATGGGTTGGCTTTATGGTTATTGCTGCAATGTTCCATATGGCTCCTCGTATCTTTAAGCGTGAGATTTACTCAAAATCGTTGATGAACACACAATTTTGGATTCAAACTCTTGGGGTTATTTTGTACTTCACATCCATGTGGATTGCCGGTATTACTCAAGGTATGATGTGGCGTGCTCATGATGAATTCGGTAACCTAGCGTATTCATTTATTGATACCGTATCGGTATTGCAACCGTATTTTACGATTCGCGCAGTTGGTGGTACGTTGTATCTTATCGGTATGTTTATGTTCGCATATAATATGTACAAAACAATGACCTGTGGTCGTCGTGTTGAAGAGTCTGAACTTCAAAACGCATCGCCTATGGGCGCATAATTAAGGAGGGGAAAATGTTTCACTGGTTAGAAAAAAACCCGTTCTTTTTTGCGGTTGCTGTTTTCGTTGTTATTGCGTTTGCTGGTCTTGTTGAGATCGTTCCAAACTTTGCACAGGCATCTCGTCCGGTTATCGGTACGAAGCCTTATTCGACTTTAGAGCTCACGGGTCGTCTTGTTTACATCAAAAACAGTTGTAATGCATGTCACTCTCAGCTCATTCGTCCATTTAAATCGGAAACCGATCGTTATGGTCACTATTCTTTGAGTGGTGAATATGCATACGACCGTCCTTTCCTTTGGGGTTCAAAACGTACCGGTCCTGATTTGATGCGTGTAGGTAACTACCGTACAACAGATTGGCATGAAAATCACATGAAAGATCCTCAGGCAGTTGTTCCGGGTTCTATCATGCCGGCATACGGTTGGATGTTTAAAAACACTGCGGATATTGATACAGCCTATGCTGAGCAATTGACTATCCAGAAAGTATTTGCGGTTCCTTATAATAAAGAACTTCCGATGAAAGATGGATCGAAAGCAACGGTTGCGTTAGCGGATACGCTTGAAGGTGCTCGTGCATCAGCGCTTGAAGAGGCGAAGCTTATTGTGGCAGATATGAAAGATCAAGATGTTAAAGACGCAGTAGCAGCGGGGAAAGTTCCTGAAATCGTTGCGATCATTGCGTATCTTAATCGATTGAAATAAGGATTAGCGTGGACATTGCAACACTTCAAGCGTATGGCTTCTTTTTCTTTACCGCATTTATGGTGGTGTTATTGTATTCGTACATTTATCACCTCTATAGCTCGCAGAAAAAGGGGACACGCGATTATGAAAAGTATAGCAATCTTGCGCTCCATGATGAGATCACGGATCAGCCGATCGAAGAAGTGATCTCCGAAGACAATGAGACAAAAAAGTAGGAGGCATAGATGAATAAGACGGTATTAGCTGCTATCATAGTTGTAATTGCAATGCTTGGCTTCACCTACGCTGCGGTCGAAATGGCCGGCGGTGTAGATAAGCTTATGAAAGGCGGTGACTGGGTAAACATGCTCGCCATATTGGGCGCAGTTGTTCTCGTTATCGTAACAACATTTGTAGTTACTAAATATGTTCGACAGATGCAAAGTGATACGGCTGCAGGGAAGCTTGCAGATGAGAATTGGGACGGAATCGGAGAATACAAAAACGAACTTCCATTTGGATGGGCGGTTATGTTTCTTGGTGCGATTATTTGGGCGATTTGGTACTTTCTTGCAGGATATCCGCTTAATTCGTATTCACAAATCGGTGAATATAATAAAGACGTAGCGGAGCATAATAAAAAATTCGAGGCAGAATTTGCCAGTATTTTGAAAGATCCTGAACGACTTAATGAAATGGGTGAGTCTGTGTTTAATTCACAGTGTGCTGCATGTCATGGTCTTCAAGCGGATGGTATGGATGGAAAAGCGGCGGATTTACATGCTCGTATTTCTGAAGTATCGGTTAAACATGCCGTTATGAATGGTGCTAATAACAATCTTTTGGGAACAAGCATGCCAATGCCTGATCGTAACGGATTAATGAACACAAACACGAATGCGCTTATTACCGATGCTGAAATTGATACGGTTGCTAAATATGTTGCCGGCGGATTAAAAGGGTCTGAGGGTGCTGATGTTTTTGCGGGTACCTGTGCAGCATGTCACGGTGCAGATGGTCAAGGGATGGAGATGGTTGCTCCAAATATTGCTGAAATGTCACCGTCTATGGTCGGTATGGTCCTTCAACACGGTAAAAAAGGTGCAATTGGTGCAATGCCAGCATTTACCAACCTAACTGAAGTTCAAACGAAAGCCGTGAGTGCTTATGTTTCAAGCTTGAGTAAGAAATAAGGGGCAGATAATGGAAAATCGTAGTATATTTGCATTAGACGGTATTACTGGAATGCTTATCGCAGTTGTTTTATTGCTCTCTATCGTAGCAGCATTAACCTATTTCTCGGTAATGACGCAAGCCGCTAATGCGAGCAATTTTTATCAAATCGAAAATGAAAAAGAGATCAAAATGGATAGCACTGATAATGCTAAACATTTGGTCGATGTAAAGTAAGGGGTCGGCAATGGCACGTATCATAGATAAACTCATCGTTGTTGCACTTATCATTTCTGCTGCAATTACAATCTGGGCAGTTGTTACCCCTAATCACCTCTTCGTCGGTTGAGGCAGAGGTGAAAATTTCACGAGGGCTTGCGGCCCTCACACTACTCACAACGGTGTTCTCACCGCTTAATGCTGAATTTTTATATAAAGACGAAGTTGTCAAAAATCCAAATTTTACCAAACAGATAGAAACCATTGGTGCTGAACTGAAAGCAAAGACGGGTGTTTCTCTGTATTTGGTGATGGTTCGTGATTTGGAAGAGAATCAATCCATTAGTGATTTTGAAAAATGTATTTCTGCGGAGACGAATGGTTCTGCTGTGATTATGACGTTTGTTGAACTCAAAAAAGAAGTTGATATTTTAGCGCGTCCTACGTCCTTATATAAAGATTTTAATAAAGCCCAAATCTTAAGTCCCAATGCGACTTTTATCGGAGCAGTTGTCAGTACGGTAATGTTTGCTCGCAGTTACGATGAAGCAAAAGAGCTTCTTTCCAACAGCGGGGGAACGATACTGCCTATATTGGCAGAACGTGCCAAGGGAAATGATATTGTCAAAAAATATTCGGTTGGCATGTTCAATGGGTATGCTGATGTAGCGGAGCAAATCGCAGCATCCAGGGGTAAAACATTAAGCACATCTGCTGGAACGGGCAGCCAAACATTTATTGATATTTTACGAGTGATATTTTACGGTATCATTTTATATGCAGTAAGCAGGTATATGTGGAGACGTTTTTTTAAAAAAAGAGAGCCAAAGTGAATACAATAGATAAGAGTGCAGGTAAAAAATGGCCATGGATTATTGGCGTATCGATTGTCGCGATTATAGGGTTCTCGATTGCAACAATCAAGGTGGCTCTGAATAACCCTGTTGAGATGTCAGAGTATGGGATGCAAAGTTATCACTCGTATGATGATAATGTCAATGAGATTATTAACGCACAAATCGCGTTTGACGAAAATTATACCATTGCTTTTTTAACGCCTCAGATTATGCAAAAAGGGACCGTTGTTGCTTATAAAATCAGCGACAAGTCCAACCATGCGATCAATGATGCGAAGGTCGAGGTTGTTTTAACCCGTCCGGATACGACGGATTTTGATCTCAACTTATCGAATCCGACAGTGAATGAGGGGACCTATACGTTTAATGCGGTAGATCTTCCAAAAGTCGGACGATGGGATATTTTGGCCAAAGTCTCTATCGGTGGCAAACAGCGTTATTATAATCTCAAAGCCGATACCCGCAATCCCAATACTCTCGAGTTTTAATGCAACGCACGTGCGTTGTTTTCCCCACTTCTCGTGCCATACGTGAAAGCCTCAAAGAACACGGCGAAGGATTTTTGCCCACCTATAAAGGGATGGGGGAATTTTTAGATCGAGTCGTACAAACCAAAAATAGGGTTTCCCCTGATAATGATTTGCGTCTTTTGGCATTGCACGAAGCGACCAATTTTACTAATTTCTCCAAACTTCATATTGAACGAAACTTTTTTACCTTTATCCAAAACTCTACGTATCTCTTTCGTTTTTTTGAAGAGCTAAGCGGTGAGATGGTGACCGTGGAAGCGTTAGAAGGTGCGGATACCTATGGCGAATACGAAGAACATATTGCCATATTAAAACACTTATGGCTAAGCTATAGAGAGATAGTCCATGCACGTGGATGGAATGATCCCATATTTTCTAAATCGGAGATAGAGATCAATAAAGGGTATGTTCGAGATTTTGACACCATTACCGTATATGTTGAAGGGTATTTAAGCCGTTATGAGCTCGAAGTATTGATGGCATGTGCAGCAATCGTGCGAGTCGAATGTATTTATCATGCTACTGTATTCAATGAAAAAATGTCTCAGCGATTTCGAGAAATGTCTCTGGAGATAGAATCGGGAGTTTGGTATCGGATCAATCTCAGTAGCAGAGAAATCAGTGAGCAAGGACCAATAGCGCCATTACGTCCTATCGTATGCGAAGTATTTCATAGCCGATTGACGCAAGTCGGATTTGTGAAAGCACAGATTAGGGAGATGGTAGAAGAGGGGATTGAGCCTGATAAAATTGTTGTGGTTGTTCCTGATGAATCGTTTGCAACCTATTTACGATTGTTTGATGATGAGAATAACTTAAACTTTGCAATGGGTAAATCGCTTGAAGATGAGCGTGTGATACTCGATATCGAAGCGATTGAGCTCTATATGGGTGAGCAAAGTGTTGAAAACAAGGCACGACTGGATCGAGTATCCTCAGAACTTATCGAGTGGATCAAGGAACATCATCATCGACCGTTTTTGCTGGATGATTTAAAAACTTTATGCGCGATGATGATTGAAGGTGCCTCCCGGGAAGAGGTAAAAGAGATTATTCATGAAGAATTTGAAAAATTCAAACCCATTTCAAGCGCATTGGAAGCCTACGAGTTTAAATCCGCACTTCGTATCTTTTTAAGCCGACTTAAAAGCCGTTCCATTGATGATGTTGGAGGGGGAAAGATTACCGTAATGGGATTGTTGGAGACACGGGCAATTGTATTTGATGGAGTCATTGTCGTTGATTTTAATGAAGGGTATGTGCCCCACCGAAGTCAAAAAGATCTTTTTTTAAATACCAAGACACGGCGTATCGCGGATCTACCGACGACGTATGAACGCGAATCGCTTCAAAAACATTACTATTGGATGTTGTTTGAACGAGCACAAAAAGTTAGTATTTCCTGCGTCCAAAACAGCGAAACCCTTCCTTCGCGTTTTTTATTGCAACTGGGGATAACGGTCCGTGAAGCAGACAGGGATTACGGAAGGCTTCTTTTTCCTAAGAGCGTGCTGCATGAGCGTATACATCCCCATTACGAGAGTACGTATGATTTTTGTGCGCAACCGCTGTCGGCCAGCGGATTGAAAAGTTTTTTGACGTGCAAGCGGCAGTTTTACACCAAATACATTGAAAAAATAAAAGAGCATATCCCGCCACAAGATCTGAGCCGTGAGAGGGAGATCGGCAATACGCTTCACAATGCACTGGAAAAACTCTATGCATCATGCAATCATTACGAATCGTCTGACGCTATTAAGGAGGCGTTGAGAAATGTTTTGGGCAGTGATGAAAAAAGTGACTCGATGGAGCGTTACGCAAAAGCGTTGTGGATTGAAAAATTAACCCCGTTTTATGAACATGAAATGAAGAGGTTTGCGCAGGGAAACCGTGTCCTTGCGCACGAAAAATCAGGAGAAAGAAGTGTTGAGGGGATTACGCTTGTCGGGAGGATGGATCGTATTGACGAAACGTTGGAGGGTTTGGAAGTACTGGACTACAAAACGGGTAGTTTTGCCGATACACTGCATGAGCCCAAAGATGATGATGTGGATTATCAGCTCGCTATTTATGCATTGCTTTGCGAAGAGTTTGGACCTGTAAGTGCGTGCGGATATTATGATTTAAAAACGGGAAAAGTCTTCTACGAGCAGTTTTTAGCGTTAAAAATCGAGAAATTACGAGAAATTTTAAGAGAATTGGCCCACCAAAAAACGTATGTATGGGAGATGACGGACGACGTGAAACATTGTCGATATTGCCCTTATGTGCTGTTGTGTCAAAGGGAACTGTAGATGAGTCAATTTGAACCTTTTTTAGCCTATGAGGCGAGTGCAGGAAGCGGTAAAACTTTTAATCTTGTTGTACGTTATTTGAGCCTTTTGTTTATGGGGGAGGAATCCGAGTCGATTGTGGCATTGACCTTCACGAACAAAGCGGCCAATGAGATGCGAGAGCGGGTCATCGAAACACTCCAGGGACTCGAAAACCGGGGTGAGCTTGCCGCAATCGTTACCGTAAGCGGTTTGAGTGAAAAGGAAATTTTGGCATCACGAGACACGGTGTTGTGGAAACTCCTGCGCTCGGAGATGAAAATCTCCACGATTGATACCTTTTTTGGGACAATTTTGCGCAAATTTGCCCTGAATGCAGGGATTATGCCCACCTTTAGTGCTTCAACCGGACATCACGAAGTAAAATTTTTAAAACGTTTTTTGCATGAGGTAGAAGTTTCCGGAGAAATGAACGAGCTCATACGCTTGTCGATGTTGAGCACAAAACGGCTGGAGGATATTTTTACACTTCTTTCGTCACTCTATGCCAAACATAAAGAGTTAAGCGGAGTCGTTTTCCCAAAACTATCTTCAGCCCTTGATCCTATTTCACAAGCGATGAAACTCTCACGTGAGTTGTCTGCGCTGGTTTGCAGCAAGCCACTTAGTGATCGGGCACGTAAAACGATGAACATCGAAGATTATGAGGATCTTTTGAAGAAAAGCTGGGTGTTTAAGCCAAGCCTGGAGTACTGGGATTTCAAAAAGATCTATGAGCCTGCGATGGATACGCTGCTGTATGGAATACAAGAGGCGGTAAAGCTCCAAATGCAATTGCATGAAAGCGATTTTTTGGGTGCATTGGAGCGGATTTTAAAGATTTATATCAAAAGCCGACAGGCACTGATTGTCCAAAATAATGAGCTCACTTTTGATGACATTACGCTGATGGTGCATGATTTGTTGCGGGGAAAACTGGAGAGCGAATTTCTCTATTTCAGGCTTGATTCGTTTATGAAACACCTTCTTCTTGATGAGTTTCAAGATACGAGTGTGATTCAGTTTGACATTCTTAGACCGCTGATCGAGGAGATCGCTTCTGGGAGTGGGGTCAATGAAGGGGGGAGCTTTTTCTTTGTCGGTGATGTGAAGCAATCGATTTACCGTTTTAGAGGAGGAGTGAGCGAGCTTTTTTACCAAGTAGCGGATCATTTTGATGTTCAGGTGCGACCGCTTGAAGTGAATTATCGATCCAGTGGTCAAGTCGTTGAATTCGTGAACCGACTCTTTGGTGCAACGATGGGGCGTTATATTCCGCAAGCCTCCATAAAATCAGGCGGCTATGTCGAAGTGTGTTTTGCGGATGAGCCACTCAAAGAGGTAATGGAGCGCTTAAATGCACTCAGAGCGTTAGGGATAGGAGAAGATGATATCGCTGTTTTATGCGCGACCAATTCCGATGCCACGGCTCTCAAAGAGCTGTTGGAAGTCAATGGGGTAAATGTAGTGAGCGAGGCGACTTCGCGACTCATCCATCAACGCAGTGTTGCGGCTCTCATTGAATATTTTCGTTATTGTTATTTTGGTGCTGACCTCTATGCGCATAATTGTGCAGCATTGCTGGGGACAGCAGCGGATGTTTTAAAACGACACACGATTGTGGATGTGCAAGCTGCGGCCATCGAATTTGTCGCAGAGCACTCTATCGGCGATAAAAGTATGATGATGTTTATCGAGAAGTTGAGTCAATACCCTGACATTGAATCGGTTGTATTTGAGGTAGAGAGACTTGATGCCTCTGCACCCCAAAGTGAACAGCATGGGGTACGGATCATGACGGTTCATAAATCCAAAGGGTTGGAATTTGAGCATGTTATTGTCATGGATCGCCTGGGCGTGATGAAAAGCAGAAGCGATACGATTTTGTATGATTATGACGGGAGTGCATTGAGGAGACTTTTTATTCGCACCAAAGGGCGGGAAGAACTCGATGACGAGTACAAAGGAGCATTGGATAAAGAGAAAAATCTCTCCAAGCAAGATCAACTGAATGCTTTGTATGTTGCCTTTACCCGCGCAGTTCACTCTTTGTGTATTGTCGCGAAACCAAAATCCTCATGGTTTGAACCGCTGAATCTGACTGCGGGAAATTGGGGAGAAAAGGTATTTGAATTGGGCAATACTTTTACGGCAAAGCCGTTAGAACCGATTGATTATCTTCCTGTACCTTATGGAAAACAGCGTGATGAAGAGAGAAAAAGGGATGAGGTTCTTGAGGCATATGATTATGAAGCAATTCAATACGGCTTAGCGTTGCATTATGCTCTGGAGATGATGGGAGATTTTGAAGAAGATTGTATCTCTAATGCTCTGGAATCAACTCGAAAACGGTATGGAATAATCATCGGCGATGAGAAGATGAAAGCCATAGAAGCATCTTTGTATACGCTGATGCGAGATGAAACTTTCAGAATCACTATCAAAGGGGTAGCGTATAAAGAGCAATCTTTTTTGTATCAGGGGCAAATGCGAATCATTGATTTATTGATCGAGCATGAGGAAGGGTATTGGGTCGTCATCGATTATAAAAGTGGTGAAGAGAAGAGTTTGAAGCATCAAGAGCAAGTGCGTAACTACATGAATGCGGTGGGTTCTTTGATGGGAGCAGAGGTAAAAGGATATGTTTGTTACGTGGGTATTGATCAATGTGACTGGCTCAAAGTAGAGAGAGTACAGTTCTTATAGAAAACTTAATTTAAGCAGATTATAAGTTTAAAAGGGTACAATTTCGCCACTATTTATTAAAGACTTGAAAAGGAGGCTCACGATGAAATTTACTAAAATTGCAACACCTGAGCAAATCGACCGTAAATGGGTTTTGATCGACGCAGAGGGGAAAACATTTGGTCGTTTAATGACGGATGTTGCTGCTCGTCTTCGCGGAAAAGATAAGCCTTATTTTACTCCAAATATTGACTGTGGTGACTTCGTTGTTATTATCAATGCATCTAAAATCGTTATTAACGGTGGCGGCAAATTGGCAAATAAAGAATACCACACGCACAGCGGTTACTTCGGTAGCGTTAAAAGTGTAAAAATGACAGAGCTTTTGGCGACTAACCCAGAAAAACTCTTCAAGCTTGCAGCTCGCGGTATGCTTCCTAAGACAAAATTGGGTCGCGCGATGTTGAAAAAACTAAAAGTCTATGCAGATGCTGAGCATCCTCACTCTGCACAGATCGCTAAGTAAGGAATAACAATGGCAAAAACTTATGCAACTGGTAGAAGAAAAACATCTATCGCTAAAGTATGGTTGACTCCAGGTACCGGTAAAATTACCGTTAACGGTCTTTCACTTGACGCATGGCTTGGTGGTCTTGAAGCGAAAAAATTGCGTGTAACGCAACCTCTTTCCCTTACAAAACAAGACGGATCAGTAGATATCAACGCAACGACAACAGGCGGCGGATTCTCAGGTCAATCGGATGCACTTCGTCACGGTATTTCTCGTGCTCTTTGTACGTTTGATCCTGCATTTCGTGCTATCTTGAAACCGTTTGGTATGCTTACACGTGACTCACGTATCGTTGAGCGTAAGAAACCAGGTCTTCGTAAAGCACGTCGTTCACCTCAATTCTCAAAGCGTTAATCCGCTCTGTTTTATTTCCCCTTTGTGGGGAATCTTCCTTTTTTCTTTTTCTTTTTATCCATCACTTTTACAAACTTTACCTTTAGATACCTGAAACAATTTTTTGTTGTACAAATCATCCATTACTTTGACAAAAGCCAATGCGTCTTTTTCTAGCTCAACATCATGCGGTAGATTTTTAAGATGCTCGTTTTCGTAGGCAAACGTCAATGCCTCTTTGTTGGGTTGAACAATGGCCACTTTGTTGCCCACACGTAACGCGAACGTATCATTGAACATCATGAGTGCCATCTCTTGTTTTTTGTCGCTGTAAATCGAGTGCCCTAAAACGGGATAGGTGAGATCAACCCCGATTAGATCAAGCGCAGTAGCAAGAACGTCAGGTTGGCTAGAGAGACGTTCAAATTTTTTGGGTTTGAGCCCATCGGCGATAATCAGTGCAGGGATATGGAACCTATTGACGGGTACGAGATCGTCTCCATAGACACGAACATTGTGATCGGCGACGACGACAAAAACGGTATTTTTATAATAGGATTCCTTTTTCGCCAGTTCAAACAAACGTCCGATGGCAAAATCAGCGTATTTAACGGCATTTTCAACGCTCTGACGCGGGTTTCCCTGTATAAACTCGATTTTTCCATCGGGGAGTTCAAAGGGGGAATGGTTGGAGGATGAGAACATCACGCTGACAAATTTTTCCCCTTTAGCCGCATGCGCTTTGAATTTTTCGTGGGCTTTGATGACTAAATCTTCGTCGCTTACCCCCCAGGTACTGACGAAGCTAGGGTTGTTAAAATCTTTTTGTTCAATCACTTCATCAAAACCATTCCCCATGTACCAACTGCGCATGTTGTCAAACCGTCCTTCGCCTCCATAGATGAAGCTTGATTTGTACCCAAGAGGTTTGAGGAGTGAGGCAACGGTGAAAAAATCACTTTGAGATTTATTACGCTTTACGACTTCTTCACCTGCAAGTGGCAGCCATCCGGATGTCATGGCAGCAAGACCTCGGATAGAGCGGGTTCCGTTGCTGAAAAGATTGGTAAATGCTAATCCTTCAGAGGAGAGTTTTTCAAGATTGGGGGTGATGTTCGCGTCGCCACTGCTGAATCCCACAAACTGGCTTCCCAGAGATTCTTGGATAAATATAACCAAATTTTTTGGCTGAGTCGAGTGAAAATGGGTGGGTTCGGGGCGATTAAACGGCAACTCACTTCCCAACGGTATATTAAGACGTTTGGAAACACGCCCGTAGGCTTGGGCTAAATTAATTTTTCCATAGCTTTGGGTCAGTTTATTGGATTCCTTGTTATAGCTGTAGTAGGCGTATCCGATACTGTAAAGGGAATTTTTGGCGATTTCGTTGGCCATACGGTTACAGCTGTAAAGGGCATCGGAAATGTTGGCGGGACGGTGGCCTAAAGAGGAGCG
>DASUNE010000085.1:0-5215 GCA_036277315.1 Sulfuricurvum sp.
AACAATGTTTCACGCCTGGGCGGGGATGAATTTTGTGTTCTGAGCAAACCTTATGAAACAAAGCAGGATTGTATCGATGAGGGGATGATGTTTGCTCAAAGATTATTGGATACCATTAAAGAGATCTATATCATCGATGAACATCACCTCTACATCAGTGCCAGTATTGGAGTGAGTCTGATTAATAATCTCAAGATGAAAGCCAATACGTTTATTAAAGAAGCCGATATAGCGATGTATGAAGCCAAAAGCCAGGGACGCGATGGGATCATACTCTTTAATGATGCTCTTTCTATGCGTGTTGAGCGAAAATTGGAAATTGAGCAGCTTCTCCATTTTGCCTTGAAAAACAATGAGATAACCCTGAAATATCAACCCCAGCTTAACACAAAAGAAGAGGTGATAGGGTGTGAAGTTCTTGTCCGATGGCATAATGAAAAATTAGGGAATGTTGGACCCAATGAATTTATCCCCATTTCAGAACAAACCGGGCTTATTCTTGAATTGGGGTATTTTATTTTGGAAGAGTCCTTTAAAACGCTCCAAGAGTGGGATCAAAAAGGGATTATGATAGATCAGATGTCCATTAATATCAGCATGAGACAGCTTCTTCATCATAATTTTATTCATGATGTTCAAACCCTTTGTAAAACCTATCTGAATCCGCAACTGTGTAAGAAGATTGTTTTTGAGATGACCGAGACAAGCGTCGCAGAAGATATTCAGGCGCTTGTGAAAAATATCAATATTCTAAAAAATGATGGGATCCGATTTTCGATTGATGATTTTGGTACGGGATATTCGTCGTTGAGTTATTTGCGTCAAATCCCTATCGATGAACTAAAAATTGACCGTTCTTTCATAATGGAACTAGAGAAATCACAAGAGGGGAGAACGATGGTCAAAACCATCATTAACATTGCCCAAAATCTCCATCTGAGCATTGTAGCCGAAGGGGTTGAAAACGAATTCCAGAAAGATTTCTTGATCAATAATGGATGCGATATATTGCAAGGATTCTATTTTGACGAAGCGTTGGATAAAGCCAATATTACGGTAAAAATGGTTCTATCGACTCGAGGTTAGTGTTGAATAGAGCCGTCAAAACGGTATCCGATGATGCGTGCTAAAAGTGACTTGATAGTAAAAGGATGGAAAAAGCATTAGATGTACTATAATGATACATTCGTAATAATAGTTTGTTTTATAATATTTAAATAAAAGTGATAGATAGCTAACCCTAAGAAGGAGGTTCTCCTTGATCTTATTCAGCAAAATGACGGTTTTTAAGCGCATCTTGTTTGGGCTTTTTGCTATTGTATTCGTGACTTTTATCACCCTTTTTTTCATCGCTTCTGAGGTACGTGATACGATTCGTGATCACGCTTTGACCCGCATCCATAAAATATTACTGCATAAACTTAATACGATCGATATGTATGCCAATCAAAACTATATCTCCTTAAATAATTTAAAGATGCTGATCTATTTTGCGTCACGTCATCATCCGATATTTGAAAAAAAGTTTTGGGATAATCCACCGGAAACTTTAGAAAAAAATATGAGTATTTTTGCCAATAATAACGGGTTTTATGATTTGTTTGTCATTACATTGGACGGAGACATCCTCTATACGGTCAAGCATGAGAGGGATCTGCATACCAATCTTCTCAAGGGGCAGTACCGTAATACGGAATTGGCACGTGTCTTTAATGGAGCCCATAAAAATGAAAAAGCGAAGATATCTAATTTTGATTATTATGCTCCAAGTGATGATTTTGCGGCTTTTATCGCTGAACCAATGGTTGAGAATGGAAAAATAATAGGTGTGATGGCTATCCAGATTGATAATAAAAACATACAAAATGTGATCAATGACTATTCAGAATTAGGAAAAACTGGAGAAATCATCGCAACGTTTAACCATAAGGGAAAAATATTGACTGCTGCTCCTATCCGTCACAGTACCATTCAGGCATTCGATGAAACGGACTCCCTGCCTATTGCGGCATTAAAAGGGAAATGGGGTGAATGTTATATGCTCGACCGGTTTGGGAGGAATGTGGGGGTAGCATGGGGTTATCAAGATGATTTTAGGATGAATATTGCCGTTAAAATCGATGAAAGTGAGTTGCTGAAAACATGGTACAGGCAATTTGTGATGATTCTATTATTATTTTTAGCCGGCAGTGCGGTTGTCATCAGTATGATGATCGCATTGTTTCGCTCTTTTTCTAAACCGATCGAGATATTGACGCAGTATGCAGCGGAACTTTCAGAAGGGCGTTATGATATACCCATAGAAGATAAACAGTATGATTTAGAATGGCAGCTGTTGATTCGGGCTTTTCAAAAGATGACGCTTGATATCCATCAAACATTGACACAGTTAAATCAACAAAATTTTACCCTCTTGGAACAGAAAAAAGAGATTGAAGCACTTAATGAGAATTTGGAAGAGCGTATTCGCCTAAAATCGATAAAACTGCAGAAGTATATTGACACGGTTGATCACTATGTTATTATTTCCCAAACGGATAAATATGGAAATATTATTTATGCTTCTGAAGCATTTTGTCAAATCAGCGGATATTCAAAAGAAGAGCTTATCGGAAAAACTCACCGTATCATACGCCATCCTGACATGCCGAAGGAACTATTTGTAGATATTTGGCATACGATCACTTCCGGAGAAACATGGCACGGAGAGATTAAAAACTCCAATGCAAGCGGCGGTTACTATTGGGTTGATACAACGATTTCACCGGATATTGAGGAGGGAGAAATAATCGGCTATACGGCAGTACGGCATGATATATCGGATAAAAAAATCATTGAAGAACTGGCCATTACCGATTCAATGACTGGATTATACAATCGCCGTTATTACGTCAAAAAAATTCAAGAAGAGATGAATCGGGTTAAACGCCATGATTCATCCCTCGCATTGATGATGATCGATGTCGATTACTTTAAACTGTACAATGATACGTATGGTCATCAAGAAGGAGACAAAATCTTAACGCTTGTAGCCGGAATTTTAAAAGCGTATACATCGCGCAGCGGTGAATATGCTTTTAGACTCGGAGGGGAAGAATTTGGGATTTTGGTGAGTGGTATGAGTGAAGAGGAATATATCGATTTAGGCAATCGAATACGCATAGAAATACAAAATATGTCAATTCCACACGCAAAAAACGATGTTTCTCCTTTTGTGACGATATCTATGGGGATAGCACTGTATGATGCAGCTTCTGAAATATCATGCGAAGAGCTTTACAAAGAGGCGGATACGCAGCTTTACAAAGCTAAAGCTAACGGTCGGAATCAGGTCATGATACATTCGGAAAGTTAAGACCAATTTTGCAAAAATGAGAACAATGAATCGCGTCGATAATCAACACTTTTATAATTCAGGTATCTCAAAATATGGATACACACCGCAAGGGTTACACTGGCACTCGCGCAAGTCACAGGAAGTTCGGTTCTATCAACTGGTGTCACTTTTGCCATTGGATACCGTTTCCGTAGTGGATGCGGGATGTGGTTTCGGTGATTTATACGACTATATACGTTCTTATGGAAAACATAGCACGAGATACATTGGACTCGACGCTCTTGATGTAATGGTGGAAGAAGCTGCCCGACGGACGGGAGAAATGATCTATCAATGCGATATCCTTCACGGATCTCTCCCCAATGCAGAGTTTTATCTTTGCAGCGGAGCCCTCAATATTTTAACGCGTGAAGCCGCGTATCAATTTATCACACGTTGCTTCAACGCTTCATCGCGTGGAATGATTTTTAATTTTTTAGAAGGAAAAAAAGAATCAAAAACATTTAATTACCTTCAATTATCGCACATTAAACACTTAGGGGAGAAGCTTGGGGCACGAGTTATTTTTCGCCAAAATTATTATGACAGTGACTGTACTGCGGCATTTTATAAATAAGTGTGAGGTTAATGAAGAAGACTTTTTTTGAAGATCAAATTTTTAAGACTGCGTTCTTCATCAATAGCGGGAAAGCTTTCTAGGTTTTCCAGTCTTTCGATATAACGGAAATCGGGAGCATTTTCTTTAAACAGGGTTTTAATAAACTCGCTGTCCAATTCAGGGGCATTGAGTGCGGATAATACCGTACACTCTTCAGCGGCAAATTCATTGAGCCTGCGGATGATCTTCTCGTAGTCAGAGGTTGCGGCAAAAGAGCCTTTTTGGAAACTGGGAGGATCGATGATGATGAGGTCGTAGGGTCCCGCTTTGCGGATACGGCTCCACGATTTCAATATGTTGTAGGGCATAAAGTGTACTTTTTTGGTATCCAGACCGTTTAATCGGTGGTTCTCTCTTCCCGTGGAGAGGACATTTTTGTTCATATCGACGTTCACGACCGAGACGGCACCCCCTTCGATCGCCGCGACCGAAAAAGAGCAGGTATAGGAAAAGAGATTCAAGACGTTTTTCCCTTTTGCATGGTCACGGACAAACGCTCTTCCTGTTTTCATATCCGGGAAGAAGCCGACGTTTTGGCTGTTGAGAAAGTTGATATGATATTTGAGCCCACTTTCGATGGCAAAGTTCTCTTGCGGAAGTTCTCCTGCAAGTACTTTAGCGGGGGATAAAGGAAGATAGCGTTGCTGGAGGACGAGGGCGTCCCATTTTTCTTGCGTGGTATAAAATCTCTTCAACAGCGCAACAATTGCTTCTTCTTCAGGATCAGAGGCAAAAAAAACAACAAACAAAACCTTGTCAATACTGTCTATCGTGAGAAAATTATATCCCTTATAAGCATTGCCGCGACCATGAAACAATCGGAGGTATTCCTCTGTCTTGTTTTGAGAGTTCGTCAGTAACAGCTGATATAAATCGTCTAAATTCAAAACAGTTCCCATGGCTGACTCCACACGTCAAGCTGAGCTTTGCACTCACTGCTTGCAAACCGCTCTCCCTCATGGGGAGGGGAAATAAAACGAAACTCTTCCTCGTTAAGAAAAAACCGTAGCGCATAGGCGTGGAGGTATCCTCTCTCTTCCTTGTGCGCTTCATCGGCTTGTGCGTAGCGCTCATCGCCTGCGATGGGGGATCCGAGGGATTTGAGGGCAACACGGATCTGGTGGGTTTTACCCGTATGGGGTTTGATGAGGAAAAAGCGTTCATGCGTGCGCAGGGCACAGCTGATAAACTGGGTGATGGCTGGATTTTCCATGGTGGTG
>DASUNE010000086.1:0-6735 GCA_036277315.1 Sulfuricurvum sp.
GATATCCATGATAATTTTGATCCGATTTTAGAAGATGCGATTGAATTGGGACGCAGTTTTGTACAGCCAAAATATTGGGGAAGCAGAGCTTTGGATTATTTATGGCAGGGGATAGGTGCGTATTTAAGTCATAATCCGCAGATAAAATACATGATTGGACCGGTGAGCATATCGGGAAATTTCCCAAAAAATGCGCAAGATGCCCTCGTTTATTTTTATTCTCTTTACTATGGAAGTGATCATACAATGCTCAGGGCTAAATCTCCGTACCATCTTTCTGAGTTTGTGCGGGCCGAATTTACCGCCTTTTTTAAAGGGGATGATTATAATGAGGACTTCCGACGATTGAAAAATTATCTTAAATCATTCGATTTAAGTGTCCCGACTCTCTACAAACAATACACGGAATTGTGTGAAGAGGGGGGTGTGGAATTTATTGATTTTGGTATAGACGTTGATTTTAATAACTGTATTGATGGCTACATTCTGGTGAATATTCGAAAAATAAAAGAGGCCAAACGCCAAAGATACATGAGAGAGGTGTAATTAACTCCCTTCTTTTTTTATCTTCATCGCATCAAAGCAGGTCGAAACAAAATCCTCTTTTGAGACAATATGGTAGGAAGTCGCTTCGTATTCAAACTCTAAAGCGTGAGCATGAAGCAGTAGTCGTGTCGCTCCGCCTTTGCTTAGTCTCTCTTGGGGGCTTATCTCTTTATCTAAAAATTTCACTATATCAATCTCTTCTTGTCCGTATATGGGATCACCAACAATTGGATGTTTCACGTGAAACAAATGGACCCGTATCTGATGGGTTCGGCCGGTAAAAGGAGATGCCTCAACCAGTGTCATGTTATGTTCAGGAAAGTAGTGAAGCGGCGTGATAAAGGTACGAGACGCTTTTCCCTCGGGATGAACTTTAACCACCATTCTCACAAGGGTATTGTTGCTTTCTAATCGCAATAGGGGTTCTTGAATATCAAGAGGATCTTTTAAATGACCATGCACCATGGCTAAATAGCGTTTCGTTATTTTACGGTCTTCAAACAACATTTTTAAAACACGCTCACTCTCTTTGTTGCGAGATGCCAAAACCAAGCCGCTTGTCTCTTGGTCGATTCGGTGCGCTACGTTCGCATCATGTCCGAACCGATGCTTGATCTCATCGTTAAGAGAATAGGGGGTATTTCGGTTTTGAGGATGAACCAGCACACCGCTTGGTTTGTCATAGACAGCAAAATCAGGCGCGACAAAGGTGGCATCCAAACCGAGGGTGGTCGGTTCAAACATAATAAAATCACAATCCCCTTGAATAAAACCTGCATTATTGCACATGACGACGCCGTTTTGGGACAGTCGTCCTTTGGCGATAAGGCGCTGTGCTTCAGGTTGTGCGAGACCCAGCTCTTGTATCAAAAATAAAAAGGCTTTTTGACGCGTCGGGGCGTGAAGCTTTTTGGTAACGAATGGCAATTTAATTCCTTTTTAGGGAGGGTTGGATAGACTCTATTTACAATTAAAGTACGCATTTTAGCACAGTAAGGGAGTAAGTCATGGTAGATCGTTACGCCAGAGAAGAGATGAAATCAAAGTGGAGTATCCAAGCCAAATATCAAGCTTGGTTGGATGTTGAAAAAGCCGTTGTCGTTGCATGGAATAAACTGGGATTGATTCCGGATGACGATGCGGCAAAAATAATCGCCAATGCAGGGTTTAGCGTTGAGCGTATTGATGAGATCGAAGCGATTACCCGTCATGATCTGATCGCGTTTACAACATCGGTTTCTGAGACGCTTGGAGAAGAGAGCCGTTGGTTCCATTATGGGATGACAAGTTCCGATACGGTTGATACGGCGGTCGCATTGCAGATGCGGGATTCCTTGGCCCTTATTATCGAAGACGTTAAAATGGTTATGGAATCGATTAAGCTGCGAGCCATTGAACATAAGATGACATTGGTGGTCGGGCGTTCTCATGGGATACATGGCGAGCCTATCACGTTTGGTTTGGTATTGGCTGTTTGGTACGATGAGATGGCGCGTCATCTCACTAACTTGGAACAAACAATGGAGGTGATTGCAGTAGGTCAAGTCTCCGGTGCAATGGGAAATTTTGCTCACGCTCCGTTAGAGCTTGAAGAGTATGCATGTGAGGCGTTAGGCCTTAAGCCGGCTCCTGCCTCAAACCAAGTCATCCAACGTGACCGTTATGCACGTCTTGCATCGGCGTTAGCCTTGTTAGCAAGTTCCATCGAGAAGTTTGCGGTACAAGTCCGTCATTGGCAGCGTACGGAAGTGTATGAGTGTGAAGAGTATTTTGCCGTAGGACAAAAGGGTTCATCGGCAATGCCACACAAGCGTAATCCGATCTTGACAGAGAACATTACAGGACTTGCGCGTATGGTACGATCGTATGCGATACCTGCGATGGAGAACGTGGCGTTATGGCATGAGCGGGATATTTCTCACAGCTCTACCGAACGTTTTTGGTTGCCGGACAGTTTTGTTACCTCCGACTTTATGCTTCACCGTTTTAACACGGTTATAGCAAAGCTTGTCGTTTATCCTGAGAACATGATGCGTAACCTAAACCTAACAGGCGGTTTGGTTTTTTCTCAGCGTGTGTTGCTGGAACTTCCGCTTAAAGGTGTTAGTCGTGAGGATGCATACCGTATCGTTCAACGCAATGCGATGAAAGTATGGGAAGGGTTGCAGCAGGGGAAAAGTGCCACTAACGAAAATAACGAAAGTTTGTATCTTCAATATTTATTGGACGATGAAGAGTTGCGTCAGAGTTTGAGTGAAGAGGCGATTCGCGAATGTTTTAACTTTGATTATTATACGAAAAATGTTGATCGTATTTTTGCGAGAGTTTTTAAATAATGCATATTTTCTTTTCTTTACCGCAAGAAAAGAAACAAAAGAAGCTCATCTCTCTCATGAACGCTTCACTTATTTTGGCATGTATGCCAAAAAAGTGGCTCTTCGTGATTCGAGAGATATTTATAAAGATAAAGAATATTGGTCCATTATTTGCTTAGAATTATTGAACAAAAAAGAATCAACAAATTATAAGAATTTCTAAAATTTTGAGGGTATAATATACGCTCTAAGAATGACAAGGAACGTACTGAATGCTAACCATTATTAAACGTAACGGCCGTCGTGAGCCGCTTGATATTACCAAAATCCAAAAATATACTTTTGCTGCCGTTGACGGGCTGATTAATGTTTCGCAAAGCGAACTCGAAGTGGATGCGCAAATCCAGTTTCGTGACGGGATCACCAGCAATGAGATTCAGCACACGTTGATTAAAACGGCAGTGGACAAAATCGACATCGATTCTCCTAACTGGACGTTTGTGGCATCTCGCCTTTTCTTGTACGATTTGTATCATCGTGTTAACGGATTTACGGGATACGGCAGTTTGCAAAGTTATTTTGAACGCGGCGAAGCCGAAGGGCGTATCCTTTTAGGATTACGTGAGAAGTTTGATCTTGCAGCGCTTGAAAAACACATTGTCCCTGAACGCGATTTGGAATTTAACTATTTGGGTGTGAAAACCCTTTACGACCGTTATCTTATCAAAGACCGCAAAGGTGAGCCGATCGAATTGCCACAACATATGTTTATGGCGATTGCGATGTTTTTGGCGCAAAACGAGAAGGACCGAGAAGGATGGGCGATCAAGTTTTACGACATGATCAGCCAGTTCCAAGTGATGCTTGCCACCCCTACTCTCTCCAATGCCCGCACAACACGTCATCAGCTTAGCTCGTGTTATATCGGCTCAAGTCCGGATAACATCGAAGGGATTTTTGATGCCTACAAAGAGATGGCATTGCTCTCCAAATTCGGCGGCGGTATCGGCTGGGACTGGACACAAGTGCGTGCAATGGGTTCGTTTATCGACGGACATAAAAATGCGGCCGGCGGAACGGTCCCCTTTTTGAAGATCACCAACGACATCGCAATCGCGGTGGATCAGCTGGGGACTCGTAAGGGGGCAATCGCGGTCTATCTTGAGCCATGGCACATGGACGTTAAAGATTTCCTCGACATTAAGAAAAATTCAGGGGAAGAGCGTCGACGTGCGCATGATTTGTTCCCTGCGTTGTGGATCAACGATATGTTTATGAAGCGTGTTGTCGAAGACGGTATTTGGACGATGTTTGATCCGTACGATGTCAAAGATTTGAGCGAGCTGTACGGTGACGCGTTTGAGAAGCGTTATGTAGAACTTGAACAAGATGCAAGCGTGATTAAAGAGCATACGAAAGCCAAAGATCTGTGGAAAAAAATCCTCACCAGTTATTTTGAATCGGGCAGCCCATTCTTGTGTTTCAAAGACAGCGCTAACCGTGCTAACCCCAATGACCATTACGGGATTATCCGCAGTTCAAACCTCTGTACGGAAATTTTCCAAAACACCCAACCCAACCACTATCTGATCAAAATCAAATTTGAAGACGGGACGTTTGTAACCTACGAAGAAGATGCGTTAGTCAAAGTGGACAGCGGTATCGAAAAACCGGCTAACAAGGTAACAGCATTGGATTCATTGGACGGACGTCCTATTTACATCGTAGAGAAAGAAAAAGTCGACGGGGCAACGGCCGTGTGCAACCTGGCCTCTGTCAACCTCTCACGTATCAACACCAAAGAAGAGATCGACCGTATCGTCCCTATCGCGATTCGTGCACTGGATAACGTTATTGATTTGAACTTTTATCCGCTCGAAAAAGTCAAACGTACGAACATGAAAAGCCGTGCGATCGGTTTGGGTGTTATGGGTGAAGCGCAGATGCTCGCGGAAAACAAGATCATGTGGGGAACACAAGCCCATTTCGATAAAATCGATGAAGTGATGGAGTCGGTCAGTTATAACGCGATCAAAGCTTCGTCCGATCTTGCGCTTGAAAAAGGGTCTTACGCAGAATATCAAGGCTCTAAGTGGAGTCGCGGGATCTTGCCGATGGATCATGCAACAGCAGAGGTGCAAAATCTCGTTGATCGCGGCGGACTGTTTGCTTCGTGTTATGATTGGAATGTTTTACGTGAAACCATCAAAAAGCAAGGGATGCGTAATGGATATCTGATGGCCATCGCGCCCACGAGTTCGATCTCTATCCTCACGGGAACGACCCAAACCATTGAGCCGGTTTACAAGCGCAAATGGTTTGAAGAGAACCTTTCAGGGCTTATCCCGGTTGTGGCTCCGAAGCTTTCTCCTGAGACGTGGGGATATTACACCCCTGCGTACGATCTCGATCAGACGATCTTGATCAAAGCGGCGGCAATACGTCAAAAATGGATCGATCAGGGACAAAGTCTCAATATCTTTATCACTCTGGACAAAGCAAGCGGTAAATATCTCAACGAGATTTATATGCTCGCGTGGAAGCTGGGTCTTAAATCGACGTACTATCTCCGATCCCAATCTCCTGAAGCCAAAGAGGATACGACAGACCGCTCTATGGAGTGTGACGGGTGCCAGTAAAGCCTCTTACTGCCCAAACACTAACCGCGTTGTTAGCGCGTGTTGAAGACGCCCGAGAGGGTGTCATCCGCTCCATTACCCCCCGCTCCCCTACTTCCATCGAAATTCGTTTTAGTGTTCAAGACAGTGCCCGCGGTTATGACTGGATCGATGTGGCATTTCGCATTGATGGCGTACGTGATGCGAAGCTTGCAAGCGATAACGTGTTGGCTTCATTGGATATGAGCGAAGGGATTACGGTCGAAATGGGAGCTGACACCTGCGCGTTAGCTCTTGGCCGTTATAGCGGGCGTGCTCACGAAGCCCCTTTGTACATCATAGGGACCTCGATAGGGTATGAAGAGTTGCCGTTTAGCGGTTAATCAGTTCTTCTCCAGCAAACAGATAAAAAACCCGTCGATTGTATCGGTGGGCAATATCCGAACGGCATTTTGAATCCGTTCGTCATAAATCTCTTTCCCCCAACGCGCTAAAGGCTTTTGAATGTTGTCGAAGGGTAAAGAGAGGGGAAGAATCTTTAAATGCTCTCCATGACGTTCTAAGAGATGCTGAAGAGGGCTTTCGTTCTCTTCCGGGGAAAAGGAGCAGGTCGAATAGAGTAGTCTTCCTCCGGGTTTGAGAGCATCGTAGGCAGATAGGAGCAATCGCCGCTGGAGTTTGGACGTCTCTTTGACTTTGTGGATGGTCCAAAAGGACATCGATTTTGGCTCGTGTGTTTTAAACCGTGCTTCGGATGAGCATGGGGCATCCAGCAGTATGCGATCAAACATCTCCGGGCATTTTTTCCCCACGCTTCGCCCATCGGTCATATAGGTGTGGGCGTTGGTGACCCCTTGAGACTTTAGATTATCGCACATGCGAAAGAAACGTTCACGTGAGAGCTCTACAGCAGAGAGCCATCCGGTGTTTTCCATCATCCCTGCCAACATGAGTGTTTTACCCCCAGGTGCGGCAGCCATGTCAAGTACGGTCTCCTCCGGCTTGGGAGCCAATAGGATGGGTGCGATCATGGAGGAGAGGTTTTGGATGTAAAGTCTGCCGCCGTAAAAAGCATCGGTTTGGGTCAGACGGAGTTTGTCTTCGGGGGCAATTCGATAGATTCCCTCCATGAACTGCGTTTTCCATCCTACTTTTTCGTAGGGGATTTGGGCCGCTTCGAGCTGTGCTTCAAGCTCTTGGGGGGTTGATTTGAGAGTATTGACTCGAAAAGTGACTTGTTTTGGGGCATCGAAAGT
>DASUNE010000087.1:0-9286 GCA_036277315.1 Sulfuricurvum sp.
ACCACTACCCTGTTGATTTACACTCCATAAAATGCATCGAAGCGCTTGAAACTATCCAAGATCCCAATGTAGAGAGACTCTATACACCTCTGAGCCTCAACGACAAAGTACTTCTCAAAGCGATCATCTTGCTTCATGATACCGGCAAAGGGCGTAAACAAGACCATAGCGAAGTCGGCAGCAAGCTTATTATCCCTTTTATTAAAAGCCTCAAACTCCCTGTATCCACCCATGAACGTGCTGCGTTACTTGTCCGTCATCACATCACAATGAGCAATGTCGCGTATCGTGAGAATCTTTACAGTGAAAAAACGCTTTATCAATTTATGTCCAAAATCAAAACACCTGAAAATCTTAAACTTCTCTACATCCTAACCTATGCCGATATCAATGGTGTAGGAGCTGGGACCTATACGAGTTTTGGCGCCAATTTGCTTCATGAACTCTACGAAGCATCCCTGGAAATTTCTTCTCAAGACGACCGTCTCACGGATGCGATCAAACGGCAAAATAAAGAGCGGCGATTACTGCATGATGCCAATTTCCTCCTGCTAAGCAAAAGCGAACAAAAGAAAATTATCTCCATTGAATCCAATCTCTTCTTTTTTAAACATACTCCCGATGACATCATCGCTCTTTCAAAAGAAGCATTTCAATGCCAGACCTTTACCTATCAATTAAACATTGAGGGAGGTCTCATCATCCATATTTTTCGAAAGATCCCTCTTAATTTGGGATATCTTTTAGGAAAACTGAGTTATTTGGATGTTGCCTCCATGGATATTTATACCCTCTTTGATGGGATTAAATATTTTAAAATAGAATTTTTACAACGTCCAATAATAGACAGCATGGAACAAATTGAGCAAATTATCAACGATGCATTTGATATGTCCAAAAAACTTGATCTTCCTAAACCGATCATCAAACCCAATGAAATCACCCTTGATTGCGACCACTCCATCCACTATGCACAACTGAATCTCAACACGGCCAATCAACGCGGATTACTGGCCTATTTTGTTCAACTTTTCGATGAAGCCCAGATCAATATCGCTACCGCAAAAATTCACACCGATAAAAATAGGGCACGAGACCATTTCTTAATCGAAAAACAAAACAGGATGTGCGATAATGCGCGGGAAATAATTGCCAAATTGGTAGGAGAGTAACTATGTGCGGAATCGTAGGATATATCGGAAGCAAACCCATCAAACAAATTCTTATAGACGGGCTTCGTGAACTCGAATATCGTGGCTATGACTCAGCAGGAATCGCCGTACTCCAAAATCATCAGTTTTCTCTTTTTAAAGCGGTCGGAAAACTGGTTAATCTTGAAGAAAAAGCACAAAAATTTGAAAGTACCGGCTTTTCGGTTGGAATCGGGCACACCCGTTGGGCAACTCATGGAAAACCGACCGAACTTAATGCCCATC
Organism: Sulfuricurvum sp.; assembly: GCA_036277315.1. Taxonomy (GTDB): domain Bacteria; phylum Campylobacterota; class Campylobacteria; order Campylobacterales; family Sulfurimonadaceae; genus Sulfuricurvum. The sequence goes on from DASUNE010000087.1 coordinate 1,437, forward strand.
CTCACGTAGGGGCAACCTCCTATGTTGTGCATAACGGTATCATTGAAAATTATCAAGAACTCAAAAACCGTCTCACAGCACAAGGAACACAGTTTCTCAGCCAAACCGATACGGAAGTCATCGTCCATTTGTTTGAATACAACCTCAAAACAGCCAAGACCCCTTTTGAAGCATTCACTAAAACACTCAAAGAACTCAAAGGGGCATACGCTATTTTATTGGTTAATGCTTCGGCAGATGATACTATTTTCTTTGCCAAACACGGCTCCCCGATGATTATCGGACGAAACACGGAAAATGAAACACTCTTTGGTTCTTCGGATGCAGCACTCATTGGGAAATGTCATGAAGTTATCTATCTCGAAGATGGTCATTACGGTACAGCAACCCCTGAAAAGATTTCGCTTTACGATGAACACAACCATGCTGTCGATCTACGCTTTACACCCTTAAGCGAAAACAAACTCTCAGCCCAAAAAGAGGGTTACCGCTTTTTTATGGAGAAAGAAATTTATGAGCAAAGCACCGTTTTAGCCGATACCCTCATGGGACGATTGCAGGATGAACGTGTCCATTTTGAAGAGCTTGATCCAATTTTATTCCAGGGTATTGAACAAATCAAACTGTGTGCGTGCGGGACAAGCTATCATGCTGCTCTTGTTGCAACCTATTTACTCGAGCGCCACTCAAAAATTCGTACATCCGTCGAAATTGCCAGCGAATTTCGCTATCGTGATCCACTCCTCACCGCAGACACTCTTTTCGTCGTCATCAGCCAAAGCGGAGAAACTGCCGATACCCTTGAATGCCTAAAAATGGCCAAAAAGGCCGGCTTAAAAACACTCGTTATCTGTAACGTTGACAACTCCTCCATGGTACGCCTTGCCGATGCCAGTATTCTTACGCGTGCAGGAATTGAAAAAGGGGTCGCATCCACAAAAGCATTTGCGACACAAGTAACCGTGCTATGGATGCTCAGCCTTCATCTCGCCAGTGAGCGTCAAACACTTCAATCCGATGAAATTGCCCGTCAAATCAAACTCCTGCGAACTCTCCCTGCCGTTGTCCAAGTAGACAATACAATCCATGAACAACTTCGAAGACTTAGCAAGCGCTACCTTCATGGACATGGCTTTTTCTTTATCGGACGAGATGTCTTTTTCCCTCTGGCACTTGAGGGTGCACTGAAGCTCAAAGAGATCAGCTATCTGCACGCAGAAGGTTACCCAAGCGGTGAGATGAAACACGGACCTATCGCTCTTGCCGATCCTGAACTCTTTACCATTGCTCTGCTTCCCCAGCATAAACTGTATGATAAAACCAAAAGTAATGTTGAAGAGCTTAGCGCTCGCGATGCGACTATCTGCTCCATCAGCCCTCTGGATTTTGACAAAGCCGATGACCATATCCGTACCCATTCGCACGAAGACTATATGCTTGAATTTTTTGAAATGATGGTCGTCCTTCAACTTCTTTCCATGGAAATTGCCGTTCGCTTAGGTAATGATGTTGATATGCCTCGCAACCTCGCCAAAAGTGTTACTGTAGAGTAATGCTTTTAAATATATTTTAATCAAAATCCTGCTATCTTAATGAATTATTAAAAAATAAACTAAAAGTGAAATTTATATGAATACTAATCGACGCATTCTTTTTATCGTTTTTCTAATGCTCGTCGGGCTCACCATCGCCACTATCACCAATGTCGCCCTCAATTTTAGAGATTATGGCTATAACAATGCTCTTGAAAAATCGAAAATGACGGCTGAAATCGTTCGTGATGGGCTGACGGCGCATATGGTCAATGGCGTTATGGACAAACGTGCCTTTTTTCTTTCAAATATTACCAATCTCAGGGACGTGCAGGCATTATGGGTTGTACGCTCTAATAATGTCATCGTACAACATGGCGAAGGATTGCACAATGAACGCCCGCGAGATGCGATCGACCAACAAGTTCTAAAAGAAGGAAAAACAGTCAGTAAGATTCAGGAAAATTCAGACAATGCTGTTTTACGTGTTACGATCCCCTACATTGCTTCCGGATACGGGAATCCAAACTGTCTAAGCTGTCATAATGCACGAGAAGGCGATATTCTCGGAGCGATCAGCATGGAATTTAACATCAATGATATTCGACAGACCGGGGCCTTGACCATTGCCAAAATTTTAGGGATCAATCTTCTCTTTATCATCATTGCTCTTTGGGTGACTCACCACTACTTCAAACCCTATATGAAGCTCTTTGAAAACCTGCAACAAGGGATTAAACGTGCACGTACGGGAGATTTCTCCTTCCGATTTACCACAACACTCAAAGATGGAGGGAACGAAGTTGCTGAACAGATGAACACGCTGTTTGAAAAGATGAATGAGACCTTTGGAGGGATCAGGCATGATCTAGGCACCTTTATGACACGCTCCAATATCGCCTGTGCTGATCCTCTTAACAATGCTGGAGCCATTATTAAAGAGCTTTCAGACGTTTATAAATTCAAAAAAACCATTGAGCTGGACAGTACGAAAGATGAAATTTATGACCGCTTCATCTATATTTTAAAAGAGAAGTTCCAGTTTGATCATTTTGCCTTTTATGAAGTGGACAAAATAAGTAAAACACGTCGACTTATCTATATTACCGATCACAAAAGTTTCTGTCATCCAGTCGTTGATCAAGATACGTTAGAGTGTCGAGCCTATCGAACACTGAGTGATGTTTATTCTACCGATTTTACCGATGTTTGTAAACATTGTTCCGTTCATGACAAAGAGTATACCTGTGTTCCTTTCAACATTAATGATGATCTGGCACTTACATTATCGTATTCTGCGAAAGACACTCAAACCATTGAGTTGCTTAATCAGTCATTGCCAAGTATTAAAAACTATTTCGAAGCGGCTAAAGCCGTCATAGAGAGTCGTACCCTTACCGATAAACTGCGCGACTCCTCTTTACGTGATGGTGCGACAAAACTGTACAATCGTCGATTTATGGAAGAATTCATTGACAAAAGCGCGGAGCAAGCACTACGATCCAATATTACCTATGCTATTCTCATGATTGACATCGATTATTTCAAAATGGTCAATGATACCTATGGACATGATGCCGGAGATATTGTTATCAAATCGCTTGCTGAACTTTTACAATCGACCGTTCGCAAAGCCGATCTTCCCATTCGCTACGGCGGAGAAGAGTTCCTTGTCTTCTTGCACAATACTACCAATGAAGGGGCATTAAGCGTTGCCCAAAAAATTCGTACCCAGTTTGCTGCAAAAAAATATCAGTTCGGCAATGATACCGTAGAAAAAACATTGAGTATTGGTATTGCACACTTCCCAACGGATGCAGATTCGATTTGGAAGGTTATCAAATTTGCTGACTTGGCGCTCTATGAAGCAAAACATTCAGGACGCAATCAAGTAGTCGAGTTTGAAGCCAAGATGTTTAAAAGTGGGGATCAGTTCTAAATTACGAACGGATCTCTATTCTTATGGACTTTTCTCGCGGATGAGCTAAAGTCCCATCAAAACTCTTCGACACTTACTCCCAAACAACGCTGATGCTTACAAAAGAAAGCCTATAAAGACTTTTTATCATTGATACTGTTCTGCTACAGGTAAATTATTTTACCCCTGTTGAACAAAGCGCTCTAAGGCCATAAAAGAAGTCTGGCCCTATTAGACTTCCAATAACCGGGTATGAAACTTTACACTGACATTCCCGCCATCTCTCTTCGCTTCTTTCATTGCTAATCGCGCATATTGGAGACACTGGGCTATCTCTTTGTCCTGACGAGGAAAGACCGCACTCCCAATACTCATCGTCACAATGAGCCCGCCTGGATGTGTTTTGAGTTTTTTATTTGCGAACAAAGATCGTATTTTTTCTCCCACACTTGCAACGCTGTCTGGATCGCAATCATAAAGTAAGACAACAAACTCATCTTGAGCCGTACGAACGATCAAATCACTTTCACGTAAAGAATCAAGCAATGTTCGTCCAATAAGGGCCAATGCTTTATCTCCAATTTTTCTTCCATACGATTCATTAATCGACGTAAATCGATCCACATTCATCACCAATACCCCATAAGGGATTACGGCTCGTTTGGACTCTTTAACGATTTGAACCATACGTTCCTCAAGATAATAGTTATTGAACAATCCGCTCAGGGGATCAATGCGCTCTAAGCTTTTAATAGTATCTTGCATTTGACGTTGGGCCACTTGTTCTTTGATCCCGATCAAGGTCTCATTCATAAGGTATTCATTCGCTCGGACCGGATAGAGGAGATTTTTTTTCTCGCTCACCAGCGAAACGACAATGGTACTGGATGGGGTAATCGCACAAGGGAAACAAATATAATGTTCATCGGGAGTAATCATCTTTGGACAAATCCCCCCCATTTGAGATGAATCAACAACCTCCAGGGTACGTGCAGCCCTGCATCCACTGAGTGCATCACACAGTATCTGTTTCGTCTCATGACCAACAATCGTCTCTTGTGAAAGGGTATTGTACTGAATCACATTGACGTCATCAATCCCAAATTTCTCACTAAAATGATTTGCAATGTGATGATACACTTCTTTGGTGTTAATGTCTTTTTCAAGCAATTGTGAAAATTCTCTGACATCCCTAAAACGTTCACTCGCCTCCGTTAGATCCTCCAAAGGATCCACAGAATGTTCAACCCCGATTAATGACGAAAAGTTAACTTTTATTTTTTCCAAAGAGATCTGAATCTTTTCAATCAAACGATTTAAAGATGCGGCATCCGAATCATTGGAATACTGTTCTGGAATACGGACAGAAAAATCTCCCTGTTCCGCTGCTTTGGCACATTTTCCTATCGCATCGAAGCGATCAAAGTAAATTAAGATTTTTGTATTTAAAAAATAGATCATTAGCGCAAATAATACAAGAAGAAGTAACGTTCCAATCATAATGTTACGATAATTAAGCGCTTTGAGATCATTGGTTTTCATCTCCAGCGATATAACCCCAAGAGTATCCCCAACTTTTACATCATGGCAACTAAGACAATCGACCTCTTTGCTGGCCGTCGCTTTGTACGGGAAAGAAAGACGAACGGTTGCATCTTCGAAGACATCCCCTTTGCTCTCAATGACCATCTCACCGCTGCTCAAAACAGATTTATCAATGCCATCATGCGCATCTTCGGAAAATGGACCTTCCCCATATTGATTGGATACTTTTTGAGATCGTACGATCCACAATTGTTTCATGGATTCCAGTGATGAGACTTGTTTCAGAAATTCGTCTCTCTTATCCATCGTTCCACTTAACATGTGAGCATTCAAGCCAGCTTCAATAACTTTTGCCGTAGCAAGGGCTTGAGACTGAGCACTTTGCTGGGAAGCCTTACGCATATCCCCTATGGAGTTCCAAAAAATAATAACAAATAAAAAGAAAAGTGATGTAAATAAAAGGAGAGAGATTTTTGTTTTTAATCGCATTAAGCATACCCTTCGTTAAGAAGGGTAGATTATAAACGGTTTTAGATAAATTTTATGTTAATGACATCCGCATCCGGTGCCACAACTTTCGCCGCTGGATGCTTTTGGTGCCGGAGCAGCTGCAGTAGAGCATGCCGAAACGCCTGGAGGAGTATTTGGCTGAATGGCTTGATTATCCACACCGCCCTCTTCATTGATTTTCTCGATTGTAGCCCATAGATCTTCAGCCGCTTTCATATAACGCTTAGCCGTCTCCGAAGTCGGTGCATAATACGTCACCGGCTTACCTTCATCTCCACCGGTTCGAATAGCGGGCTCGATTGGAATCTCTGCAAGAATACACGTGTCAAACTGCTCCGCCATTGCCTTGGATGTCCCTTTTCCGAAAATATCGTATTCAACGCCCGTATCCGGAGCGATAAATCCAGACATATTTTCAACCACTCCTGCGATAGGGATATGCAATTTTTTGAACATATCCAAACTGCGGCGTGAATCATCGAGCGAAACCATTTGAGGCGTTGTTACGGTAACACCCACCGTAACAGGAACGCTCTGAGCCAAAGTCAATTGCGCATCACCGGTACCCGGAGGCATATCGATAACCAAACAATCCAGATCAGACCACAGGATATCACGCAAGAATTGCTCGATCGCTTTCATGATCATCGCACCGCGCCAAATAAGCGACTGCCCATCTTCCATCAGTGAGCCCATAGACATCACTTCCACACCGTACGCTTTAAGAGGAAGGACTTTATTCCCGATTACTTCAGGTTTTACCCCATCAAGTCCCATCATACGCGGAATGTTCGGTCCATAGATATCGGCATCCAAAAGTCCTACTTTTTTCCCTTGCATTGCAAGTGCCACGGCAAGATTAACGGAGGTCGTTGATTTACCGACACCGCCTTTACCGGAACTGACCATGATGAAATTTTTCACCTGAGGAGCAATATTTTTACCCTTGGACGAGCTTTCACGCGGCATTTTTGGTGCTTGAACATTGATCACTACATTATCAAAACCTGCAAGTTTCAACTCATCGGTTGCTTCTGTCGTGATCTGATAGGCCACTTCAGGAGCGCTTGAAGTAATATCAACCGTTACGCTTACATTTTTACCCTCAATTTTGATCTCTTTTACAAAACCAAACGCAATAATATCTTTCGTAAATCCAGGGTAAGTTACCTTTGATAATGCACTTTTTACAATTTCTTCTGTCATTTTAATATCCTTTTTTTCATTTTATACGCCGTAGGAATAAAATTCCTCCGACTACGCTAACACTAAGTTTACCTCAGCGGTAGGCTCACAAAATCGGTTACGATTTTCAATTCATTCTTCTTCTCAGCTCGCGTTTTTATTTGCTTCTTCGGTAATCCACGCAATCGATTCTGGATTCTCCATAATCTGCTGGGTAATTTTATAGCTGCAAAACTTCGGTCCGCACATGGAACAAAATTCGGCGTCTTTGAAAACATCTTGAGGCAATGTCTCATCATGATACTCGCGTGCACGCTCTGAATCCAAAGCCAGTTCAAACTGCTTGTTCCAATCAAATGTATAACGGGCATCACTCATCGCATCATCGATATCACGGGCACCTTTGCGCCCGCGTGCAATATCCGCTGCGTGCGCTGCGATTTTGTAGGCGATAATCCCGTTACGAACATCTTCGGCATTGGGAAGGCCCAAATGCTCTTTTGGTGTTACGTAGCACAACATCGATGCCCCATGCCATCCTCCGACCGCGGCACCGATTGCCGAACTGATATGATCGTATCCCGCGGCAATATCCGTAACCAAAGGTCCGAGAATATAAAACGGTGCTTCATGACAATATTCACGTTGAATTTTCATGTTACGCTCGATTTGATTGAGAGGTACGTGTCCTGGACCTTCGATCATGACCTGAACATTTTTTTCCCATGCACGAAGGGTCAATTCTCCAAGCACTTTGAGTTCACTCAACTGTGCTTCATCGGAGGCATCGGCCAAACATCCCGGACGAAGTGAATCCCCGAGAGAAAGAGAGACGTCATAACGGGCGCAAATATCCAAAATCTCATCGTACGCCGTGAAAAATGGATTCTCACGATGATAGTGCATCATCCATGCTGCCATCAATGATCCGCCTCGGCTGACAATTCCCATTTTCCGTTTGGCTACTTTGGGCATCGTTTCAAGTAAAAAACCTGCATGGATCGTAAAATAACTTACCCCTTGCTGCGCTTGACGCTCCAATACTTCCAACATAACATCGATACTCAAATCTTCGATTTTGTTGTTCACATCGTGCAAAATCTGATAGATAGGGACCGTTCCGATGGGAATCTTGGAGTTGGCAATTACAGCCCGCCGAA
>DASUNE010000088.1:0-20387 GCA_036277315.1 Sulfuricurvum sp.
CGGGGCGAAAACGGCGTTCTTTGGAGGGGGTAAAAGGGGTGTCGGTCACTAAAAAGATGAGAATCGCCATGGAAATAAGTCCGGGGATGAGACTGAGGGCAAAAACGGTACGAAAGGTGGCTTCACTCTCTCCCAAAAACCATAAGGCTCCAAATGCGGTCAATGCTCCGGCCAGTGCTCCTGCCCCGTCCATCATTTTATGAAATCCGAATACAAATCCGCTGATCTCTTTGGGCGTCGAGGCACTGATCAGTGCATCACGGGGTGCGACTCGAATCCCTTTAGCCAAACGATCCGCGATACGGATGGTGGCAATCATGGTTGTTGTATGGGCAAAAAATGCGAGAGGTTTAATCAAATTGGAGAGACCATACCCGAAGACCGTAAGCCCTTTTCGTCGTCCCAGACGATCCGAATAAAATCCTGAGAGGGCGATGAGCAAGGCAACCCCCAGTTCCGCCATCCCTTCGATCAGACCGATTTCACTTTTCGACGCGTGCAAAAAACGATCCAGAAACAGTGGCAACAGGGGAAGAATCATCTCCGTAGAAAAATCGGTAAAAAAGCTGTTGGCGCCCAATGCAAGTACATTGCGATTTAGAGATAAGAGTTTCATTGATCTCATTTGGATATGAATGTAAACACTCATTTTACCCCTTGTTTAGGTCGTTTTTGCTAAAATCTTGTAACTTTTATCAAATATTCTAAGGAAATAAATGTTATTGATGTCATCCAAGGAAGAGTGGTTTGGCAATATCCGAGGCGATGTTCTCGCCGGTATTGTTGTAGCCCTCGCACTGATCCCAGAAGCGATTGCTTTTTCTATTATCGCCGGCGTTGATCCGAAAGTGGGACTGTATGCCTCGTTTTGTATCGCAGTGGTAATAGCCTTTGTCGGAGGACGTGCAGGGATGATTTCCGCAGCGACAGGTGCTATGGCGCTGTTGATGGTGACGCTTGTTAAAGAGCACGGATTGCAGTATCTTTTAGCGGCCACATTGCTGACGGGTGTTTTACAGATAGTTGCCGGATATTTGAAACTGGGAAGCTTGATGAGTTTCGTTTCACGCACCGTCGTGATCGGATTTGTAAACGCATTGGCGATTTTGATCTTTATGGCGCAGCTGCCTGAACTTACGAATGTGACATGGTACGTATATGCATTGACGGCAGCAGGTTTGGCTATTATCTATCTTTTTCCGTATATTCCAAAATTGGGGAAACTCATCCCCTCTCCGTTGGTGACCATCGTCACCCTTACTGCAGTGACGGTAGCGATGGGCATCGATGTACGCACCGTGGGTGATATGGGGGCATTACCGGATACCTTGCCGATTTTTTTGTGGCCGGAAGTCCCACTCAATTTCGAGACATTATCGATTATTTTTCCCTATTCAGCCGCACTTGCCGTGGTAGGATTACTCGAATCGTTTATGACCGCCACCATCGTAGATGATATGACCGATACCGACAGTGATAAAAACCGTGAAGCCAAAGGGCAGGGGATCGCTAACATCGCTTCAGGGTGTATCGGCGGAATGGCTGGATGTGCGATGATAGGGCAATCCGTCATTAATGTTAAATCGGGCGGTCGCGGTCGTCTCTCAACCCTTATGGCAGGGATTTTACTTCTCATCATGGTCGTCTTTATGAGTGATTTGATAAAAATCATTCCGATGGCGGCATTGGTTGCGGTCATGATCATGGTCTCGATCGGAACCTTTAACTGGGCATCGGTCAAAGGGTTAAAAACCCTGCCTCTTTCAACCAATATCGTGATGATCTCTACGGTCATCGTCGTTGTCTGGACGCACAATCTGGCGCTTGGAGTCTTAACGGGAGTATTGCTCGCATCCCTTTTCTTTGCCAATAAAATCAGCCACTTTATGTATTGTGAAAAATCTTTCGAAGAGACGAGCAGTACCCGTGTTTATAAGTTTATCGGACAAGTTTTCTTTAATTCAGCAGACCGTTTTAGGGATGCGTTTGACTATAAAGAAGAGGTGAAAAACGTCATCATCGATGTGACCCGTGCACATTTTTGGGATATATCCGCTGTTTATGCTCTCGATAAAGCGGTCATAAAATTGCGTAAAATGGGAAAAGAGGTAGAGGTTGTGGGGAAAAATAGAGCAAGCAAAACGATTATCGACCGTTTTGGTATCCATGACAAGCCTTCCGAGATCAATAAGGTGATGGGGGGACACTAGTCCTCATTAGGTCCTATTTGATACAGTAACCAACCTACATTGAGTGAGGAGACCGTGTGCTAACGATTATTGTAACCACCCTTTTAGCATCGCTGATCATTAACATATTTATAAAAAAAATACAGTTGCCCACGATCATAGGATACATACTAACCGGTACCGCCATCGCGTATGCATTTAATTTACATGATGCCATCAGCAATGAGGATCTGAAAAAAATAGCGGAATTCGGGGTTGTTTTTTTGATGTTCACGATCGGTCTTGAATTCTCATTGGCGCATTTAAAACGGATGCGCAACGAGGTATTTGTAACCGGAACGCTCCAAATTGTCATTACATCTTCCTTGGTCTATGTCCTGGGTTATTACGTTCTTGGGTTGGATCAAAACTCTGCATTTATTATTTCTCTCGTTATTTCCCTCTCGTCAACGGCTATTGTTCTAAAACTATTAAACGAAAGCGGTGAGATCAATCGTCGACACGGGCAGAGATCGCTGGGTATTTTGATTATGCAAGATATTGCCGTCATCCCTATTTTACTCATAATCGGTTTTATGAGCAACAGCACCGATAATATCTCTTCGGTGTTGATGAATATGCTCATAAGTGCCGTTTTGCTGCTAGGATTTTTGTGGGTGGTTGGAAAATACCTTTTAGAGCCGTTTTTAACCCAAATCATCAAAACGAATTCGGATGAGCTTTTCGTGGGAAGTGTTTTGTTTTTAGCCATCGGGGCATCGTATGTAGCTCATTCTTTTGGCTTTTCATATTCATTAGGGGCATTTATAGCCGGTATGCTGATCGCTGAAACGAAGTACAAATATCAAGCGGAAGCAGACTTGATCCCTTTTAGAGATTTATTGCTTGGGATATTTTTTATCACAGTTGGGATGCAAATCGACGTTCTCTCCTTGATCTTGCAATTTCATTGGATTCTTATCCTCTTAGTCGGGGTGATGTTTTTAAAATTTATCATCATATTCGGGCTTTTAAGAATCAATGAGAGTAAAAGAGTCAGTCTAAAAACGGCTTTAAGTCTTTTGCAAATCGGAGAGTTTTCACTGGCAATTTTGGAGTTGGCACGTTCGAGTGATCTCATAGCACACCCTTATTCTCAAATGATGATTGCTACTATCGTCCTCTCCATGATTGTCACTCCCATCATCTTAAAACATCTGACACCTCTCACCGATATGTTTTTAAGTCACGAAGATGATAATGAAAGTGAAAATGCGATTGAATCCGATGAGTTGAATGATCACACTGTCATTTTAGGATTCGGTGAATTTGGCCGTAATGTGGCAAAAGCACTCAAAGAAAAGGGTGAGTTCTATCTGGCAATCGAAAACAACATCAATACCTTTCATCTCATCCAAAAAATGGGGGAACCGGCGATTTTTGGGAATGCACTTAAAAAAGAGGTTCTAAAAAAAGCAAATATCAAGAGGGCAAAATACGTCATCATTGCCATTGACAATCCGGCAAAACTGTATCATGTATGTCAGATCGTTCAGCAATTTATCGATAACACAAAAATCATCGTAAAAGTACACTCTCAACATGAAAAAAACATCATTGCTGAACTGGGGATTACCAACATCATGATTGAAAATGACATTATGAGTCAGCAGGTCTCCCATCTGATCATCGGCGATGAACCAAACGAAGATATCTACCCTTTATAATTACAGCGTATCAGAGAATTTCGTCTCTTGAACGAGGGTATTGATCTGGCGCTGAAGATACTCGGGGAGAGAGGGGATATGCAGGTCCAAAAACCCTTCGATGATCAGTGATTTGGCCCGCTCCTCGTCTATTCCCGATGCCATCAGATAGGCCAGCTCCTCTTTGGAAATCATCCCCACGCTCGCTTCGTGGGAGAGTTCCAGATTGGGATTTTTCCCTACCAGTTCGGGGATCGCGTGGATGAACCCTTTGTCGCTCAGAAGCAGCCCGTTGCACGCCATTGTCCCTCGTCCGCCCGATTTTTCCCCGATTATTTTTCCCCGTGTGAGGACATGACCGCCGGCAGAGACGACACGGCTGACCATCTGTGTCGAAGCACCTTCGCCGTTTAGCAGTGCGGTCGATCCGACATCGAAGACCGACCCCTCAGGAGCGTAGATGACCGAATAAAATTCCCCCAGACCTCCTTCTTCAATGATGGCGATGGGGTCCATCTGGACACTTTTGACGTTCCCAAGCGCCACATAACTGGAGACAAATTTCCCATTTTTTTCGATATGGACGGCGGTGCGGGGAAATACTTCGACCTCTTTGCCCCAGCTGTGGACCATAGTAGAGGTGACGACGGCATTTTTACCGATAAAAAATTCGCTTACGCCGATGTGACGCCCCGACTCGATGTGGGCGTTGCTCGCGCATCCGCTGATGAGATGAAACTCCGATCCCTCTTCGGCGATGACGATATTATGGGTGCATTGGGTAAAACGGTTGGCGTCGATCAGATAGCAGGTGTTGACGGGGAGGATGACTTTTTCCCCTGCTCGGACACGGATAAAATAGCCGAGGTTGGCACTGTCCCTGGCGACTTGAGCGACATACTCGTCCTGATCGGATCGGACAAGAGAGTAACTGAGTTCCCTCAGCCACGGGTATTTTTTCAAAGCGACTGAAATCGGGAGTATTTCGACCGCACTCGTCGACGAATGGGCATCAAGTATCTTTGTATCGCGGGCAAAAAAGGTGGCCGATTTTTCCTCTCCAAGATTGTAGGCGACGTTTTTCATCGCCTGCAGGGTCGGTTTATTGTAGGAGCTCATTTTTTCTCCTTTCGATCATTGATGCATCGGATGCAGCCCGAAAATCCGTTTTTTTTGATATCCTCCATGATATCCAGAGGGTTTCCGCTGCAGATGATCTTTCCGTCCATGAAGACATGGCCGACGTCGGCATGGATCGTGTTTAATATGTTTCCAGTATGGGTGATAATAAGTGCTGAGCGGTCGCGTGACGCCATCGGCGACTCTTTTTGCAGTATCGTATTGATCGCGTTGGATATAACGCCAATGTTTTCGATATCGACCCCTGATTCGGGTTCATCGATGAGGAGGAGATCGGGGCTTTGGGCATAGAGTTTTAAAATTTCGGCCCGTTTAAGTTCCCCTCCGGAAAACCCGACATTAAGCTCTCGGTTTAAAAACGGTTCCATATTGAGCGCTTTGATGGCATGGTCAATATCATCGGATCGATTGATGGCTGTGAGGAAACGGACCAAAGTTACCCCTTTGATTTTGGGAGGATGCTGGAAGGACATACCGACCCCGAGATTGGCAATGGCATCAGTGCTAAGCCCTGCAATATCGGTACCGTGTATGCGTATGTTTCCTTGGGTGAGGGAGAAACCCGGCAATTGCATAATAGCGCATAGAAGCGTGGACTTACCCGAACCGTTTGGGCCGAAGAGGACATGTACTTCCCCTTTTTTAATCGTAAGGTCAATGCCTCTGATAATCTCTTTTGTATCTACGGTGACGTGTAATGCTGCTATGTCCAATACATTTGTTTCCATGACAACCTCCCGTTACAAAGATAATAAAATTTATTATAGCACCGCAGAGTGTTTAATTTATGAGATTGATAATAACTTAGTGATGGGTGTGTTTGTCATGATGATGGTGACTATGCCCATTGCAATGGACGTTATTTTCTCCGGAATATTTATGTGTTTCGGGCTGAAGGAGGATATGTGTCGCTCCGGCATGGGCTAGGTCATGACGAAGTTCCTCGATAATTTGCTCCACCTGGAAGAGAGTCAATGTCTCCTCTAGTACGATGTGCGCTGAAAAATAGTGTTCACGGCTGGAAGGGCGGATGAGATGGACATCATGTATTTCCAAAACCCGTGGATTTCTCATAATAATTTCTGAGAATTTAGCAAGTTTTTTTGGATCAGCGCGATCCATGAGGCTGGAAAAGGATTGTGAGATCAGTTTTGCACTGGCGATCAAAATCACTGCGGCGAATACAAGTGAGAGAACCGAATCGATCCACGGTATCCCCCAAGCAATCATTGCAGCTCCTCCCAGTACGACCGAAAGAGAGAGAATCGCATCGCTTGCCATGTGCCAAAAAGCGGCACGGACATTGAGATCATGGTGATGGTGGGTATCGTCGTTTTCATCGTGATTATGGGTATGTTCATGTCCACCCAAAATGATGGCGCTGGCCGTATTGACAACCAATGCGATTCCTGCTGTCACCATCGTCAGCCATCCATCCACAGGGATGGGATGCATGAGCCGATCGATTGCCTCAACGGCTACCCATATCATCAAGAGGGATAAAAAACCGGCGTTGATAAACGTCGCCATCATCTCGCTTCGCACATAGCCGTAGGTCATCGTAGACGTTGCAGCGCGTGCTCCAAGCCCTAGAGCAATCGCCGTTACGACGAGAGCGAGGACATCACTGAGGTTATGCCACGCATCGGAGAGCAGTGCAAGAGACCCGCTGATGACACCGACGGTGCTTTCAATGATAACGATAAGAATGTTTAGTAGGATGACCAATGAAACCCGGCGTTGGTCGCTTGAGAGGTTTTTGAAAAATGAGTTAATGTGCATGAAGTTTCTTTAAATGATATTATCGATTATAGCTGATGTGCTTTAATCAGTTCAACGATTTCATCCACACTGAGCAGTTTTCCGGTACTCATAACTTTACCATCGATGACCAGAGCAGGGGTGCTCATCACGCCGTATTCCATGATCTTCATAATATCTTCGACTTTTTCGATCTGGGCGAATTGACCACTTTGGGCCACCGCTTGTTTTGCTGCTTCTTCGAGGGTTTTGCATTTACTGCATCCCGTTCCTAAAATTTCGATTTTCATGAGTTTCTCCTATAATAGTGCATTAAACAGATATCCGACACCGATTATACCCAGTGTTACCGTTCCAAAAAAGATAGCGATGAGTTTGAGGCTCATGATACGTTTAAGGATCATCGCTTCTGGTAATGAGAGGGCGGTGATCGCCATCATAAACGACAGGGCGGTCCCCATCAGCATCCCTTTGGATGTGAGCACTTCGATGAGCGGCATGACACCTGCGGCATTGGAGTACATCGGTACTCCCAACAGTGTCGCCAGAGGTACCGCGAATGGATTGTCCCCGCCCGCGATCGAGGTAATAAACTCCGTAGGGACATAGCCGTGGATAAATGCTCCCGCACCGACACCGATTAGAACATACAGCCAAATCTTTCGGAGAATATCGAGCGTATAGTCATAGGCGTCTTTGAGTCTTGTGTTAAAAGTAATTAGCTCTTCATCAATATTTATTTCACCCTCAATCGGTTTTACCTCGATGAGAATCTCTTTTTCAAGTCCGAGGCGTCCGATGACGATACCGCCGATGATGGCAACCAGTAATCCA
Source organism: Sulfuricurvum sp. (assembly GCA_036277315.1). Taxonomy (GTDB): domain Bacteria; phylum Campylobacterota; class Campylobacteria; order Campylobacterales; family Sulfurimonadaceae; genus Sulfuricurvum. The sequence continues at coordinate 7,610 of DASUNE010000088.1, forward strand.
AATCCGATATACAACGCCGCGACTTTCCATCCGAACATCGTCAATAGCATCGCGATGGCGATTTCATTATTCAGTGGAGCAGAGATCAGATAGCTAAACGTCACACCCAACGGTATACGTGCTTGTAAAAAACCTAAAAAGAGGGGAATCGCCGAACATGAGCAAAATGGGGTGATGATCCCAAACAGCGCTGCGAGAACGTTCCCCGTAAATTCGTGCTTTTTACTGAGATACACTCTGACTTTTTCGGTCGAAAAATAGGAGCGCAACAGCGTTACGGCAAAGATAATAGTGGTAAGTAAAAAGAGGATTTTTACTGTATCGTAGATAAAAAAATTGAGGGCATCCGAGAGTTTCTCTCCCTGCGGCATTTTTAGCCACTCATACACGAGGATGTTGACGCTCTCTTGCCACATAATCAGTCACACAACTCGGATTTGACGATCGGTAAAAGTGTCTCTTCGATCAAAGCGAGTGTTTTAGTATATTCCTCAACTTCTTTTCCGCTTGGGTCTTCGAATGCGACATGGATCGTTTTGACTGCTTTTGGGAACATCGGACACGTTTCGTGAGCGTGATCGCAGACGGTGACGACGAGATCAAAGGGAGTATCGATAACGGTATCGATCACTTTGGAGTGGTATTCCTCTTTCCAGTACCCTTTTGCTTCCAATAGCGTTTGTGCATTGGGATTCACTTTACCGCTGGCTTTGACTCCAGAACTTTGGGCAAATACACAATCACTCATTTTCGCATTGATGAGTGCTTCGGCCATGATAGAGCGGCAGCTGTTGCCCGTACAGAGGATTAACACATTTTTCATAGTTTACATTCTCCTGTTTGTTTGATGAGTGGTGGCAGAGCCATATTCAGCGTAGAAATCTCAGCTAACGCTTCGCTGCGAAAACGATCAAGCGGTGAGCGTATGGAGTAATAAGCCCACGTACCGCATCGATTTACCCGTAAAAATCCCGCTTCTTTGAGAATCTTGAGATGACGTGAAAGGCGTGACTGTATCATCCCGAAACTCTCCTGCAAATCACAGACACATAAAGGGCCGTGAAGATTCAAAAAAGCGAGGAGACGTACACGTGTTTCGTCATTAAGAGCCGCAGCAGTTTGTAAAAAGATTTCCATAATTTAAGAGCATCCGCCGGTTGACCATTTGCCATTTTCTGAGAAACTGGGGGTACAGCATCCGATACCGCCGGTAAAACTGTCTCCGCCAAACACTTCAATTTGTTCCATGGTATGGTAGTTTTCCCATATTACGCTTTGGGGATCTTGAACCCAGTATTTTTTAGATGAGGCATAACAGCATTGGGCAACTTCCTGCTTTTCTCCCGCGATGTTTGCATCGATGAGCCGTTTTTCTATTTTTTCGAGCTCGTCATCATTTTCAACTTGAAGTCCCAAATGGTTAAGTCCGGTAGTTGCTCGGCCGGTAGAGATCGCGAAATTGATGTACGGATCATCCAAAAGCCACTGAAGATAATCGGATTTGATTTTTGTTGGCTGCGAACCGAACAAAGCGGTATAAAATTGACGGCTTTCATCTAAATCTTTGACACTGATATGTAAATGTAAACGTTTCATAAGGACTCCTTGCTTTTGTGAAAGTGTAACGAAATAAAAATAATATATCAAGATATATTGATATTATGATACAATTTCCCCAATTAAGACTTGGAGAATGATGATGGTATTGGCAATAGGGGTGTTTTTAGCAACACTTGTTTTAGTAATATGGCAGCCTAGAGGGCTGAAAATCGGCACGACAGCGGTTGGGGGAGCAGTTTTGGCTCTTATATTGGGTGTGGTGAGTTTTGCGGATGTCATCACGGTAACCTCCATTGTGTGGGATGCGACATTGGCCTTTATCGGGATTATCCTCCTCTCTATGGTACTTGATGAGATCGGATTTTTCGAGTGGGCAGCACTGAAAATGGCTCGACTCTCAGGGGGAAACGGACATTGGATGTTTGTCTATATCCTGATACTGGGTGCATTGGTAGCGGCGTTTTTTGCCAATGACGGAGCGGCATTGATACTCACCCCAATTGTATTGGCAAAAATGAAATATTTGAAGATGAAACCGCTTTCCATGTTCGCCTTTTTGATGGCGGGGGGATTTATCGGGGACAGTGCTTCCAATCCATTGATCATTTCAAACCTTACCAACATCGTGACCGCAGGGTATTTTCACATCGGATTTTGGGAATACGCCAAAACGATGTTTTTACCGAATTTGCTTAGTATTATTGCCTCGATAGCCGTATTGTGGATCTACTTTCGCAAAGACATTCCAAGACATATCGATATCACTCAACTCGCAACCCCTGAGTCAGCAATCAAAAATAGGACGATGTTTCGTCTCAGCTGGTGGTTCTTAGCTCTTTTGATGGTGGGCTATTTTATCGGGGATGCGTATCATCTCCCCATCTCGGTATTTGCTCTGGGCGGTGCATTAATCTTTTTAGCGATTGCGACCTATTTTAAAGCCACCAAACCGATCATGACGATCAAAGCCGCACCGTGGCAAGTGGTGTGGTTTAGTATCGGGCTGTATGTCGTCGTGTACGGGCTTAAAAATGGCGGATTGACAACGTATCTTGCCCAAGTGATTACGCAGCTACAAAGCATGGGAAATGTCTATGCGGTCATTGGAACAGGCTTCTTGTCTGCCATTCTCAGTTCCGTGATGAACAATATGCCCACCATTATGATCATGGACATCGCGATAGCGGAAGCGGGAAACAATGCCTTAGCCTATGCCAATATCATCGGATGTAATTTAGGGCCTAAAATGACCCCTATCGGATCGCTTGCGACGCTTCTTTGGTTGCATGTATTGGCTCAAAAAGGGGTTAAGATCGGATGGGGAGAATACATGAAAGTGGGATTGGTGATTACACCACCGGTATTGCTGGTGGCGTTAATAGGACTGATTTAAAACCAGAATTTTAACCCGGCAGAGAGGGTTTGGTTTTTCGTTTCGCTGTCGGGCTCGTACCATCCGTCAATGACGTTGGAATCACTGATATTCCAATATTCATAATTGTATTGCAAAAAGGCGCTCATGGATTGGTTTAAGACCATTTCAAAAGGAACGGTTATTTTGTATCCGTGTACGTTATTGAGATCAAACGTATTGCCATAGATATTTTCACGCATTTGCGCATTGAATGCTGTTTGATAGCTGGCATCGATTCCCAGTGTTGCATCGGGTGAAAGGGCAAAATGTAAACCAATACCGATATCGAGATATCCCCAATCGTATATTTCATTCACTCCCGAGACAGCGTAGGTACTGTGAATGTCTCTTTCCCACTCGCGATAACCCAGTCCTATCTTAAACGGCATTTTTATCTCTCCGTAGCGATCCAGGAGGGTTGTTGTTTTGAAGCCGGCACTGTAGTTAAGGAGAGTATTTTCGGTCGTTGTTAAAAACGAGCCATAGGTCGGATCGATATTTGTAGCGCCGATGTAGTCCGTATTGCCGTTGCTGTAGCTTGTCGTGAGGTAAAACCCTTGATAATCGGGTTCAAAAGAGAGGGTAAACCCGGTGATATCTCCGAAATTATTTGTTTCGGTATCGAGTAGCTGCCCTTGTGCTGTCTCGGAATAATCAAATTGTGTCGTATCTGCGCTGATGGATAATCCATAAGACGAAGCATAAACAGATGTCCCCAACAAGATTGAGAGGGGAAAGGATAAAAGAGGACGTACACACATTTTCTCTCCTTTTGTTTTTTTGTATTGTACATCATATTTACATGATCTCCAACAGGCTCTTGAAGAATTAGGATTTCAGTGTGTAGAGGGAAAACATGGGAGAGCCGCTGTTTTTAACCACGTGTGAGTATCATTAACCTCTGATGATGTCAAAACCTGTTGGAATAGAGGGTTTAAAACGGGAAGCATCAATGGGCTTATTTGTATCAGGATTTAAAAACTGGATGATGACCTTATTCTCATATCCATCGGTGTAGCTAATAGACGAAAGTGTATCGCCGGAAAATTCAATGAAATACGTTTGGCCATTGACCGTAGCAGTGTAATGGGCTGCATTCATCGGTTTTGCTTTTTTGATGATTTCGAGAAAATCAATTTCATCATTGAGGGTTCGAATGGTCGCTTGTTCGATAACCGGTTCGATGAGGGTCAGTTTCGAACCGCTGATATAAACACTTTTTTGAATCGGTTTTTTATACATCCAAAGAGCATTTTGAGGTTTACTTGCCCATAACTCCCCATTGTATACAATTTTCTTTTTGTGCTCATCGATAATGGTCTGTGTAAAGGATGAGTGAAACGAATTAATATCTTTCGGACCTGCCAAGAGTGAGATGGCAGATAAAAGAGTGAGGATGAAAAAACGCATATTTTTCCTTTTTTTTGAGTAAGACATTGTATCCAATCGTCATTAACCAAAACAATAGTTCTAATATGATAAAATCGGCAACTTTTTAATACAGATCATAATGTGAAGGCAATCAATGCTCCAATCGCTAGTCGGAAAAATATTCGGAACTCAAAACGATCGTGAAATCAAAAAATATACAAAACGTGTCGAGCAAATCAATGCTCGCGAAGCTCATTTTGCAAGTATGAGCGATGAAGCTTTGCAAGAAGCATTTAGCGTCTTGAAAGAATCAGTACGATCAGGAGAAAAAACATTCGAGGATGTTTTGGTGGATTCGTTTGCTATTACTCGGGAAGCCAGCAAGCGTGTCCTTGGGATGCGTCATTTTGATGTTCAGCTGATCGGCGGGATGGTACTGCACGAGGGGCGAATCGCTGAGATGAAAACAGGTGAGGGTAAAACCCTCGTTGCAACGCTTGCCGTAACCCTCAACGCTATGAGTGGCAAGGGTGTCCACGTCGTGACCGTCAATGACTACCTCGCATCTCGCGATAGTGGAGAAATGTCTGCACTGTATGCTTTCTTAGGGTATGAAACAGGTGTTATTTTAGAAGGGGAATACAATCCTGTCAACAAGCGTCTTCAGTATTTGGCGGACATTACCTACGGTACCAACAATGAATTCGGTTTTGATTATCTTCGTGACAATATGACCTATACGAAAGAGCATATGGTTCAGCGCGGCCACTCTTTTGTTATCGTTGATGAGGTGGATTCGATTTTGATCGATGAGGCACGTACACCGCTTATTATCTCAGGGCCGACCAATCGTACGCTTGAAAACTATACCCGCGCCGATGCCGTAGCAAAAGCGTTGAAAAAAGATGAGCATTTTACGGTAGAAGAAAAAGACCGTCTGATATTGATTACAGAAGAGGGGATTATCAAGGCGGAAGAGCTTTTTGGAGTCGGTAATATCTACAGTGTCGAAAATGCATCCCTGTCGCATCACCTTGATCAAGCGCTCAAAGCCAATTACATCTTTGAAGTGGATGTGGATTATGTTTTGAGAGACAATCAAGTCGTTATCGTCGATGAGTTTACCGGGCGTCTTTCCGAAGGTCGACGTTATTCGGAAGGGTTGCACCAAGCACTGGAAGCCAAAGAGGGTGTTATCATCAAAGAAGAGACGCAAACATTGGCAGATATTACGTTTCAAAACTATTTTCGTATGTACGGCAAAATCGCCGGTATGACCGGAACGGCACAAACCGAAGCGACAGAGTTCTCACAAATTTACAATCTCGATGTTGTCTCTATTCCGACGAATGTACCGGTTATTCGTAAAGATCTTAACGATTTGATCTACAAAACCGAAGCAGAAAAATTTGATGCGGTAATCGCTAAAATCAGAGAGCTCAGCGCTACGGGACAGCCGATTTTGATCGGAACGGCATCCATCGAAAAATCCGAAAAATTGCATCAGTTGATTAAAAATGAAAAAATTCCGCATACGGTTTTGAACGCTAAAAACCACACGCAAGAGTCTGAAATCATTAAAAGTGCCGGTGAAAAAGGGGCTGTGACCATTGCCACCAATATGGCAGGACGGGGTGTAGATATCAAAGTCAGCGATGAGATCAAAGCACTCGGAGGATTGTACATCATCGGTACCGAACGTCATGAAAACCGCCGTATCGACAATCAGCTCCGCGGTCGTTCAGGTCGTCAGGGTGATCCGGGAATAAGTCAATTTTATCTCTCATTGGAAGACAACCTTTTACGTATCTTTGGCTCCGATAAGATTAAATCGATTATGGAGCGTCTTGGGGTCCAAGATGGTGAATACATCGAATCCGCTATGGTAACGCGTGCGGTTGAAAAAGCGCAGAAAAAAGTCGAAAACATGCACTTTGAAGGGCGTAAACACATCGTTGAATACGACGATGTTGCCAATGAACAGCGTAAAATCGTCTATAAGTTCCGCGGGGATCTTCTTGACCCTGCGTATGATGTTTCTACTAAAATTGATACTATCCGTCAAGAATACGCCCATAAAATTCTGAATGAATGTGGGATTTATGACGGAATACCAAGCGAAGATATGGATCTTGATCAGCTTCAAAAACGTATTGTGGAAGAGGTTAGCATCCGTGTTGATTTTGATACAATCACTGAACTCTCCTATGATAGTTTAGTGGCGCATGTCTACGGTCAGCTCAAAGCCGATTATGAAGAGAAGATGTCTCCCATCGATACAGCAACGCGCTCAGCAATCGAGAGAGAGATTTATCTTAAAACACTCGATACGGCATGGCGTGAACATTTGTATCAAATGGACAGCATGAAAACAGGAATCCGTCTTCGTGCATACAACCAAAAAGATCCGTTGGTCGAGTATAAAAAAGAGAGCTACAATCTCTTTACGGAGCTTGTGGGTGCTATTAAATTTGACACGGTTAAAACGCTTCATGTAATACGTTTCAGAGTTGACAATGCAGCCGAAGAAGCGGAAGCGTTAGCCCATCAAATGGAGCTTCAAAAACGTCAAGAAGAGCTTCAAATGTCTTTAAGCGGTGCCCCCTCTGCATTGGAAAGCACGAAAGTTTCACGCAATGACGATTGTCCCTGCGGAAGCGGATTAAAGTATAAAAACTGTTGCGGTAAGTCAGGACCTAAAAAAGGGGTCTTTGCCTCTTGAATATCGTTAGCTACCTCGTCAAACGTTTTTTACGCTTTGATAAAGAACAGCCGTTTATCTTCCTCTCTGCTCTTTTAGCCTTCAGCGGAATCGCCCTTGGGGTGATGGTACTTATCATTGCCATGGCCCTTATGAACGGGTTTGATAATGAGTTCAAGAAAAAACTCACCGTGATGAACTATCCTCTCACAATTCAGCCCAAATTTTTTGGTGAAGTCAATGAACATCTTCTCCACTCGTTGGAAAAAAAATTTCCCGAACTCTCTTTCAGCCCTTATTTGAACTCATCAGTTTTGTGCCGTTATGACACAATGTTGGAGGGGGGATATCTTTTTGGGGTAGATTTTAAACGTGAAGCAGCGGTGAACGATATCGTTGCTTTGGGTCTTAAAGATCATGTTCCGACAGGATTTGAAGTGATGACCGGCAAAGCGCTTCTTGAAGAGTATACGATTTCAAAGGGCAATAAACTTACCTATATCTTTACACAGCTTGAGCCGGGCGGTATTTCGATGACGCCTAAGATGAAACGTTTTTCTGTGACGAGCACGTTTGACTCAGGATTAAGCGCTTACGACAAAGGTTACTCCTACACCTCCATCGAATCCATGCAAAAAGTCCTGGGTATCCCTGAGGGACTGTACGATGGAATCCACGTTCATTCTCTTAATCCTGAAATAGATATTTTAAAAATTAAAGCGGTACTGGGTGATTCTGTCTCCATTCGTGGTTGGTGGGAAGATAACGGAAACTTTTTTGCCGCGTTAAAGATGGAAAAAATGTCTCTTTTTATTGTCCTGATGCTCATTATCCTAATCGCTGCGATCAACATCATCTCCTCGCTTTTGATGACGGTTATGAACCGCCGCAGTGAGATAGCTTTGCTTATCTCTCTTGGAGCATCCAAGCAAGAGGTCAAAAAAGTATTTTTGATTTTAGGGGTAGTTATCGGAACACTGGGAATTATCACAGGTTCGCTATTAGGCTTTTTTGGAATATGGATACTGGGAACCTTTGATATTATTTCTCTTCCTGCGGACGTTTATCCTACATCGACACTTCCGCTGGATTTAACCCTGATTGATTTCTTTTCTATCATCATCGGTGCCTTTGTGATTGTTTTATTGTCGGCATGGTATCCGGCGAAAAAAGCGGCCGATGTGGATGTTTTGACGGTTTTAAGAAACGAGTAGGTTACCTTTTTTTCTCATCCTCCATCATCCATAAAAATGGATACGTTACCGTTCGTTTGAGGATATTAAACGGAGCGGTCACAATCTCTTTCACCATAGCCGTTTCCACAACAGGATCACTCAGTTTCCCTTTCAGATTAAGAGTGGTGCTAATAGAGCCGTCATCACCCAGTAAGATATAACCCACCATGGGTACTTTCCCAAGCGCTGAGCCTAAATCCGTTTTGAGCGTTAATGTTCCATTGAGCGTATCGTCGATCACATTGGCTTGAGCATTGCCGGCTATCTTTAATTCAGGAGAATTAAGGGTAATGTTATCGATATTGAAGAGATGGTTTTGGTACGTAAAATGGGCATAAGTATCTTTTACAAAAAGACCTTTTTGATTGAAATTCGGAAGGGAAAAGGTTGTTAATGAGGGAATCGTATTGACAAAGGAGAGAATATTGTTGAGTACTTTGTACTCTTTAAGGGTTGCATCATCAATGCGCATGACCCCCTCAAATACTTCTGCTCTTCCAAAAATCTTAAATGAGAGATTTCCCCCGTTAAAATCACTAAAAGCAAACAGATTTTCCATAAAACGATCATTAAACCCTCCCCCTTCGGCGTAAAAGTAAGAGTCTTTCATCATAAAATCCGCCGAACCATGCTCAAACGTCAAACGTCCCTCCAGCTCATTGGAGTGTAGGGTCGCAGTGAGATTGTCTGCCAATATCTTTCTGTTATCCATTAGATTAAGATAGATATTTGTGGCATTGATATGGATAGGTTTTAAACTTTTTGAGGCATTGTCCTCAAGGGAACTTTTTTTATTGGAAGAGAGCCAGCGTAATAATTCACGTCCATTGATGGCCATATTATTCGCGCGGATGGTAATAGCATTGTCATTGGTGATATTTAGTCTGTCATTGACCCGTATAAAGGTTTTGTCGTTCGTGTGAGAGCCGCTGAAGTGATAGCTTGAAAGAGATTTTTTATTGACAATCATAAGATGATAGGGATAGTCAATAACGCCATTAAAGGTAATGCGTTTATTATCAGGGCTAAAATTAAGAGTGATATTTCCGTGATCGATCTCATAATAGGATAAAAGCGGGGAATTTTTACTTAAAAGCGAGATATCCGGAATCTCCATTTTCCATCCATTAAGAGTATTACTTAGATTAATCCCCAGGTTTTGCGAATGGAAGATCAAATCGGATTTAGAAGCATCAATGGATAAACTTTGTGTTCGGTCTGTATCGATATAGTGCGCTATACGTGGATTGATGGCTTTTATCTCGTTTAATTCTAGAAAACCTTGCTTGCTGATTTTGTGATATTTTCCGGAAAGATTGGCGGAAAACTGATCTTTTAGATGCATATTTGCATTATTAAATATCATTGAATCGTAGGTATTCAAAACAGAAAAAGGGGAAAAAACAATAGACTGTCCGCCTACTTCCCACAATGATTGGACGGAAGAGGTGAAGAGTATATCCGCATTTTTAGGATTCATGTGAAGATAAAACGGTGCTTTTAAAAGTTTAACATTGCTGATATCGACGTGATCAAGACGAAGCGTTAAAGACCAATTTTTTTCAGAAAATTTACCGGAGACAGATCCTAGAAGTTTGTTGGGTATAGAAAATGGAAGGGTCGGTATAACACCGTCACGTTTTTCAAAATCAAAAGGAATTCTCAAAGGCTCTAGATGGAGTGTTTCTCCAAAAAAACTCCAAGAAGAGGGCGAAATTTTTATCGTATCTTGGGTGGGATTAATGAGATAGGTTATGCGGGGCAGATCGGATGCGTTTGATAACGACACTTCATTTGCACTGCCTGTCGGAGTACAAAAATAGGGATCTATTTGAACGTGACCACTATGCTTTGAAGCATCAAGACTCCCTTTGACTTTAGCGTAAGCAAGGTTCTTATAGCGTGCATCAAATCCATCGAATTCTACTCTTGTTCCATCAAGATTGACGGTACCGCCGTTTGTTTTAAAAACAAATCCACTGAGCTCGATTTCAGATGCACTTGGTGTAAATTGCCCTTTGGCCGTTGTGTCAAGTGTATGTAAATTGATACTAAGCTTGAGATCGACTTTGGCTATTCCTCTGTTTTGACGTATGGGCACCTTTATTTTATAATGGTTCAATAAATATAAAATATCATCATTCAGCTGCCCTTGCGATGAGAGAATATGGGCTTTTAGCATTGTCTGCGGTGTGGAAAAATCGATATATAGACGACTGTTTTGTGTTGGAAGCGTATAAAAAATTCCATGGTGAGGGATGATGTGCAGTTTTCCTTTTTGAAAATAAACATCTACATCCTTTGCTTTGATGGGAGCAATCATGGGATCGAAGGTATACTGGGCATGGGTTGCCGTTGCATGAATATTGAGGCTATTGAGAAGATCTTGGGGTGAATCGTAGAGAAAATTTCCTTCACATGATTGTAATGTAGCCGATTGAAATTGGGCATATTGGACGACCCAGGGACGTATGATCGGATCGAGCTGAACAAAGTCAATCACTTCATCCAGCTTTTTAAAGGATTCATCCGCACTTATTTTTAGAAAGAGTCTGGTTTGATTTCCGCGTCCGAAGCCTCGAATGATCGGAGTGTTTGACAAGGCCAAAGAGGTAGTGAAGGTAAAGGTCTGACGTGGAATATCAAGGAAAAGCTCTCCATCTATTTGATTGGAGGAGGTTTTGGGGGATATAAGTGTGAGATGGAGTATTTCCGGGGTTAATGTGAATTCTCCATGCACTGTAGTACTGCCAGCATGAACGACTATACTCCCTTTTTGATGTTTTGTATAGTGAAGTGAAACCGACGATTTTTTATAACGGATTGCCTCTATGTCAATAGAAGCAATCCATTTTTCTGCTTGCCGTATACCCTGTGGGAAGTGTTTAAGAGGTTTGAGTGTAATGGGCTCATTGTCGCTTTTCAGACCGCTTAAATCAATGAGTGACGCCTTGATATGAAGTCTATTATCCCATTTTAGGTATACTTTCTCCAGTATAATATCCCCAACATTGAGATGAGAAATGGTAACACCTTCAATTAAGAGAACAACGCCGAAAAAAGCAATCAAAAAAAGAAAACTGAAAAAAAAGAGTAGTTTTAAATGGATTTTTGTAATTATTTTGATGATAATTTTATCGTTCATGAGCTACCTATTTACATCCGTAACATCACCGAAAATTGTCTATATTCCACAAGGATCTGTCTTTAAAAGTATAGCACATCTTCAATCAGAAGGGGTTAACCTTTATAAAATGGACGCTTTTATTCTTCGACTCATGGGTCATCCTCAACAAGGGTGGGTTGATCTTAAAGAAGAGAATCTTACGCGCATTGAATTTTTGTATCGTCTTACAACAGCAAAAGCAGCAACACATGAGGTTACATTGATCCCTGGTGAAACGACCACGGTTTTTTTCGATCAACTCTCAAAACAACTCTCCTTGGATGCCCAAAAACTTCATGACATCTACGATCAGATGGAGGAGATCCCGGAGGGGATGTTTTTTCCTGAGACGTACAGTATCCCAAAGGACAGTAATGAAGAGCAAATCATAAAATTTCTTTTAGAACAATCGATGAAGAAGCATAAAAAGCTCTCTATAGAGCTTACCGGTAGTTACGATAAAGAAAAATGGTTACATATTGTAACACTTGCGTCGGTTATACAAAAAGAAGCGGCATCGGTAGACGATATGCCGATGGTAAGTTCGGTCATCCAAAATCGACTGGCAAAAAACATGAGATTACAGATGGACGGGACATTGAATTACGGAGAATTCTCTCATCAAAAAGTTACGGCAGCACGAATACGCAGTGATAAAACATCCTACAATACCTACAAACAACGAGGTTTGCCAGAGTTTCCTGTGTGCAATGTCAGTTATGAGGCATTGATGGCTGCCTTGCATCCAAAACGTACTGATTATCTTTATTTTGTTCGTGGAAAAAATGGTGAGCATATTTATAGTAGTTACTTTTCTACACACCATAAGAACATAGTTAATGCTACAAAATGAAACACTTGTGACGTTTTAGACGTTCATTAGAGGTGTAAATAGTAAAAATGTTGAACCGAAGTGTTATCATTCTTTTATACAAAAAAATAGGAGAACCTGATGTCAAAAATCATTTGGTCAGTAATTGATGAAGCTCCGGCACTGGCGACATACTCGCTACTTCCAATCGTAAATGCGTTTACGCAAGCCGCAGGCGTTGAAGTCGTCACAAGTGACATTTCACTAGCAGGTCGCGTTATTGCAACGTTTCCAGAGAGAATGACAGATGCTCAACGTATCCCTGATAATCTAGCAGAATTGGGCAAGATTGCATTGCAACCGGATGGTAACATCATCAAACTTCCTAACATCTCAGCTTCTATTCCACAGTTGAAAGCATGTATTGAAGAATTGAAGTCTCAAGGGTATGATCTTCCTGATTATCCGGAAGAGCCAAAAACAGATGCAGAAAAAGAGATTCAAGCAAAATATTCTACTT
>DASUNE010000089.1:0-28860 GCA_036277315.1 Sulfuricurvum sp.
GGGGAGATAAAACGTGAAGAGGTGATCATCGCTTCCAAAGGTGGATTTATCCCGTTAGATTTCCCGTTTCCGGGCAATCCCTATGGCTGGATACAAGAAAATCTGATCAATACAGGATTGTCGAGCAAAGAAGAGATCGTCATCGATCAGCACTGTATGACCCCCGCCTATTTGCGCTGGAGCTGTGAGCAGTCGTTGAAAAATCTCTCACTTGAGACGATCGATATTTTCTTTCTCCACAATCCTGAAACGCAACTTGGATATGTTGATCAAGAGACCTTTTATGGTCGCATTGAGGCCGCATTTACCCTATTTGAAGAACTTAGAGCTGAAAATAAAATCGGTGCATACGGGATTGCTGCTTGGAATGGATTTTTGTACGAAGAAGACCACTTGGAGTACATATCTCTGGGCAAAGTCGTTGAAATCGCGCGTCGTGTCGGGGGTGAAAATCATGGTTTTAAATACCTCCAAAGTCCGTTTAATATGGCGAAGCCTCATGCCTACGGCTATGCCAATCAGCAGTGTGAAGACGGGTTTTATTATCCGTTGATGCATGCCTGCGCACGTTTTGATCTTAGTTTCTTGGGATCATCCCCGCTGTTGCAAAAAAATCTTTTTAAGCGGCCTTTTGCATCGAAGATCGGGGAATTGATGAATACGACTGAACTGAGTGATGTGGCGAGTGCGTTGCAGTTCGCCCGAAGTGCTGGTGCGATTACGGCGATTTTTGGCACAGTTGATCCTGCCCATGTCACGGATAATGCAATTTTAGCTTATGCTCCCAATGCTTCAACCGAGGCGATGAATACGCTCATGCGAGATAGCTATGCTGTATGACGTCATCGTTGTCGGCAGCGGTATATCGGGATTGTACGCGGCGCTTTATGCAAGGCGTACCGGACGCAATGTTGCCCTTATCTCCAAAAGTACACCGCTTCGTTCCAACTCCGCTGTCGCATCGGGGGGGATCAATGCGGTTTTGAAAACCACTCGTCATGATAGTTGTCGAGAGCATATTTCCGACACCTTAAATGGAGCCGATAAGCTGGCACGTTTTTCTGCGGTAAGTGGGATGGTTGTGGGCGCCGAAGAGATCATAGAGGACCTCCAAAAAATGGGGGTTGAGTTTGATGTTCAAGACAACGGTTCAGTAGCGCAACGCCCTTTTGGCGGAACGAAGGCGAAACGGACGTGCTATATCGCCGATAAAACGGGAGCATCCATCACGCAGACCCTTTTTGCTCAGTGCAAAAAAGAGGGGGTAAAGATCTTTTCAAATCACCTTGTCCTTAGTATCGCGACGTTTAATGAGAAGCTTTCCGGGATTACGATGTTACGCCGTCGTGATAGTGCCGTGATTGCTTTCGCCTGTAAATCGTTGGTGCTTGCAGGCGGTGGATATGCGGGAATCTATCGGGGACATTCGACCAATTCTCAAGAATCCAGCGGTGATTTACAAGCCCTAGCCCTGCGAGCCAAAATGCGTTTGGTGAACATGGAATTTGTTCAGTTTCATCCAACGACGTTACTTAATAGCGGTACCCTTATCAGCGAAGCGGCACGTGGTGAGGGGGCAAGTATCGTCGATGAAAACGGATGGCGGTTTACCGATGAACTCCAAACCCGAGACAAACTTTCTCGTGATATTGTTCGTCATCAGTTGGCTGGGCATAAAGTCTATCTTGATTTTCGCCATTTGGGAGAAGAATTGATCGACAAAAAACTCCCTTCTGCCCGTAAACATGCACTTAACGGTGCAGGGATCGATATCCTCACCGAACTTCTGCCCATAACACCCTCAGCCCACTATACAATGGGGGGAATTTGGTCTCGCGATGATACCTCCAGCGACATCGATAACATTTTTGTCTGCGGTGAGTGTGCGTACAGCGGTGCCCATGGTGCGAACCGTTTGGGGGGAAATAGCCTGTTGGAAGGGGCATATTTTGGCAAAATTGCCGGGATAAATGCGGCCAAAGCGGCAAAAAAAGGAAAATTTCATCCGATAGATTATGGACAAGTGGCGAAAGAATTGCGCTATGTTGACGGGATCATAGAGGGAGAAAACCGTTTTAATATCAATACGATGCGCCGAAATCTGGGGAATAATCTTTACAAAAATGCGGGGGTGTTTCGAACCCATGATTCATTGGCAAATACCCTTGAGTACGTCCATTATCTGATGAAAATGTCATCGGGTCTGTGTTGTGTCAACAAAGAGCGCACCAATAATGTCGAACTGATGTCGATCATCGAGTTTCGTAACTCTCTAAGCGTTGCGGAAGCCATGGTGATGTCGGCAATGGCGCGGGAAGAGAGTCGCGGAAGTCATTACCGCGAAGATTTCCCCGATACCAATGATCGTGATTATCAGGTCAACACCATCATCCGCCGTTTGGCGGGGACATTTATGCGCATCACGTTTGAAGGGCATCTTGCTTCGGATTGGTTGTATCGGATTAGGAAGTTTTTTCACGCCCTATAGGTGATGAATTTAATAGGCGTTTATGCATTCGGGCTTCCTGCCGAAGGAAACTTAGTGTTAACGTAGCTGATCGGGATGTATTCCGATGGCGTTCAAATAATAAAATAAGGAGTACACAATGGCAAAAGTAATGTTACGCGTCGATTCAAAAAAGGAAATATCCTTTTATTTCGCCAAAAAAGATATGGAAGAGACGATTGTAAAAGTAGAATTTGATACGGAGGATAAATGGGGCGGCGAAGTAGAGCTTGGTAACGGAGAGAAATGGTTTATAGAACCTGCGGTGAAAAAGTTTCCCTCGGAAATGGTAGCGAAACGATTGGGGGATTAAGGATTATTCCTTAAATCTCTATTCCGTACTGCTTGATCTTATACCCGATCTGGCGAGCGGTCATCCCAAGAAGGCGTGCCGCTTTGGTCTGGATGCCATGTGAATCGACTAGAGCTTGGATAATGGCTTCGCGTTCGAGTTCATGGAGGTTTTTGGTTGTCATCGGTTTGCTTGTTGGAACTTCTGTTTGAGGAGTGGGTGCACTCATGTAAACTGTTGAAGTGACTGGTACTGGTTTACTTTGCATATAGAGCTTTTGGTAGTTAAATGGCAATACATGGTTGAGCATCTCCGGTTGAAGTTCTCCATTGGGACAGATGAGGACGATTCGCTCCATGGTATTTTGAAGTTCACGGATATTTCCAGGCCAGGGATATTCGAGCAATACCTCCATGGCTCCCTTGCTAAAATGCATGTTTTTACGATGTTCTTTCATAAAGCGTTGGAGATAGTATTCAACGAGCAGTTTCACATCTTCGTAGCGTTCACGAAGCGGAGGGAGATTGAGAGGGATAACATTGAGACGATAAAAAAGATCTTCACGAAATTCCCCCTTGCGCACCATATCTTCAAGATTTCGGTTGGTTGCAGCGACGAGCCGGACGTTGGTTTTGATGGTCTTATTCCCTCCGACGCGCTCGAACTCCTGTTCTTGCAAAATACGCAGTAATTTGACTTGAAGTGAGGGGGTAATATCCCCGATCTCATCGAGAAACAGCGTACCGCCGTCGGCAAGTTCAAAACGCCCTTTTCGCATCTCACGGGCATCGGTAAACGCTCCCTTTTCATGTCCGAAAAGTTCAGATTCGAGAAGTGTCTCGCTGATGGCGGCACAGTTGAGTTTGATAAACGGTCCGTTTTGACGACGGCTGAGGTTATGTACCGCAGTAGCGATCAACTCTTTACCCGTCCCCGTTTCACCCCGAATAAGGATGGTGGCATCAGTGGGAGCGACCGTATTGATCATACTGAAGACCTGCTGCATTTTGGTACTTTTTCCGATGATATTTTCAAATTTATAATCTTTTTGCATCTCTTCTTTGTAGTAGGTCTTGAGTTCATCAAGAGACTCTTTTTCTTTGATAATGGTTTGCTGTACTTTCATGGAGCCTACGAAAAGGGTCCCTACGATGGTGAGCATTCGGACAATTTCATCGAAATCCAGAGGGCTGTTTTTGCCGATGTTCGCTGAAATGACGCCGATGACTTCATCGTCTTGGAGCAGGGGTACGGCGACATAGGAAACCATTTGCGTCGAAATATGCCCCATTTTGTTGAGATAATTGATGTTGTTATGGATGTTTTCGATGACGATCGGTTCACGGCTTTTGGCCGCTAATCCCGTAGCCCCCTCACCGAAACGGTAGGTTGCCATTTTCTTTTGATGGGATTCAAGATCAATCGAGATGAGCAGCTCAAGTTCATCAGTATCCTCTTTTTTTTTGAAAAGAGCACACCGTTCGAGGTATCCATTTTGTTTGAGCTTGCGCATCGCTTTTTCGATACTCTCGTGAATATCAATGGTGCTTGTGAGTATGACCGCGATTTCATACAGAAGATTGATCTCTTTGTACGCGAAAGTCAGCGCACAGCTTTGGCACTCTTCTTTGTCAGGGATGTTAGGGCTGAACGTCATCATCTGTTTCGTCTTTATAGGTTAAGTGTGACAAAGTATAGTATAAAAAATAAGATAATTAATTCAGTAATATGGATAAAAAATAAGCAGTTTTATAGAACATAATTTGCATTCATCTATAAAAATTCCGACAAGGAGAACAAATGAACATTACGGTACACGGAACGCCCACACTATTAGAGGGAAAAGAGATGACTATCTGGCGCGAAGCTCCGGCTGCTCGCGTCACCGCTTTGGATGGAAGCCAAAACGTTATTGGAATGATTGCCCCGACGGCTCAGTTACTTATCGCTATTCCTTCACTTAAAACTGAAGTGTGCTCTTTGGGAGCCAAAAAGTTTAATGATTTGGTAAAGCAGTTCAAAAAACTAAAAACGGTTATGGTGACGACCGATGATGCCGAATTTGTGAACGATTTTGTAGCACGCGAGGGGATTGACGGGGCGGATGTTGTGATCGATACCAATCGTGATTTTGCCAAACGTTACGGCTTGCTTATCAGTGAAGGAAAGCTAAAAGACCGTCTCGCACGGGCGGTATTCGTTATCGATCAAGAGGGGATGATCTCCTATAAAGAGGTTGTCCCTGAAATCACTGATGAAGTGGATTACGACAAATGCATCGAAGCCGTCGACAAAGCGGCCAATTTCAAGAAAAAAGGGCACGACCACGAAAACTGGATGGGCGTTTAAGATCAGGCAGCCGTGATCGCGATATTTTTAGACAGCTTCGCAGTGCCAGAGAGTTTAACCAAGCGGCTATGAATGATGCTGTAATAGGTATAATGGTTCCTACTATATTTGGCGTGTGAACATCTTGGAATCGGATGCAGCGGAATCGGGGCATTTTATGATAATGAAGCGGTACGCTGGTCGGATAATTCATTGCTGTATGCAGTGGCTATAGGAGGAAAATCATGATAATCGGAGTTCCAAAAGAGATCAAGACCGATGAGTTTCGCGTCGGCATCACCCCCTCAGGCGTACGAGAACTGGTGAGGGAAAATAACCGTGTTCTCATCGAAACGGGGGCAGGATTGGGCAGCGGATTTGAAGATAGTGCATACCTTCAAGCAGGCGGTATGATTGTTGAGAATGCCGATGAAGTGTATGGACGATCAGAGATGATACTGAAGGTCAAAGAGCCGATAGAAGTCGAATACGAGCGCTTACGTGAGGGGCAAATCCTCTTTACGTATCTCCATCTCGCTGCGGATAAACGTTTGACCGAAGTCCTTTGCGAGAAAAAGATCACCGCATTGGCGTATGAGACACTGCGTGTCGGAAAACGACTTCCCCTGTTAGAGCCGATGAGTGAGATTGCGGGGCGGATGGCGACACTGTTTGGGGCGGTTCATCTGGGACGGTACAACGGCGGAAGCGGACGATTGCTTGGCGGGGCTGTTGGTGTCGAGACAAATCGTGTCGTCGTACTGGGTGCGGGAGTTGCGGGTAAATCGGCGGCGGATGCGGCGGCAGGATTGGGGGCCCAAGTCGTGATGTTTGATATTAATATCGAGCGTTTAACCTACTTGCGCGATGTAATGAGTCCTCGGGTCTCCATGATGTATTCGACCCATGAAGCCATAATGAACAGTATCAAAGATGCCGATTTGGTGATCGGTACGGTTTTATTACCCGGCGCAAAAGCCCCCAAACTCATCACTCGTGATATGCTGGGGATTATGAAAAAAGGGTCCGTTCTGATCGATGTCTCCATCGATCAGGGGGGATGTTTCGAGACCTCCCATGCGACCACCCATTCGCATCCCATATTTGAGGTAGAGGGGATCGTTCATTACTGCGTTGCCAATATGCCGGGGATGTATCCGCGTACCTCGACGATTGCCCTGACCAATGCAACATTGCCGTATGCGCTGAAAATTGCTTCAACACCGCTGGATATACTGTTAAAGGATGAAATATACCTCGGTGCACTCAATACGTATGAAGGGCATATAACTAATCAAGCGGTGGCAGTTGCCCACGCTATGATCTATAAGGCTCTCTCATGAATGAAATCGATAAAGCACACGAAATATTAGCCATCTATCGGTTTTACCGCATGGACGGAAAACTCTACCATTACGATGAAGATGACCGCCTCGATGAACTGTTTGATGCGGTGGTGATGGCAATCAATGAGTGCGGTATGCTCAAACCGCTCCTGCCGAGGGAAGAGTTTGTTGTCCCGTGTCGTGGACTTCTTAATCAAGAAAAAGCATGGCTTCAGCGGTTCGAGCATCAAGATACTCGAGCCTTTTTTCTCAGTGATATTTACGACTTTTTGAAGTTATTTACGGGGCGGACAAAACTGCGGGTCGGTTGATTACGCAATTGCATCCATAGAAACAAGCAAATCATCCATTTTTTGATCTACCGTACCGACATAGCGTGTCAAATCGACCATATCATCCATATTTTGATTCAGTGATTCACTGTTATCACTGATCGCTTGAATCAAGACATTGATCGTTGCCGAGATTTCAGATAGGCTTTTTTGAGTCCGTTCAGCCAATTTACGTACTTCATCGGCGACGACCGCGAATCCTCGTCCGTGCTCACCGGCACGCGCCGCTTCGATCGCGGCATTAAGCGCGAGAAGATTCGTCTGATCGGCAATATCACCGATTGTGATCAAAATATCTTTCGTTTCGCGTGCATTACCGGCGAGTGATTTAAGATTATCCGCAAGCTCATGCTCTTTACTCGCAATGTTCTGTATGCGCTTTACCGTTGTTTCAATCATTCCATTTAGTTCAATAAACTTGGTTGAGCGAAGAGTTTCGATGGTTTCTTTGAGATGACGGGTATTATTGTTCAGTACCTCTTTCGCCTCGTTGTTTTGAGCCTCCATGGATTGAAGTTCGCTTCCAAGATCGTTGATCTTTTCGAGCATATTCCCCATTTTGGCCCCAACATTCACATTGGCACGTGTTGAAAATTTCCCTTCACACAATGATTCTAAAACATGGATCGCATTATCTAGATTTCCTTCGATTCCATCAAGGGTGTTATTCATCGTTTTACGAAGTAAATGAACATGGGGGGTCTTTGATTCACTTGAAACACGGCACTTATAGTGACCCTGTCGTACTTTATCCGCCAACAGCACCATTTCCCCTGCGACCAATGTGTCTTGTAACAGCATATCTTCATACGCTATGACGAGTGCGTTGATTTTTTCTTCCATGCTGCCTTGTTTTGCATCCAGCAAAGGCAAACGGTTACGCTTAAATTGCATAAGCTGTAAAAAGCCATCCAGCTGTTTGCTCATTGTTTCTGTACCTGCCGAGCGACTCGTCACCATCCCTATGGAAACCAATAACATCATCACGACAGCACCGATAAGTCCAGCGATACTTTGGCTCACTACGCCAACCGATATCCCAATGACTGCCAATAGGACAAGAACGATTATTTTTACAGAATTTTTCATAATGTCCCTTTATCTCATCGTTTTATAGAGTTGTTCTGCTTCGGCAATCTCATCAGGAGAAGGCTTACGGCGGCATGACAAAAATCCGCATGTTCCGTTTTCACACGCAATATTGGGGTAAACGGTTGCATAGACCCAATAGTAACCACCGTTTTTGGTCGCATTTTTGACATATCCGGTCCAAACTTGACCGCTATTGACCGTATCCCATAGGCTTTTAAATGCGGCCTTTGGCATATCGGGATGTCGGACGATGCTATGAGGTTTGCCAATGAGCTCATCAATGGTATATCCGGCGATGGTACAAAAATCATCATTGGCGAAAAGGATTTTTCCCTTTTCATCCGTTTGCGATACCAAAAAATCAGTCTCTTTTAAAACATATTCTTTACTCAATGTATCCGCCTTTTCCTAATATATGCTAGCGCTTAAGTATGTAAAATAAAAAAAAATCTTAATACTATACCTCATATTCGTTATAAATCGGTAATTTTCAATAAAATATTTACTAACTAAAAATAATTTTTACTTTTTATCAAGAGGATGGATCATTGACTACATAAAGAATGAAATATGCATCCTTTATGTAGTAAACTTTTCGAGGAGTCTGTACTATGAGAAGTAGAGAACATGACATTATGTTTCATGAGATTGATGCTTATTTGAAAAAATACGCTGTTAATGAAGAAGCGCGCTATTGTGTTGGGCCGTTGATTGCTCTAAAATCGTTGGAGATGAATCATCTGTACCAAGATTTGGGATTCAAAAGCCGCACGCAGATGGGTGCCTATATGGCTGAACATTTTCCCCGTCTGGCACAACTCAAACCCAAAGATAAGCTTTGGAAAAAATTTCTCTATGATGCGATCGGCCGCGTTGCCCCCGCATGTGCTTCGTGCAATGATCAAGAACATTGCTTTACGTGCCTTGTAGGTGAGGCATCGGCGTGAAAATATTTTTTAAAGGGAAATCCCATGACTGAAATGAAACTCAAAGTGATGAAAACCATCTTTAATCTTAGCGATGAATGGGAATACAACATTTACGAATCGGAAGATATCGCTGAGTATGCTCAACTAGATAAAGCTGAAGTTAGAAATATCATGTCTGAACTCTATGATGAGGGGTATTTGGGTGAATGTATGAGTGTGGGGGATGATGGCTATGATACGTTTTATCTCAACAAAAAAGGGCGAGCACTCATCGGGATCGAGTAATGCTAACGCTGGTCATCCTTGACGCTCCATGCCCTTTAGCGCTTCATTGATCTGTGCCAATGCCAAGGATTTAGCGTTCTCGACCTCTTTGTTATCCCACCAATATTCGATGATAGCGTGTTCGATCTGCTCGATTTGATCCATACGTAAGTTGGCAAAGACTTCATTCGTATTGATATCATCGGGGCTGACCCCTTTGGCTGCCGAGATCTTGCCCAGAGTTTCGACGATGCTCTCTTCGAGAGGTTTGGGATTGAGTTCCGTACGGGCATGATCGATCCATGCGCATATCTCTTCCTCGAGGTAATCGTGCCCCCATACTTGATAGCACAAAATACGAGTTGGGGTGTAGATGATGGTGTGATCATCGGTCAAGACGTCGGACAATATTACTTTATCATCATAAATATACACTTCTAACCGTTCATTCTCCCGCAGTGTGCAAGAATGCTCAAAGGCTATTTTGGCTTGTTTAAGCACTTCGATTTTTAGATTTTCATTCATTTTAACTCCTTAAGATACTTTTGTATTGTGATAATCCCACAGCCGTTTGTAATGATTGTCGAGTTCGGACAGGGTTGAATCGACGATTATAAGTTCGTTCGTGCGACTAAAGCGCTTTGTATTTGTCTCATACCATTGTTCCATCTCTATTTTGAGACTATTTCGCTTGGCGGCCGTTTGGGCGATGAGATGACGTATCTCTTCCATCTCTGCTGTTATGATGTATTCCATGTTGGTTCTTTTCACGTTAAATTAATTTCACTTGTGCAATTTTTATTCTTTGTGCGTGAACAGCAATTGCAACGGTCTTCGTAATACGCAGTGAAAACGAGGAGCAGCTATGGAAGAAGAGACATTGATGCAACAGGCGATCAAAGCCTACGATGCAAAAGATTTTATAAGTGCAAAAGCGATATGGGAATCTCTTGGCGAGTTTAACAGCAATGCAATGGTCAATTTGGGAACCATGTACGTAAAAGGTTTCGGGATGGCAAAAAATATCCATAAGGCGTATGAACTCTTTGAACGTGCAGCATCCTTAGGGCATGAGACGGCGGCATTTTATCTGGGTGGAATGTATGAAAACGGAATTGGAGTCGCTGCAGATAAAGACAAATCAATCCGTTACTACACTGTGGCAGGAGAAGCGGGGATGGCTACCGCACAGCTGAAACTTGGAATCTTGCTTCGAAATGATGACGTGCTAAATTCGATGAAATGGATGATAAAAGCGGCGCATGCGGGAGAATCTCAGGCGCACTCACTGTTGACCTACGTGAGTAACCAAAATGAAGAGTTCGACATAAATGTCGCATTTCGTTCTTCCAATGAATCCGCCCAAAGAGCAAAGGTTGAATCCGTGATTCGCGATAACCTTGGACCCATTCTCGCAAGTGACGGGGGCGGGGTGGAATTGGTCAATTATATAAGCGGCGATACCCCTGAAATCTGGCTGCGTTATTTGGGTGCGTGTTCGGGATGTCATCTCGGACCTACCTCGACGGCAGGGATGATTTTAGAACAGTTTGAAAACATCATTGATAAAAGAATCGTGATCTATCTTTGGTAGGAGAATAATATCTCGTATGAAAAATGCAAAGACAAATTATATCAATTAAAAAACTGATGAAGCACCTAGGTGCGCGGGCTCTCTGCCTAAGAGAACTTAGCGTTAGCGTAGGCAATCGGGACGTGTTCCGATGGCGTAATAAAAAAATAGTAAGGAGTCTATTATGGCTGTAATGATTACCGATTTATGTATCAATTGTGATGCGTGTATTGATGAGTGTCCAGTAAGTGCAATTGCAAGCGAGGGCGATTCACCGCGTGATGATTGGGAGTTTACGTACGTCAAACCGGAAAAATGTATCGAGTGTGTCGGTCATGCACAGACACCTGCTTGTGCGGCAGCATGTCCGACAGAGGATTGTATCGTTTGGGATATGCCGTATACGGCGGACTACAATGATTACTATGTGAACAGTTCGGATTATGTGATCAGTTCGAGCAAAAAACGGGGATTATTGTCTCCGGAAGTCTCTCCTCAAACATGGCGTGATGATGTTTCTATTGCGCAGCGCCAATCACGTGAAGCGGTGGCCGTCTAAATGTTGATCGCGTTCGCTTCATCGGATGGAATCTTGGTCAATCAACATTTTGGGTGGTCAAAGAGTTTTGAGCTGTATCGTGTCACTGATCACAGTGCTCAATATGTAAAAACACTTGACAGCTCCCAAGATGCCATCGAAGACGAACACGAAAAACTGGGCTATAAAATCGGCACGGTCAAAGAAGCAGACATCCTGTTTTGTTCACAGATCGGACCGACGGCATCGAAGATGGTATTGGCTTCCAAGATTTATCCGATGCGTTCGGCTGAGAATGAACGGATAGATGAAGCAATTAAAAAACTTCAAGAGTTATTATTGGGCAATCCACCACCATGGCTCTTACGTATAGTACACACTACAAAAGATAAGGAATAAGCTATGTCAGTAATTATCGATGATACCTGCATCACGTGCGATGCGTGTTTACAACAATGTCCCGTCAATGCGATTGTGGATGATATGAGTAGCCCTATGGGTAATAAACGTTATTACGTACAACCTGAGAAATGCATCGAGTGTGTCGGTGTGTACGACGATCCGCAATGTGCGGCGATTTGTCCGAGCATCGGATGCATTACGTGGGATATGCCGTTTACCAAAGAGTTCGATGCACACTTTCTAAATGGCGAAATGTATAAACTAGGAACGAAAAACGGTGTTCCTAAATCTCCCGTGTTTAGAGAGAAAAAATACCGCAAAGACATTCCCAATGAAGATCGCGGAATCGGTAAAGTAGTACAAGAAGAACCCGAAGAGTTACAAGAAGTGGGATGAGGTATTCCTACGAAAAAGTTGCCGCCAATCTTGACACGTTTGCGAGAGATTGCGCAGCTTCAAATTTAATACACTAAACCTCAGTTTTTTCCAAATCCAACAAAAACTCTTTTCTCCATAGCCCTCCGCTGTATCCGCCCAATCCGCCACCTGTAGCGATGACACGATGGCAGGGGATGAGAATGGAAATGGGATTTTTGGCATTGGCACTGGCGACGGCACGGACAGCTTTTGGATTGCCGAACATTTTGGCTTCTGCAGCGTAGGAGACGGTTTTTCCATAGGGGATTGTCCGTAGAGTTTCCCAAGCCTTTTTTTGAAACTCGGTTCCATGAGGGTTAAGTGGCAGAGTAAAGGTTTGCCGATTTCCTGCGAAATATTCGCGCAGTTCTTTTTCCAAACGAAGCAGCAGAGAATTAGTGGAGTTCGTGATTTGCAAAGCTTCATCGGTAAAATCAAGAGAAGTGATCCCGTGATCATCAGCGGTAGCGATGATCGAACCGATTGGGGAGTCGATGATGCAGGTGTCAGACTTCATGGTCATATTATAGCCAAACGAAAATATTGCTAATCGAAGTTTTAGAGGCAAGAGTGAGTATTTTTCCACATGCAGTGCTGAGTTTTGAAGAGTTGATAAGCGGTTCAGGCAAACTCGTCTATCATAGGTATTCGATTGTCTATACTGTCAATAAAGATCAAATCTGGATTTTGATACTCTATCGGCAAAATTTACCGTGATTTTTCATTGACTATAGAATATAAGGCATTACCATGACACTCCAACCCATCACCGACAACATGGACGTATTTGCCGAGAAATTCGATGGCGTTGATCTGCACGGCAAAAAGATCACCAAAGCTGAATTCGATGACTGCACCTTTGTCTCGTGCAATTTCAGCGAAACCTTTTTCTCCTCCTGCAAATTTACCGAATGCCGTTTTGAAAACTGTAATCTGAGTCTGATGAAACTCACCAACAGCAAAATGAGCGATGTCGAATTCGTATCGTGCAAGATGATCGGGATCGATTGGACGATGGGGGATTGGAAAAGTCTGCTCAATGCCGATCCGTTGCGATTTCGTGAATGTATCCTCAATGACAGCAATTTTTTTGGTCTGAGCTTAGAGGGAATGGTTATGAAAGAATGTCGAGCGAAAGAGGTTGATTTTTGCAATGCGAAGTTAATCAAAGCCGATTTTACAGGGAGTGATTTCAAGGGGGCATTGTTTGCCAATACTCATCTGGAATATGCCAATTTCACCGACGCGCAAAATACCTCGATCGATATACGCTCCAATCATCTTAAGGGTGCGATTTTTAACCGATATGAGGCACTTTTTTTGCTCGAGTCGATGGGGATCGTGTTGGTAGATTAGGCTTGTTTGATCCTCTGTACGAGAGCCAAATAATTTATTAAGTGTATAGGAGTAGACGATGAATCCTGCAAAAGTCATCCGCGAGAAAGTATTTAAACTCACCGATCTCCCCAATATCGGAAAGACAGTAGCCGCTGATTTAAAATCAATCGGAATTACACAGCCACAGCAGCTAAGAGGGCAAGATCCATACGATCTTTATGTCCGATTCTGCACAGCGTTCGGCGAGAAACAAGACCCGTGTATGTTGGATGTACTGATGTCGATCACTGATTTTATGAATGGGAATGAACCGAGGGTATGGTGGGATTACACTTCCGAGCGTAAAAAACGCTACGGAAATAAAATCACGCTAGAGGATATATGAACAAGAGAGCGTATCACCCAACTTCGTTGGTATACGCATACGTCGATGAAATAGCGCGCAATCTCTCAGTGGCTTTGGTAAATACCTCAATCGTGTAATCGATCTCTTCAGCAGTCGTAAACCGGCTTAGGCTCAGTCGTATTGCCGTATGAGCGAGCTCCTGGTCTTCTCCGATGGCTGTCATGACAGGATTGGCTTGGAGTGATTCGGAGGCACACGCACTTCCCGTAGATGCGGCGATTCCTGCACGGTTGAGATCCCACAGCATCGATTCACCCTCGATACCGCGTAAAGAGATGAGAATCGTGTTGGGGGTGCGGCGTGCACGGTCACCTACGACGATGGTGTCAGGAAGCTGTGAAATCGCATCTTCGAGACGGTCTCGCAGTGCCCGTACATCGCTGTTCATCTTGTCCAAATGACCGACCGATTGTTTCATCGCCAGTCCCATCCCGATGATGTAGGCAACGTTAAGCGTTCCGGCACGCTTGCCACCCATTTGCTCCCCGCCATGCAGTAAGTTTGGAAGTTCGCTTCCTTTTTTCACGTAGAGTCCGCCGATTCCTTTGGGTCCGTGAAATTTGTGAGCAGAGAAAGTGAGATAATCGACGGGTATTTTGGTGAGATCGACTTTGACTTTTCCGATCGCTTGCACTGCATCAGTATGAAACAAAATTCCTTTCTCTTTCGCAATAGCCGAAACCTCTTCGACGGGGAAGATCATTCCTGTTTCATTGTTGGCCCACATCATCGAGATGAGAATAGTGTTGTCCGTGATAGCAGCGGCTATACGCTGGGCACTTACATAGCCGTAAGCATCGACATCAACGAACGTTATTTGGGCTCCATGCTCTTCGAGAAAATGAAGTGTTTCCAGAACCGATGGGTGTTCGACGGCTGAAGCAATGATATGATTTTTGGTTGGATCGGGGAGGATATGTTTGAAAAATATCCCCTTTAAGACGGCATTATTACTCTCGGTTGCACACGACGTGATGAGGATATCATCCGCATCGGGAGCGTTAAGGGCATCGTACATATAACCCATGGATTCGTTCAAATACGGGCGTACTTCAATCCCGTATTGGTGCAGAGAGTTCGGATTACCGTAAAGCTCTTCGAAAAACGGTTGCATTTTTACTTTGACGATAGGGTCAAGTTTTGTGGTGGCATTGTTATCTAGATAGACGCGTTTCATGATTCTTTCTCCTCATTTTTATAGACATAGATGGGTTCTTGGGTGGGGTCTTCGATGACCGCTTCCGTGATGGTGAGACTTTGCAAGTTCTTTTTCGATGGACAGCTAAACTGCAGTGGTAACATCGCCTCTTCGATGATACTACGTAGACCTCTGGCACCGACCCCTCGGTCGATTGCTTTTTGGGCAACGGCATCGAGGGCCTTGGCTTCGAAATTGAGCTCAATACCGTCCATGTCAAACAGCGCTTGGAATTGTTTAATAAGGGCATTGTCCGGTTCTTGGAGAATCTGAACCATTTGCTCTTTGGACAGTTCGGTCAGCTGTGCAACGACGGGTATACGCCCGATAAACTCAGGGATGATTCCGTATTGTACGAGTGCTTTGGCATCGATCTTTTTGGGTTTGATAACGGTTTCGGTAGCACTTTTGCTGAATCCGACTTTGTTGGACTTTTTGGTATGAGTGTCAGGGACGAGACCTACGAATGCACCGCCACAAACGAAGAGGACGTGGGTGGTGTTAAACAGTACCGTTTCGGTCGTGGAGTTTTTGCGGCTCCCTTTGACTGGGACATAGACTTCTGCACCTTCGAGGATTTTGAGTAATCCTTGTTGTACCCCTTCGCCCGAAACATCGCGACCCATTGTTGAAGATTCCGATTTACGGGCGATTTTATCGATCTCATCGATGTAGATGATGCCTCGTTGTGCCAGATCGATATCGTAGTTTGCCGCAGCAAGGAGACGAGATAGGATACTCTCGACGTCTTCACCGACATATCCCGCTTCGGTAAGCGCTGTCGCATCCGCAACGGCAAAAGGGACCTGCATGATTTTGGAGAGCGATTTGGCGAGCAATGTTTTACCGCTTCCCGTTGGCCCCAAAAGGAGAATATTGCTTTTCTCAAGTTCGACATTATTGTAGAACGGATTTTCGATCCGCTTGTAGTGGTTGTACAAAGCAACCGCAAGAACCTTTTTCGCATCGACTTGACCGATGATGTATTTGTCCAAAAACTCTACGATTTTTTCAGGGGTAGGGAGCTGTTGCTGCAAGCGTGAGCGTTGCTCGTAGCGTACCTCTTTTTGCAAAATTGCAGAACAGGTGGTGATACACTCGTTACAAATATGGGTTGTCTCCGAGGAGAACATTTTTTTCACTTCGCTTTGCGGACGACCGCAAAATGAGCAGGTTTTTTCAGTATTCATCCGTCAATCCTTCGCACTGAATTTAGTCAAAATGGTATCGGCCAATCCAAATTCGATCGCTTCTTTGGCTTCCATGTAGTTGTCACGATCGGACTCTTTTTCGATGATTTTGGCACTTTTACCGGTTGCCTCGGCTAAGATGGCATACAAACGGCGTTTGAGATTGAGGATATGTCTGGTGTGAATCTCAATGTCGCTCGCCTGACCTGAATACCCACCCAAGGGCTGATGAATCATCACTTCGGCATTGGGAAGCATATAACGGTGCCCTTTTTCTCCGCAGGTGAAAATAACGGCGGCCATGGAAGCGACAAGACCCATGGCATAGGTATGAACCGGTGCATTGATCAAGTTCATCGTATCGAGTATGGCCAATCCGCTCATAACCGATCCACCGGGAGAGCTGATGTAGATATGGATCGGCTCTTGTGAATCCATTGCTTCGAGATACAGGAGTTGAGAGACGATAATCCCCATCATGTGATCATCAATCGCTTCGGTGATAACGATGACACGATCGCCTAAAAGTTTGGAAAACAGATCAAAATAACGCTCTCCGCGAGGCGAAACATCTTTTACGGTTGGTAGATATGGCATTTTGGCTCCTTATACAAATGATTGGATGAACGTCGAAAGTGACATTGGTATCACTTCGATATTGTGTTTTTCGATGAACTTCTTCTCTTTTTTCCCTAGCACATGATCGGTGATGACGTATCCCCCCTCTAAATCGAGACTCAATTCATTAGCAACCATTCGATCCGTATCGTGACCAAAAGATGTCCCTAAAAAGAGATATTTTTTTGCTTTACGGTAGGTTTTTAGTACTTTTGGTACTGCAAATCCACCCATTGCTTCGGTGAGCCAATCGACGTAGTCGGCATCGGAGATGACAAACGTCGGATTAGGAAGAGGTGATCCCATCGGTTTGAAGAGAATGGTTTTGGCGTTATCCAATACTTCATCTTCTACTTGGAAATATTTTTGGTTTTCAACATCGTACTCATACGTTTCATAGCGGTTTAGATCCCCCATGATGCGTGATTTACCGATGATGAGGCAGTGTGGGGTAAAGGCCAAAAGCTCTTGAAACTTCGTATCGCGGTTCGTATCGACGATGTAGCGTGGTGACATAGCTATGATCGCTTTGTGCAACGGTGTCGGCTCGAATGGTTTGGTATAGATATGGTTTAGGAGCTGTGTCATGTACTCGACACCGCGACGCTGTTCCAAGTGCATCGCAGCGCGTGAATATTCAAACATCAGCCGTGGAGCCATTGCTCGTCCACCGTTCATCGCCAAAATGAGCGAGTCGCTGTCATGGGGAACCGCTTCTCCATCTTTGGTCATGCTCCCCTCAAATACGCCCAAACTGAAGTAGGGGATAGTGGTCTGATTGCGTAGCTCTTTTTTGATTGTCTCTATTTGTGTGTCCATTAGTGGCATCCTTTTCCGGTATAACAGTTCATCGCCGAAGCGATTTTTGGTAATGCTTTTTCGAGTGAAAAAAACTCATTTAGATCATTGAGTATTTCATTGTAAAACACTGCACCGTCTTTGGAAACGATGAAAAGTCCTTTTGCAAACTCTCCGCCAAGCTCTCCTTTGGCGATACGCATTCCGTAATAATCTCCGAAAGCCTCGTCGGTATCGATTCCAAACTGCCATCCCTCCATCTGGGGATTGGTGTGTTTTGGATTGGCTACGACAAGCACTTTGCTGATACCTTGCAATGCATTGAGGCCAAGCAGGATATCAATCTCTTCGAGTTGGGCAAGAAGCGCATTATCAATAAAAGGGGTCGAAAATATGAGTTGTGTAAATCCGTTTTGCCCCCCGATGGTAAATGTCTCATCGGAGTGATTTTTGAGTATCACTTTTTCAGAGGCGTAACCGATATCAAGCGGCATATCTTCAAGAGTCAGCGTGGATGTGTTGTAGATGATCTGCAATTTCGGCTCCTATAATAAAATGGTTCATCGCTTCGTTTGTCGTTTTCATAAAAGGAGGAATCTTGTGGATTTTGATCCCGACATTGCGCATGGCGTAAAACGTATTGAGACAGTATTGACCCGTGATGAGATAATCGCATTTACCGATGACTTCGAGAAGGGCATAGTGCTCACTGATGTGGTGAGGATCTTGGCTCTTCTCTTTATCACAGATGCTCTCTTTCATCTTTGGATCACACACCATCTCGCCGTCACATCTCTTCCATGGATTGAGTTTGGACTCTAAATGTCGATAGCGAATATCGTTGCGATCTCCCGTAAACTCATACAGTGCGAACATCGTTGCGCTACAGGGATTGTAGTGGTAGACACGGTTTAATGCGTCTATCGGTATCGCAACGATCATTGTCAGCTCCTTGTATTAAATTGATTATTGCAACTTTTGTTCTTGCTTTCCATACTTTATAGGGATAGGTAAATGAGACAACCGAATTGTTCTTTTAAATACAAAATTGTCACGATTGAACCCCGAATTGTCCATAATCGATAAGAACATCATTTGCATAACTGGATTTTAGATAATGATTGGCACCGGATGAGGCAAGATCATTGAAAAATGATAATAACAAGGAGATACTATGAGCTGTTCATCAAGTGGAACCGAAGCTTTTATGCCCGATGATATCAAGGAAAAGATCCACAATCATCCATGCTACTCAGAGGGAGCACACCACCACTATGCCCGTATTCACGTAGCCGTTGCCCCTGCGTGTAATATCCAATGCAATTACTGTAACCGTAAATACGACTGTTCGAATGAATCTCGTCCTGGGGTAACCTCTGAGCGTTTGACACCTGAAGAAGCGGCAAAGAAGGTTATGTTTGTCGGTGGAGAAGTACAACGTATGAGCGTACTTGGGATCGCAGGTCCTGGCGATGCGTTGGCAAATCCTAAAAAGACGTTTGAAACATTTGGTATGGTGCGTGAGTTTGCCCCCGACCTTAAACTGTGTCTCTCAACCAATGGTTTGGAATTGCCCAACTTCATTGACGAGATGGTGGACTACAACATCGACCATATCACGGTTACCATCAACAGTGTTGATGAGACGGGAGAGATCGGCAGTCTGATCTATCCGTGGATTTTCCATAAGAACAAACGTATTTATGGAAAAGAGGCGGCACAAATTCTCCTCGAAAATCAGCTTGAGGGGATGCGTAAATGTGTCGAAAAAGGGATTTTGATCAAAGCCAACTCGGTATTGATACCTGGCATTAACGATCAGCATTTACCGGAAGTATCACGAAAGCTCAAAGAGATCGGGGTATTTTTGCACAACATCATGCCAATCCTCTCAGAGCCTGAGTTCGGAACCAAATTTGCCCTCGATGGCGTCCCAAGTGCGACCGATCAGGAGCAAATGGCGGCGCAAGAAGCGTGCGGTCATGATATGAAACTCATGCAGCACTGCCGCCAATGCCGTGCCGATGCGGTAGGGCTTATCGGTGAAGACCGTGGCGGAGAGTTTACGAAAGATACCTTTGCAGGTCTTAGCTTCGATGAACTACAAATTAAATACGACCTCGAAGCGCGTCAAGAAGCTCAGGCGAAGATCGAAGAATTCCGATTTTTCCTCGACCGTGCAAACGATCGTGTCCGCAAAGAAAAAGAAGAGCTCAGTTCCAACGGTGTGACGATTCTCGTTGCTGTTACGACTGCGGGAGAGGGGATGATTAACATGCACTTCGGAAGCGTTAAAGAGTTTTTGATCTATGAAGCGGGGGATAAAGGTATCCGATTTATCCATCACCGAAAAGTCGATGCAGAATATTGTGCGGGACCTGATGGTACCAATCCGCTTGCTCCGATTTTAGAGAAACTCAAAGACGTACAGATGGTTCTGACCGCCAAAATCGGCGGATGTCCGCAAGACGATCTAAAAGCTGCGGGTATTGTTGCGGATCAAAGCTATGCGTATGAGCCAATAGAGATTTCAGTCCTTAAAGCATCACGCAAATATTTCGGTGTGGATGAAAACGCGGAAGTGAATTAAAATCATGGCACTCATAAATGACACCACATTGCGCGACGGAGAGCAAGCCGCTTACGTCGCATTCAATACCGAGGAAAAAATCCGTATTGCAACCTTATTGGATGCGTGCGGAGCGGATGAACTCGAAATCGGCATTGCGGCAATGGGTGTCAAAGAGCGTGAGGATATTAAAACACTCCTCTCTCTAGGGTTACGGGCGCGTATGATGACGTGGAATCGGATGAAGATGGATGATCTCGATGCATCGTTGTCCTGCGGAATCAAAGCGGTCGACCTCTCTATCCCTATTTCCGATTTGTTGATCGGTGTCAAATTCGGCGGAAGCAAACTCAAAGTACTCAATGAACTGGAGAAGGTTGTCACCGCAGCTTCTCGTGAGGGGCTTTTTATCTGTATCGGCGGTGAAGACAGTTCACGAGGCAGTCACGAGTTTATCCGTGATGTCATGGAGCTCTCACGCCAATGCGGAGCGCAGCGTT
Organism: Sulfuricurvum sp.; assembly: GCA_036277315.1. Lineage (GTDB taxonomy): Bacteria > Campylobacterota > Campylobacteria > Campylobacterales > Sulfurimonadaceae > Sulfuricurvum. Next base: position 20,637 of record DASUNE010000089.1, read on the forward strand.
TTCGCTACTGCGATACGATCGGCATTATGACACCAACCCAAACCTACCATACTATAAAGTCCCTGTGCGACTTAAATCTCCTCCCGATTGAAATGCACACCCACAACGATTTTGGACTTGCCAACGCCAATGCCCTCAGCGGTATTGATGCAGGGGCAATAAGTATGAACACGACTGTTATGGGATTAGGTGAGAGGGCGGGCAATGCTTCATTTGAACAGATTCTCATGGCATTGAAACATCTTTACGGTGAGGCACGCCCCATCGATCCTCTCTTGATTCGAAGTTTGGTACAGACGGTAGCAGGTGCCGCCAATATGACGCTTGCATCCAATGCCCCTATCGTGGGGGAACATATCTTCGCCCACGAGAGCGGCATTCACGCAAGCGGTATGATGAAAGATTCCCATGCGTATGAACCGTATGAAGCGCATGAGGTAGGACTGGAAAGTACGTATCCTATCGGTAAACACTCCGGAAGTGCAACGATCCGCTACCATCTCAAACGGATGGGAATCAGTGCGGATAACACTATTCTAAGCGATCTGCTCCCTAAAATACGAGAGATCGTTACTTCACGCAAACGTGTGTTGGATGTGTTTGAGCTAAAATCTCTCTATCAGGATGCAGCATGTATATAGGGTGGCTGAAGTTTGTTGATGTTCCTGAATTGATTAAAATTTCCGAAGAGACGGGTTGGCTGTTGGATGGCTATCATGTCAAACTCATGATGATGCACGCCCCCCATTTGTGCTACGGTGCATACGATGAGGGGGTGCTTGTCGGTGCTGTGATGGCTATTGAGTTTGAATCCTCGGCGATGATCAAATATTTTATGGTCAAACCCACCCATCAAAAGCAGGGAATTGGACGCCGGCTTTTTAATACCCTCTTTGGTGTTTTAAAAGAGGAACACCCATCACTGTATTTGCACGCTAATGTGCATCTGCAAACTTTTTTCGAACAAAGCGGTTTTAAATCGGTTATGGAAGTAGGACGATTCCTCAATGTCGGCAAAGTCCCCCCGTTTAGTTTTACCAATGCACAGGCCAAAGAGCTAGACGGCGGAAATTTCGATGCGATGATCCGTAAGCTTGATTTTGAGACGTTCGGTGAAGATCGTATGGGATTTATGCTCGATGAGATGGAACGCAACAGTTCCCTCAAATTTGCCCTCCCAAATTCGTTTCAACACTCCAGTGTCATCAATGCACGCGGAGTTTATCTGGGTCCGTGGCAGTGCCGTGAAGGGTTTGAAGAGGAAGCGGAGAAGATGATGCAGGGGGTTCTCTATTTTCGAGGATTGAAAAAAGTGCTCGCCGATGTGCCGATGGGAAATACAAAAGCGGTTGAATTGTACGAAAAATACCACTTTCAGCAAAAAGGGACATTCCTGCATATGTCGTATGGCGAAACGCATGTTGTTAAATTTGAAAATATTTACGCATTTTCACTGTGATGAGGAGAGAGTGCTATGAATGGAAATTGCATAACTTATCTAAAAAGGATTCATTATGTCAGAAATGACCGAAGCAGAACACAAAAAAGAGTTAGCAAAACTCAAACGATTGGCAATCGAAATCGCCTCTGAGATCCATGACATTGTCGAGGATACCGTGTGGACGAATCATGTGAAAATGCCGGAACTGGCAGAAAAACTGTACGTTGCGGTCGAAAAAGCGAACGGCTATAAAGCAGAGCACTCTCTGTAAAGGAGGCTCTTATGCTTACCAAAGAAGAGGTCCTGGCCTTAGAGATCTGTGAGTGCGGCGGCAAGAGTGTTGCCCAAGCTATCAAACTGTTTCAAGAAACCTCCCTTCCCTATAAAAAAGCCAAAAAACTCGTCACCGAGTGTGATAAGAGCTGTTGTCGTGCAGCTATTACCAGACTTTTTGACATGGCCTATTATGGCAATTTTGATTACGATGAGATTGCCCGACTGATACAACTGCGCCATGACAAACTAGGCGAAATTTTAGAACGGATGAAGACTGGGCGATGAAGATTCGTTGTGCTTGTTCTGACGATATTACTGCCATGACAAATCTACTGAGTGAACTTTTTGCCATTGAAGATGATTTTAGCATGGATGTCGAAAAACAATCTCGCGGATTAATGCTTTTACTCGATACGCCCAGTGCTATTGTATTAGTAGCACAAGAAAGTGATTGTGTCATCGGTATGGCAAGCATACAAACGCTTATCTCTACTGCCGTGGGTGAATACGTCGGACTCATCGAAGATGTCGTCGTAAATGAAGAGTATCGTGGCAGAGGGATTGGAAAATTATTACTCAAAGCATTGATTACAGAGTCTGAAAAACGAGGATTAAAACGATTGGCTTTGGGAGCTGACCATCGCAATTATAATGCCCTTGCATTTTACAAAAAACAAGGATTTACTACCAGCCACATGGGACTGATGTATCGATTTGTATAAGTGACTGATTATCCTCTGTCCACCACAACCTTGTTTTTTCCCTGTTCTTTTGCTTCATACATCGCATCATCCGCTTTTTTGATAAACGATTCGATACTTTCAGTTCCATCGTACTTTGCTACACCGAGACTGATTGTTATTGGACCAATATCTTTAAACATCGAACTTTCGATCTCTTTTCTGAGCCGTTCTGCAAACGATATAGTCCCTTCAAAAGGGGTGTCTATTTGCAAAATAATAAATTCTTCTCCACCCCATCGCGCGAATACATCACTGTTGCGTACCATGGTATGGACGATTTTCGCGATTTGGATCAGTACATTATCCCCTGCATTATGCCCAAAGGTATCGTTGACCTTTTTAAAGTCGTCGATATCAAAGAGGATAAGGGCAATCGGCGTATTAAATATTCGAGCCTGTTCGGTTGCCGATTTGAGCCATTTATCACACTGCAAGCGATTTGCCGCACCGGTCAAAGGATCGGTAGCCGCAGCTTTTTCCAACTCATGTTCAAAACTGACGCGAGAGGTAATATCTTTACCGGTAGAGATGAAATTACTGAGCTTTCCACGCTTGTTCTTGAGCGGAACGATGGTTTTAAATTCATGGTAGAACGTTGTGTCTTTTCGTTTGTTGGTAACAACCCCCCGATAGGTTTCTCCTGAAAGAATCGTTTGCCACAGCTGTTCGTAAAAAGTGTTGTGATGTTCGCCTGAGCGGAGTATATTCGGGTTTTTACCGATAACTTCTTGAGCCAAAAATCCGGATTGTTCTTCAAACGCACGATTAACATATTCGATTTTTCCCTCAATATTGGTAATTACGACGGTATCCCCGCTCTCTTCAAGAGCCTTAGAGAGTTTAAGAAGGTGGAAGTCGGTGTCATGCTTGAAAAGTCGAAGAATTTGACTCATTGCGTAGATTGCTACGATTGCGCATAAGGCTCGAAAGAACTGTACCGGCAATCCGGTTATAGAGTAAAACGTATCGGTATTGAGTACGGATGCCGGGAAAAAAGTTCCAGCGGGGACAATGAGTCCTGCGAGTATGCCATACGTAAAAAAAGTGGCCGAAAGGATATAGGCACACTTTTTTATAGAGGTATAAGCTGATCCTTGGACGAGATAGAATGGATGAGCAAATACATAAGCCGTAAGAAAGATTGCCGGAGCACCCAAAAGGTAGCGAACCAGAATATTCGCATTTTCAAAGGATAAAAGATCAAAGCCGGTCATTACGATAAGCGATCCGATTAGTAGGATAAGAAGTTTTCTTGCAAGAGCACGATTCCAAATGACACGTAAAGTAAAATAGAGGAGTAGCACATACGAAAGGCTCATGAAAATAAACTCTGCTGCGTTAAGGAACTCTTTCGTCTGTCCCGTTTCCAGCAATTTAAACATTACTACCCATTCAGAAATTCCATGAAGAATACTAAACATCCCAAGATACTTTAACTCACGGGTAAATTTGAAAATAGAATTTTCCATTGGATAATGAAGGATACTAAAGCCGAAGAAAAAAAATGCAAGGCCGTAGAAAAAATAGATATAGTCAATGAAGTACAATGTTTATTTCTCCTTTAGCAAAAACTTTCATTTAAGTGATAACTATATAATTTTATCATTTATTTACTTATACATATGGATACAAGAGCTACATGTTCTTTCATGCGACGTATAAACGGTGATTTTACCCCCCTGCAAACACTATTCCTACAAATTTGTATCATTATTGTCATTTTGTCGCTCTCTTTCAGCAAATGTCGCAAAAAACCATAGAACACCCTTTGCATCTAGGAGGATGAAGTTCAAAAATAAGGGGATAACATGGCTGGAGCAGCTAGCTTGCGACAAATCGCGTTCTACGGAAAAGGTGGGATCGGTAAATCTACCACATCTCAAAATACATTGGCAGCAATGTCACACTATTTCGAAAAAAATATTATGATCGTCGGATGTGATCCGAAAGCGGATTCAACACGTTTGATCCTGCACGAGAAAGCACAAGATACGATTCTTTCTCTTGCAGCGGAACTGGGAACCATCGAGGATGTCGAGATGGAGCAAGCGCGCCTTTGGGGTAAAGGTCTTTTTGATCAAAAAACTCCGGGCGGTTGGATCAACTGTGCTGAGTCAGGCGGACCAGAGCCGGGAGTAGGGTGTGCAGGTCGCGGTGTCATTACGGCGATCAACTTCCTCGAAGAAGAGGGTGCCTACGATGAAGAAGGTTTGGATTTCGTATCGTATGACGTTCTTGGTGACGTTGTATGCGGCGGATTTGCTATGCCGATTCGTGAGGGTAAAGCACAAGAGATCTACATCGTTATGTCCGGTGAAATGATGGCGATGTACGCTGCAAACAACATCTCTAAAGGGATTTTGAAGTACGCAAACACAGGCGGAGTACGTCTTGCAGGACTTATTTGTAACGCTCGTATGACGGACCGTGAATACGATTTGGCACTCGAGCTTGCTCAACGCTTGGGGACTCAATTGATCCACTTCGTACCACGTAACAACATCGTTCAGCATGCTGAATTACGCCGTATGACGGTTGTTGAGTACAGCCCATATTCGGATCAAGCTCGCGAGTACAAAGAGCTTGCTCGTAAAATTGTTTATAACGATATGAAAGTTATCCCAACTCCGATCACGATGGACGAGCTCGAAGAACTTCTTCTTGCATTCGGTCTTGAAGAAGAGATTGACGAAAGCCAAGTCGGTAAAGCGGCAGAGGCGTAAGGTAAACGGTTCCTCTTTTGAGGAATCTTCAATGGCCGTCATGAAAATGACCAATAACATCTTGTTAATAATGAAAAGAAAACAACAGAAAAAGGAGATTAGATGTTTGTATTAGGTTTTCACTTCCCAGCTTCAATGGGGAATCAAATTCCAGACGAGTTAGTTGCCCAAAAAATTGCCGGTGTTGATATCAGTGATGTTAAGGAGATCAAACTTTTGATGGGGACTAAAGAGAGAGATAAAGAGTGGTTGAGCTACACGAACAAAGAGACCTTTATGTTCAGAGCATTGATCCATTATTTCAAAGAAGAGAACCCGGAAAATCTTCAAAAGTACATGATCTACATGAATCGTTACCAAATATCAGCCATCTCCAAGCGTTTGGATGCAGCTGATGATGAGACCATGAAATTGTGTCATAACTTAGATTCGATGGAACAATTCCGCATCGAAGTCGCGTAAGGAAGAGGTGTATTATGGGACCAGAATCACTCGAAGCCAAACAAAAAGCGGCCATTGAAGAGATCTTAAAAGCGTATCCGGAAAAAGCGGCAAAAAACCGTGAAAAGCACTTGGGTGTCGGATCTCCAAACGATGAAAATCAAAAAACCTGCGGTGATGTCCGCTCCAATAAAAAAACCGTTCCCGGGGTCATGAGCCAACGCGGTTGTGCGTATGCAGGGTCAAAAGGGGTTGTATGGGGTCCGGTCAAAGACATGATCCACATCAGCCACGGACCTATCGGATGCGGTCAATACAGCCGTGCAGGCCGTCGTAACTATTACATCGGGGTAACCGGTGTTGATACGTTTGTAACGATGAACTTTAGCTCGGATTTCCAAGAAAACAACATCGTTTTCGGCGGAGATAAAAAACTCGGGAAATGCATCGATGAGATCGAAGAACTTTTCCCATTGAACAACGGTATCACGGTTCAATCCGAGTGTCCGATCGGTTTGATCGGAGATGATATCGGCGCAGTATCTCGTGTAAAAGCAAAAGAGATCGACAAAGTCATCGTTCCCGTTAACTGTGAAGGGTTCCGTGGGGTTTCACAATCACTCGGTCACCACATTGCAAACGACACGGTTCGTGACTTTATCTTTGACGGCAAAGTAAATGTCGATATCAGCGACGTAACCGCAACCGATTATGACGTAGCCATCATCGGTGACTATAACATCGGTGGTGACGCATGGTCAAGCCGTATCCTCTTAGAGGAGATGGGTCTGCGTGTAGTCGCACAATGGTCAGGTGATGCGACACTCAAAGAGATGGCATTGACACCAAAAGTGAAATTGAACCTGCTTCACTGCTACCGTTCAATGAACTACATCAGCCGTCACATGGAAAAAGAGTACGGGATTCCTTGGATCGAGTACAACTTCTTTGGGCCATCACAAACCATCAAATCACTCCGTAAAATCGCGGCGTTCTTTGACGAAAGTGTACAAGCCAAATGTGAAGAAGTGATCGCGAAGTATCAGCCGATGATCGATGCGGTTATCGCGAAATACAAACCTCGTTTGAACGGTAAAACGGTTATGTTGTTCGTCGGCGGTCTTCGTCCTCGTCACGTTATCGGTGCGTATGAAGATTTGGGTATGGAAGTTATCGGAACCGGTTATGAGTTCGCTCATGATGACGACTACAAACGTACCAAAGAAGAGATCTTCCGTTCGACGGTTATCTACGATGATGTCAACGAGTATGAGCTTGAGGCATTCGTGAAAAAACTTCAACCTGACCTTGTCGCTTCTGGGATCAAAGAGAAGTATGTATTCCAAAAAATGGGTCTTCCGTATCGTCAGATGCACTCATGGGATTACAGCGGACCGTACCACGGGTACGACGGATTTGCTATCTTCGCGCAAGATATGGATTTAGCGATTAATTCACCAGTATGGGCGCACTCAAAAGCACCATGGGAACAGGAAGGTTGAGGTCATGCAAGAAGTAGAAAAAATCGTAAACGGGAAAGACCTGTTTAAACGCCCTGAGTACCAAGACGTACTCAAAAACAAAAAACAATTCGAATCCTCTATGCTCGCAATTAACCCTGCGAAAGTAGAAGAGATCGCAGAGTGGACGAAATCATGGGATTACCGTGAGAAAAACCTCGCTCGTGAAGCGATCACCGTCAATCCGGCTAAAGCATGTCAGCCTCTTGGGGCTGTTATGGTTGCACTCGGGTTTGAGGGGACTATGCCGTACGTTCATGGGTCTCATGGATGTGTTGCGTATTTCCGTTCATATTTCACACGTCACTTCAAAGAGCCGACTCCTTGTGTATCGGATTCTATGACGGAAGATGCTGCGGTATTTGGTGGATTGGTGAACATGAAAGAGGGTCTTAAAAACTGTGCTGCAGTGTATAAGCCTAAAATGATTGCGGTATCAACTACCTGTATGGCAGAAGTTATCGGTGATGATTTGATGGCGTTTATCATCGCGGCAAAAGAAGAAGACGGCGGTGAGTATTTGCCATCTGAATATCCGATCCCCTACGCGCATACACCTTCATTCGTAGGTAGCCATATCACCGGATATGACAACATGATGCACGGTATTATGTCCCAGCTTACCGAAGGAAACAAAGGCGAAACGAAACAACGTATCAACATCATCCCTGGTTTTGAGACGTACATCGGAAGTCTTCGCTCCGTAAAAAGCATCGTAGAAGCGTTCGGCACTGACTATGTAATGTTGGGTGACCACTCGGATCAATGGGATATGCCAGCGGGTCAATACGAGATGTTCCAAGGCGGAACAAAATTGGAGGATGCAAAAGATTGTATCAACTCCAGTGCAACAATTTCATTGCAAAAATACGCTACCGTTAAAACCATGAAAATGGTCGAAAAACGTTGGAAACACGCAGGCGGATTCTCTAACCCGGTCGGTCTTAAAGGGACAGATGAGTTCGTTATGAAACTCGCAGAGTTGACAGGAACCGAAGTTCCTCAAAAACTCAAAGTAGAGCGCGGCCGTTTGGTGGATGCGATGCAAGACAGCTATCCGTACATGCACGGTAAAAAATT
>DASUNE010000090.1:0-5100 GCA_036277315.1 Sulfuricurvum sp.
CCATTGCGTTTTACACGCAACCGTACATGTTTGGCAACCAATACACTTGTTCAGGTCCATGACCATTGCTAATTGTCTTTTAGACATTTATACCCCTTAATACTTTAAGTCTTTTGCTTTTTCGTAGTTCACAGCACCATCGTAAGCATATTGGTTACCATCCCATAGTCCACCGAACTTTAAGTGACCCCAGCCATCAGCCATCTCGAGAAGATTCATTGCAACAGGAACAACTTGGTTGTGCCCTTTGTTTTGCAAATACATAAACGGTTCCCATCCGTCTTCCAACACAAGCCCGTCTGGAGGACATGAAGAAGAGGTTCTCGCCATACAGTAAAACTCTCCCTGATGGTTATATACACGGATGGTATCACCATCTTTGATCCCTTTTGATTCAGCAACGATACGGTTGACTTGAATCGCAGGAACCCCGCGCTGAAGACGCAAGAGTGTACGAGATGTTTTGTAGTTCGAGTGAATCGACCAACGAGCGTGTGGAGTCATAAATGAGTACGGATACTCTTTACGCTGAGGACGGATCCCCTCCATACCGGTATTGGTCGCAGCCCCCATTTTGATGTACATGTCGTGGTCAACATAGAATGTTTGACGACCCGAAAGTGTCTCAAGACGCTCAAATTTGTACAAATGGTATTCCATCGAGCTGTACGGACGGTCTGAATACAATGGAGAAGATTTTGCCGCTTTTTCATTGATCAGCAAGAATCCGCCCACTTTGTACATTTTTTCCATGGTCCATGGCTCGTATTGCTCACATTTTTCCAATGCAGCTTGTACCGCCATTTTATCCGTACCGAGATAGTTTTCTCCAGCACCCTCTGACTCAGCATCCGTATTGGTGTATTCTTTGTGGAAAATCGTCAAGTCATGGAAGCCTGGTTTTGCAAACTGTACATGATCTTTGACTTTTGCTTTATCAATGTTTTCAGGACGATTGGCAATCTCTTCAAGTTTCTTTGCCAAGAAGGTAAACATCGTCCACTCATCTTTTGCTTCACCGATATTTTTAATGTTAGCAACCGGCTGTGCAAGGTTGGTAAAACGGTGGTAACCTGGAGACGTACGAAGGTCATAGACCTCATAGTGCGATTTTGCCGGCAACAATACATCCGCAAATTGTGCGGCTTCCGACATACGGTAATCAACATACGCATAAAACTTGTTCTTTTTCAAGAATGCTTTACGATATTCTGAACCTTTGTTACGACGGAACGTATTATCGGCAACGATGAGTGAACAGTCAGGCTGCCACCATGGTTTTGAGACATTCCCTTTATGAGATTCTCTGTTTGCTTTACCGTGTTCGCCTTCTTTGAGCATTTCACCCAAAACAGCCATATACTCTTTTTTGGTCATACCGTTTTGAGCACGTTTGGTATCTTCATCTTCGAAGAACTCATCGAATGATTTCATTCCGTCACCGAATACAAATTCGCCAACAAAACCCGAACCGAAACGTGGGTTGTATTTACCGCCAAATCCTGCTAATACACCAAGACCTGAAAGTTGGAATTCATTTTCAGTGTTCAATCCGCCGTAAGGCCCCATGCGTCCTGTCAATCCGCAGATTGATGAGATATTCCAGATGGACATAACCCCATTGAAGTATTTGTTCAATGAGAAACCGGTTGTGATCTCGACCACTTTTGGCAATGCGATATCACGCGCAAGGACACGAACGGTATCCGGATGAACTCCGGTGATGTCTTTGGTCGCTTCCGGAGCAAATTTTGCTGCGGATGCTTTAAGCATTTCAAATACGGTGGTTACTTCACGCTTGTCGCCGTGCATATCGGTAATGGTCCATTTGCCCTCAAGCTCAGGAACAATACCCTGCTCGTCCAAACGGAGAGATTTGATTTTGCTTCCTTCAGTAGCTGGCATCAAGGCAGGCTTACCGGTTGATTTGTTCATACAATAGAACTCTTCTGTGTACTTATGATGATCGTCTTCGTTTGCCGCATGTTCCATGTCGGAGCGACGGATCATTTTTTGTGTTTTCACATCGACCAAGAATGGAAGATCGGTAAACGTTTTCATAAATTCCGGTTTGTAGAGTTTTTCTTCCAAAATAACATTGATGACGCTCATAGCCAAGATGTTATCCGCTCCCGCTTTAATAGGGATCCAAAGATCCGCTGATTTAGCGGTTGCATTGAACTCAGGAGTAATAACGATGATTTTCGCGCCGTTGTATTTCCCTTCCCAAACGAAGTGAGCATCCGGAATACGAGAAACCGATGGATTTCCACCCCACATAACCGCTGTATCGACGGTATACATGAAATCCCATGTACAACCAACGTTACCCTCGCCATACGCGATTGCCGCACCTGAGAACATGTCCCCAAGGTATGATGACGGATAAATACGGATCGCACCCAATTGTGTAGAGAAACGCAATGGTGCACCACGGCGACCTTCAGTAAGAAGACCCGTACCCGCATGAACCATCAATTTATCCGGTCCGCGCTCAGGATCGGTCAGACAATTAAAGATCTCTTGGCATACACGCTCAGCAGCTTCATCCCAGCTTGCACGTTTCCATTTGCCTTCTCCACGCTCACCGACACGGATCATTGGGTAAAGGATACGGTCTTTTTGGTACATCACTTGAGAGTGTTGAACCCCTTTATTACAACCGCGCGGGTTAAAGTCAGGGATCTTTGCATTGATAATAGGATAGCGAGAGGACTGGTTTTCACGGGTTACTACACCATTGTTTGACCAAACTTCCCACGCACAGTTACCTTGACAGTTTACGCAGTGATACGCAAATCCGTGCTCCTCTTTTTTACCGTAGGTAAACGCAAACTCATTGCGATACATGCTTTCAGTATAGTTGGTATTTGGGTAGTTTTCTTTCCCGTTTTCAACCGACATTACATTTGTTTTTGCGAAAAGTGAACCTTGTGAAGCCACCAATGCAGCCGTCATCCCTGAAACTTTCAGGAAGTCGCGACGATTATTATTCATTACTTTTGTCATATTTTCACCTTTGCCTTATCGTTTAATCGGAAGGTTCATATCGTTACCCCAAACATCCCAGCTTCCTGTGAAGACTTTGACGTTTTTGTAACCGAGCAATTGGAGCGCAGTAATGTGCTCAGATCCACGACCAGCACCTACTTGACAATACGCATAGACCGTTTTGTCTTTTGTTATGCCGTAGTTGTCATATACTTTTTGAATCTCATCGGCTGATTTGAATGATTTTTTATTCTCAGCATCCGAAATTTGTGACCATTCGATAAACGTTGAGCCTGGGATGTGTCCGCCGCGCGCGACGTTATCCATTTTACGCTCACCGATGATCTCAGCCATACCGCGAGAATCGATGATTACAAATTTAGAGTTTTTCCCATTTTTCAGGATATCTTCCATCGCATGTTTGACTTCATTCTTATCCGCAATAACACTGTATTTGATTTTTTTAGGATCGATTTTATAGGTTTTAGGTGTTACAACCTCATCCCCTTTGACGACCAAAAGACGTTTTTCAACTTCCGCCATTTTTGCTTTCAAAGCGGTAGAATCCGCTGTCGCTTTTGCAATGACGGCATCAAGAGCTGCTTTGTCCGCACCCTCTTTTTTCAATGCTTCTTTTGCATCTTTTTGCGCTTTGGTAGCCGCTTTAAGATCTTTATTCAATGCATCGTACTCTTTTTGAGCCGGATCTGCCGCCATCATAGCTGCGCGACCGCCGTTAAGGACTTTGACATTTTTATGCCCAAAACTGTCAAAAAACGAGTAGACACCCGTCGCATTCGGACCTTTAAAGTCATCATAAGCAATAACCATCATGTCGTTGCTGATCCCTTTTTTACCAATTGTTTCCTGCGCATCGTCAATACAACGGTACAAAGGCGCACAATGCATCTCTCCATCAATATCAGAGTGGTGTAAGTGGTGTGCATACATCTCAACTGAACCCTTGATATGACCAAGCTTGTAAATATCTTCGTTATCACCCGATACAAACATCACTTTTGGATTTCCGATTAGCTTTACCGCTTCTTCGGCTGAAATAAGAATGCTCTTATTTGCATAATCTGCAGCCAATACATTTGCCGCAGACAATGATGCCGCTAAACAGAGTGTCGTTAACAATCTATTCATCCGTGCTCCTTCATCTTGTTAAATATTTATAATCTCATTCCACCGTACCCACGAAGATACAGCTATTTTTACGGAATAACCGTGCTTATTATAGGTTCGTGACTCTTAATAACTCTTAAAGTGCCCTTTTTATTCTTTTATTCTTTTACAAATTGTTACATTTTTATCCCATATTAACTCTTTAAAGCAATACTTTGTGTTTTTTTGTTTTCTTATTTAAACTATTACCTTTTCTTAAACTTATACATCTATACTAAAAGGCTTTGTTTAATGAGTTTTTGCTAGTATCACAGTTATATTCTAACTTAAAAATCTAAGGAGTCCTCACATGAGCACTGCCACTGTTAATGCAGCTATTGAACACTCAGACACTCTCGCTCTTATTGAATTACTTGAAGACAAAGCCCTTCCTATCGAAGATGTGCGTCAGATTTACGATGCATTTAAAGACAACAAACAACTCGTAGGTCAAGTCGCTATGAATCTCTCTTTGCGCACTTCTGTGTATGAACGTGATCAAGAATACAGCCCCGTCATGGTTGAGCTTTTAATTGATATTTCAAAAAATCCGGTAGACATGGGGGCACGATGGGCGGTTGCCAAAAATCCTCACACTCCCGTAGAAGTTTTACGCCATTTAGCCAACGATTCGATCAATCTTGTTCGTGCCCTCGTGGCGACCAATCCATCTACACCAAGCGATGTCCTTGAGAAATTCTTCAGTGATGAAAAAATCGTTCGTGACGGTCTCTCAGGCAATCCTAACACTCCGGTAAAACTTCTAAAGATTTTGGTCGATGACAACGATAAGATGGTTCGCATGCGTCTTGCCGAAAATCACAAGGCCCCTCGTGACATCATCGAATCTCTTTTAAACGATAATGATATCGATGTCACGAAAGCAGCTCAGGCCAACTTGGACGGACGAAAATGAAAAAAAACAATCGCGAAGTACGAAGT
>DASUNE010000091.1:0-8849 GCA_036277315.1 Sulfuricurvum sp.
AAGCTTCTAATACATAACAAGTAAAAGGAGTATCGCATGAGACATCGTCACGGATACCGTAAACTCGGAAGAACAAGCGCACATCGTGAAGCTTTGTTGACCAATCTTAGTATTTCATTGTTTGAACATGGTAAAATCGAAACAACGTTGATTAAAGCAAAAGAATTACGTTCATTTGCTGAAAAATTAATTACAACAGCACGTGTTGGTGATGCAAATGCGCATCGTTCAATCTTTGCTGTTTTGCAAAATAAAGAAGCAACGAAGAACCTTCTTGGAGAAGTTGCTCCTAAATATACTGAGCGTAACGGTGGATATACTCGTATCGTTAAGACTCGTATTCGTCGTGGTGATGCTACTCATATGGCAACTATTGAACTCGTTTAACGAGTTCAACACCCTTCACCCCTTAAAAAAAACTTCACCTAAAAACTATCATAATACCATTACTCCTTGTTTAGTCCAAATTTCTTATAGTGTCACAATGAATTTGAAGTAAAAAAAGGTAAAAATATGATTCCATTCTCCGATGAAGAATTGATGCAGCCTGTGCGTCAAGTTATTGATAAAGTACGTCCCTCTCTTGCACTTGATGGAGGGGATATTGCTTTTTTAAATGTTAAAAATGGGACAGTCTATGTACAATTGCAAGGCGCTTGTGTAGGGTGTGGAAGTAGCGGCAACACATTGAAATACGGAGTTGAGAGACAACTTCGAATGGATATTCATCCAGAACTGACGGTTGTGAATATACCGCAGGGAATGGAAGATTCAATCACGTCACATTAATTTTATTATTTGACGATATAGTTTTACAGTGCAGGAGGGACATTATGAAAACAAACCAATATGCTAAGACCCTCGATATTGCTAATGCGCATTTCATGGCAGGCCAATATCAAGAAGCTTTACGTGAGTATTCGGATGCTTTGAGACGAAATCCTCTTTCTAAAGAAGCGTATAATGGAGCTATTTTATGTGATATGGCCATGAGCGGGGAAGGTGGTGCTGAAGCACTCTTTGACTATTATGCAATTTTACGCAGTGAAGACACAGAGCAAGCCGATATCGTCATCTCTGAAATTCTTGAAACAATGGACGGAACGCTTGATCAACTAACGGGTCTGTTTAATGAGGGGATCATGCAGCGTGTGGAATTCGCGGATGGAATTATGTATTCAGAATTTAAAGAACTGGTAATCAGTGAGAATGATTTTAAAAGAATTTTTGAAAACATTATGTTTTCGACCAAAGTAATCATAACCGAAAAAGAAGATTTTGTTGATTTTTTGGATAATTTAATTGACAACGGTTACAGAGAGATGGCATTAAGTTATTTGGAAAGCGCATTGGGTGTTTATCCCAATGATACACAGTTACGCAATTTACTTCGTCGTTTAGCAAAGGGTGATAATTTTGAAAATTGAGATACAAAATCAGCCGTATCGTTATATTTCTGAAAATTCGACGGAGTGTGATTCCTCTTGCGCCTTACTTCTCACAAAGCAAAATGAAAAATTTAAAGACGATGCAATAAGCAGAGGAGCCCCTGTGCTTCTGTCGCCTAGTGAATGTTGGGAGCTTTTTGGACTCAGCCGAATCAATGTGATCGGCATTACGGGAACCAATGGCAAGACGACTACTGCTAGTGCCATCTATTCAATTTTACTGGATTTGGGTCATAAGTGTGCCATGCAGGGGACGCGCGGGTTTTTTATGAATGATGAGATTGTGGAGGGAAAAACGCTTACCACACCAACGGTCCTTAATACCTATCGTCATATGCTACAAGCGATACAATCAGGATGTGAGTATTTTGTTATGGAAGTCAGTTCACACGCTATTGAGCAAGAGCGTATTGCCGGGATCCATTTTGGTCTTAAAATCCTTACGAATATTACACAAGACCATCTTGATTATCATGGGAGCATTGAAGAATACGTTCGGATTAAAAATCTCTTTTTTGCCGATGAGAGTAAAAAGCTGATCAACAAAGATGAGCCTAAGGCGCAATTTAATTTTAAAAATGCTTTTACCTATGGGGTGGAAAACCCTGCTACGTATAAGATATTGGCGTATTCATTGAACGACGGCATTAGTGGGATTTTAAAATATTTTGAAGAGCATGTGACGTTTGCAACCTCCTTGCATGGCTTTTTCAATCTTTACAATATTACGGCAGCGATGGCAGCGGTTCATCTGGTCAGCGGAGACTCTTTGGAGAAAATAACCGAAGCGGTTGAAAACTTCGGAGGAGTCAGCGGGCGAATGGAAGTCGTCAGCGAATCTCCTCTTGTCATTGTTGATTTTGCCCATACTCCCGATGGAATGGAACAAGTGCTCAATGCCCTCAAAGAAAAAGAGGTGCTGGTCGTATTTGGTGCGGGCGGTGATCGAGATCGTACCAAGCGTCCTGTGATGGGACGAGTTGCCTCAATGTACGCTAAAAAAGTCTATGTCACAAGCGATAACCCGCGTTTCGAAGATCCCGATACGATTATAGAAGAGATTCTTGCAGGTATTGAGGATAAAAGCAAAGTTTTTGTGGATGTGAATCGACGCACTGCGATCGAGAAAGCTCTGCGTGAACGATCGGGGGATGAAGTGGTGTTGATTTTAGGCAAAGGGGATGAAACCTCTCAGATTATTTATGATCAACATCTTCCTTTTGATGATCGTGTTGTTGCCCGTGAGATTTTAGACCAACTTTAAACTTTTTTTCAAATCGATAGAACTTAAAGCCTCTCGATTTGAATTTCGCTATAATTGCGCCACTATTTTAACGGGTGATCGTAGGCCCAAATTTTCAAGGAGTGTACGATGGGTGTTCCACAACCAGCGTTTTATATTTTTAAGTGTGAGCAGGCTTCTCCTCCGGGAATGCCAAAGCCAAGTTGTGTCAATCCTCAAACACAGGATTTGTTTCAGCATTTAGCGCAAACCTTGATGCAAAAAGGGATTATCGGAACCGTTCAGCCTATTCGCACCTCGTGCATGAATCGCTGTAATGTAGGGGCTGTAATGCTTGTAGAACCGGGGCACGTCATGTACTCAAACCTTACCAAAGAAAAAATCAGTGAAATCATTGACCGTCATATCATCGGTGGTGAAGTGGTAGAAGAGTATGTTATTCCGGCAGATCTTTGGGATGCTCCAATAGCACCGGATGCCATGATGAAGCAAATGGGACGCTAAGCTATGTTAATAGAAATGCTCTACAGTAAAATCCATCGTGCTACGGTTACGGATGCAAATCTCAATTATGTCGGGTCCATTACCGTCGATGAAGAGTTGCTGGAAGCGTCAAAAATGCGCGTGGGCCAAAAAGTCGAAATCCTGAACATTAATAACGGGGAGCGATTTTCAACCTATATCATCTTGGGCGAGCGCGGACAGCGTGATATTTGTCTTAACGGTGCAGCAGCACGCAAAGTCCATAAGGGCGATAAGATTATCATCGTTGCCTACGCAACCTATAATGATGAAGAGCGGGAGACCTATAAGCCGACCGTTGTTCTCGTAGACGATGAAAACGCGATTACTGATATAATCGAAAAGATATAAGCCTCAATATGTTAAACTTCCGCTAAAAGAAAGTGGGGCATTATGGAGCAGTTTGAAGCGTATTTGTTAGCACATCTACCTCACGCTCCCAGCCCCCATCCCCACTATGAAGCGTCATTGCATCAGATGTTAAAAAGCGGCGGAAAACGGTTTCGTCCCGCATTGCTTCTGGGTGTTGTGAGTGCCTATAATCCTCTTTTGCTCCCAAGCGCTTACGGTGCTGCTTTGGCGGTTGAGTTCCTTCATACCTATTCTCTTATTCACGACGATCTGCCCGCTATGGACAATGCTGATTTACGCCGGGGAGTCCAAACACTCCACAAGACCTATAATGACGTTACGGCTATTTTGGCGGGGGATGCACTCAATACCTATGCGTTTGAAGTGCTCTCAAATGCTCCTTTCAGTGATAAGGTAATTGTCAAGCTGATACGTGAGCTTGCCTCCAACGGAGGATTGAATGGAATGGTCTTAGGTCAAGCGATTGATTGCCATTTTGAAAATATTCCGTTGGAGCTGGAGCAGATAAAAATGCTGCACATCCATAAAACAGGCAAGCTGATCGCTGCATCTTTAAAAATGGGGGCAATTATAGTAGGCCGTGATGATATTGCGCAAGAGTTGTACGATTTTGGGATTGACTTGGGATTGCTGTTTCAAATACAAGATGATATCCTTGATGTGACGCAAGACTCTGAAAGTGCAGGAAAAACAACAAACAATGACACATCAAAAAACAGTTTTGTGACGTTATTGGGGCTAGACAAGGCAATAGATGAAGCGGATACGCTAGCCCAAAAACTGTTGCTACAGATGGAAAGTTTTGATGAGAATTTACGATGTGAATTGTCACCAACACTTACCCACTACATTAACCGACATAAGGAATAACCCATGAGCAATGCAATGCGCCAAAAAATGGCAGATACAATCCGATTTTTAGCCGCCGATATGGTGCAACAAGCCAATTCCGGTCATCCGGGTGCGCCGATGGGTCTTGCAGACATTGCGGTTGTCTTGTCTGAATACATGGTGCACAATCCACGCAATCCAAAATGGCTTAATCGCGACCGATTGGTCTTTTCAGGCGGTCACGGTACGGGGTTGATTTATTCGCTTAATTATCTTTGGGGATATGGATTGGAAATTGAGGATTTAAAACAATTCCGTCAGCTTCATTCCAAAACCCCAGGACATCCTGAGTATGGACATACGGCAGGGATCGAGATTACGACCGGACCATTGGGTCAGGGGATTGCCAATGCGGTCGGATTTGCAATGGCTTCAAAATTCGTAGGCCATAAAGTGAATTCTGAAACAGCAAGTATGATTGATCACTCGGTTTATTGTTTGTGCGGTGATGGGGATCTTGAAGAGGGGATCAGTTATGAAGCGTGTTCGATAGCGGGGCATATGAAGCTGAATAATTTGGTCCTTATTTATGATTCCAATCGTATCACGATCGAGGGGTCTACCGATTTGAGCATAAGCGAAGACATTCGCAATCGTTTTGAGTCCCAAAATTGGGCCGTATTAGAGATTGACGGTCATAATTTTGATGAGATCGATGGGGCATTTGCTCAAGCCAAGCTTATTGATCGTCCCGTGCTTATTATTGCCAATACGGTCATTGCCAAAGGTGCCGGAAAACTCGAAGGTTCTCATCATGCACACGGTGCCCCATTGGGTAATGATATTATTAAAGCGGCAAAAGCGGCGGCGGGATTTGATCCGGAAGCTACTTTTGCGGTGAGTGCCGATGTGTTAGAGCGCTTTCGATGTGCGATTGAAAAAGGGGACTTGGCCCAGCGTGAATGGAATCACCGCCTTAAAGAGTTGCCGTTGATGGAACAAAATGAGGCCTACGAGCAGCTTCTCAATCCGGATTTTAGCCGAATTCAATGGCCAACTTTTGAAAAAGCGGATGCAACACGTAATACGAACGGGATTATTTTAAATGCGATTGCCAAAGCAATCCCCGGATTTTTGGGAGGATCGGCCGATTTAGCCCCTTCGAACAAAACAGAACTGATTGATATGGGCGAATTTCCAAAAGGGAAAAATATCCATTTTGGTATTCGGGAGCATGCCATGGCCTCCATTACGAATGCAATGGCTCTTTACGGACCGATACTTCCATTTAGTGCAACCTTCTTTGTCTTTAGTGATTATCTCAAGCCTTCTGCACGTATTGCGGCACTTTCAGGTATACAGCACTTTTTTGTCTGGACGCATGACAGTATCGGTGTTGGTGAAGACGGCCCGACGCATCAGCCGATTGAACATTTAAGCCAATTTCGTGCTTTGCCAAACTTTTACGTCTATCGTCCAGCCGATGGAGCAGAGAATGTCAAAGCATGGCAGAAAGCGTTGTCAATGAAAAATTCTCCGAGTGCGTTTGTCTGTTCACGTCAAAATCTTCCAATATTATCAGCGCCTATTAGAGGAGATGTAGAAAACGGGGGTTATTTGCTGATTGAAGCAGACAATGCAACGGTTACCTTGATGGCCTCCGGTTCGGAAGTATCTCTGGCCCTGGAGACAGCGAAAGAGTTAAGTACGCGCAGTGTGATAGCCAATGTGGTAAGTGTTCCATGTTACGATTTGCTGATTGAACAGCCTCAAAGCTATATCGACTCGATTATCAAACCCGATACGAAAAAAGTAGCCATAGAAGCGGCGCGAGGTTTGGAATGGTATCGCTTTGCGGATACGGTGATTGCTATGGACAGTTTTGGAGCGAGTGCACCGGCTGATCAGCTGTTTAAATATTTTGGATTTACCGCAGAAGCGATTGCGTCTAAGATTTTATGACTGATTCCCCTGAATATTTGGCCAAACGGGCATTTTTTGATTCTCTGATCACTCTGTACGGGCGTAATGTTGCGGTCGAAATCTTGCGTGATGAGAGTGTCAAAATACATAAACTTCATCTCTCAAAAAGCAATCGAACCGATGAGACGATCGAGGAGATTTTGTCGTTGGCCGAAGCTCGCGGTGTGGAGATAAAATACCATACCAAAGATGCCCTGTCGCGAATTTCAAAAAACAATGCTCAAGATCAAGGGGTAGCTCTTGATGTGGAAGCGCAAAATTATCGTAATGCTCAAAATATCGGGCAAGATTTTCCTAAAGATTTTCGGTTATTAGCGCTGGATGGGATCAATAATCCCCAAAATCTAGGGATGATTGTCCGCTCGGCTGCGGCAAGCCTTATTGATGGGATTATTCTTCCTAAGCGTAACAGCACCAAATTGTCCCCTTTAGTCATGAAAGCCAGTGCTGGAACACTGTTTAAAATCCCTATTTACTATTGTGAGACGCTGAGTGATGTTTTACCGCTAGAAAATACGAGTATCATTACCCTCTCTTCGTATGCTCATGATAATATCTATACCCTAAAGATCCCAAGCCGTGCCGTTTTTGTCTTGGGTAATGAGTCTGAGGGAGTTAGTCGTGAGATAGAAGCTTTGTCGACGATGTCTGTTTCTATCCCGATGCATCGCGGTGTGGAATCACTCAATGTGGCTATTACTGCAGGTATTGTTGCTTTTCTGCCGTGAAATTTTTTCGCGCCTACATCGAAATTACTAATGTCTGTGGCTTAGCCTGCAGTTTTTGTCCCCCAAAAGAGCAGCGGACTCAGACGATGAGTCTGGAATTCTTTGAAACCGTATTGATCGGGTTACGCGACTATACCGATGAAATAGCCCTGCACGTGATGGGCGATCCGATGGTATTATCAAATCTGAGTGACTATTTGGATTGCGCTCATGCCTTTGGATTTAAGGTGATGATTACGACCAGCGGATTCTATCTTGACGAATCTCGACGATCGGCACTTTTTCATCCCTCTATACGCCAAGTCAATCTCTCCCTTAACAGTTTTAACAAAAACAGTGTTGCTCGAAGCTTTGAAACCTATTTGGAACCGATTTTAGCCTTTTGTGATGAGAAGGTTGACCGAAAAAGTGATTTTTTTATCAATCTGAGGTTGTGGAATTTGGATGAGATTCAGAGTGAATCCGATTTTAATCGGGAGCTTTTTGGTGTTTTAGAAGATCATTTTGGACTTGAATCCATTGCAGAAACGGTGAGCGGTGAACGCCAATCCATACGCTTGGCTTCCAAAATACTGCTCCATTTTGATCGTTATTTCCAGTGGCCGAGCTTGAACAATCCTATTGTTGGGGATGGGTATTGTCATGGTTTAAGTAAGCAAATAGCCATTCTCGTAGATGGACGAGTGGTACCGTGTTGTCTGGATTCAGACGGGGTAATGGAACTTGGTAATCTACATACGACAAATTTGGGTAAAATTCTACCATCAAAACGTTCTCTTGGTATTATCGAAGGATTTCAAAAAGGTCTTGCGAACGAAGAATTATGCCAAAAGTGCAGTTATAAAGATCGATTTAATAAAGGGGTGGTGTCATGATTAAATGTTTTGTAAAAAATGAAAATGCTATTGCACTGATTGATACCATGTCGGATTTGGACGGGGATAATATTGAAAAAGTAGTCTGGGTCGATATGCTGATGCCAACTTATGATGAGATTGTCTTTATTGAAAATACGTTTGACATTAAGTTTCCGACCAAACAAGAGACCGAAGAGATTGAGATCAGTTCTCGCTACTGGGAAGAAAATGACCGCATTGAGATCAACAGCTTTTTTTTGGTGAATGCAGCTGAAAATTCTCACAATGAAACGGTATCTTTTATTCTCAACAAAAATCTTCTTATCTCCATCCGATATACCTCTCTTTATACCTTTGATGAGTTCAATCGTAAGTTTTTTGCAACTCCCAAACAGTTTGAGAGCGGTTACGATATTTTTTGTCAAATTTTGGATATTCGAATCGATGCGGATGCGGACATTATTGAAAAGCTTTCCCGTGACATTACCCGTTTGCGTAAACACGTCTTTACCGATTATACGAATGATGACGAAGAGATATTGGAGCGTATTTCATCGTTGGAAGATTTGAACATGCAGCTGCGTGAGAATCTGAATGACAAGCAGCGGATTTTGAGCTCTTTCTTGAAATCAACAAAATATAAAACCTCTTTGAAAAATGATGTTGCGATCATGTTAAAAGATATAAAATCGCTCATCGATTATACGGATTTTAATTTTGAGAGACTCGAATATCTGCAAAATATCTTTGTGGGACTTTTGAGTATTGAACAGAATAAAGTCATTAAGATGTTTACCATTATGAATGTGATTTTCTTGCCGCCGACTTTGATCGCAAGTATTTATGGGATGAACTTTGACCTAAT
>DASUNE010000092.1:0-9943 GCA_036277315.1 Sulfuricurvum sp.
GCTCGCTTGACGGCATCTTTTTCTGTGTCAATCATTTTGGTAATTTGAATCGATTTACGAAAGCGTCGTAAACCCATCTGCGCAATAAATCGCTCTTTGCCATCGATGCTTACACTCACTACATCATCGGCAGGAAGATCAAGGCGAAGAATATCCCCCACCTCTATCTCAAGCAATTCATGCAAGCTCAGTTCTGCGTAGCCTAGATTGACTTCCACATTGACATGTGCGCCTCCTAAAAGGACTTGAAGCTCTTGATTACGGCTTTTTTTGGAACTGGTCTCATTGAGCATCAAATCTCGGCTGGCAAGTTTAGGTAAAATCGGTTCTAATGCAATAACAGGATAACATATATTCATCATCCCGGAACTGTGACCGATAATAATCTCCATAACGACCATGACGACAATTTCATTTTGAGCAACGATTTGGACCACATTAGGGCTCGATTCTTTTGATTCGATCTGCGGATAAAGGTCGGTAACAGGCCCCCATGCTTCACGCAATGTTCCCATCATGACACGTAAAATGGTTTCAAACAGCGAAAGTTCAATATCGGAAAACTCTCGATTTGCTTCAAAAGGCTCCCCTTTTCCTCCCAAAATCCGGTCCAGCATCGGAAAGGCGATCGAGGGGTTGATCTCTAAAACACCATTCCCCTCCAAAGGCTTCATCGAAAAAACGTTGAAGCTCGTAGGATTGGGGAGAGACATCAAAAATTCACCGTAGGTCATTTGGTCGACAGAGTGAAGCTGTATCTCGACAATCGAACGCATAATCGACGATATCTGAGACGAGATAGAACGTGCCATTTTGTCATGAATTCCGCGAAATGCCCGTAACTGCTCTTTGGAGACACGGTTGGGACGTTTAAAATCATACAGCGTTATTTGACGATTTGGAAATAGACTCTCTTCTTCCGTATCAAGCGCTGTATCACCCTCATCGTCTACAACATCCAATAACGCATCAATCTCCTCTTGGGATAAAATATCAGCCATCTTTTATCCTTCCACCATTTCTTTAATACGTCGAATAACCGATTTGTGAATCTGAGATATCCGCGATTCCGTAATGTTGACAATCTCACTAATTTCTTTGAGTGTCAACTCTTCAAAATAATAAAGCTGTATAATCATCTGATCGCGCTCTTCAAATGTCATCAGCACCTCTTTTATCACATCTATCAACTCTTCGTGTTCCATCCGCTCCAGCGTTCCGTGTTCCCACTCATTTCCCAGCTGGTCATCCAATGGCAAAACCGTATAGATCTCCGAAGCCAATCTCGCATCGTATATTTTTTCGACCTCAATGCCCAACAATTCAGCCAACTGCCCATTGGTCGGTTCTTCATCAAATTCGGCCATATAGCGTTCAATCGCACAATCAATATCTTTGATCAGCCGTCTGCTCGATCGGCTGACCAAATCCAAAGAACGTAAATAATCCAGCATCGCTCCATATACTCTCGTCTTGGCATAGCCCCAAAACGAATCATTTTGAGCTTCATCATAACGACGCGCCAACTTGACCAGTTCTTCGGTGCCAATCGCATATAAATCCGAATAATCAATGGAGCTTGGCAAACGTTCTTTGAGCCGAAACGACATGGCTCGAACTGCGGGCAAATACTGCAGCGCCAAACTGTCTTCTTGATGTTTTAGCTCTTGAGTGTAAACGCCTGCACCACTCATAGGGTTCCTTTATTATCATCATCGTCACTAAGGAGTTCCGATTTATGATTGTAGTAGGCATCAATAAACTGATCCCGTCGATTGATTTCACGCACGTAGATATCCAAGCTGTGTTCATGCGCATGCTTTGGAAAATTATGTGCTTTGACCCCCAAAGTTTGAAAATAAAATCCAACACACACATGGGCGAAAAGATAAAAAAACGACGTGATTAAAATGACCAGACCCAGAAAATTTTCAGCACTGCCCGATTGCAGTATCCCAAATATAATACCAAAGAGAAATCCCTGCACGGTTAAAAAAGAAACGAAATTTGAACCGCGCATCATGAACCTTCTCTTAAAATCAAAAGTGCTCGATTAGACGTTTAAAAAAGCCTCCGAGTCCACTCTCCTGTGGGCTAACCAGCATATTTCGTTCCAATTTTTTTGCGATTCGCTTCACAATCATCTCCAATTCCATCGAAGGAGTGGAAGTTGGAAATTCTTTGGTGTACAAAGCTCTTTTTTTCACACTCATCGAAACTTTGGGATCCGACGTAATCTGTCCTAAAAAATTGAGTCGAAGCTTATCCCCAATATTGGCCAAAGCCACTTTTTGAATTTTCTCAAACAAAGCCAAAGCCTCTTGCTGATTCCGGACCTGATTCATAATGACATTAATATCATTCCGAAGACGTGAAGTGATTTTGATGGTCGCGTATGCATCGGTAATCGCCGCTGGATCGGGAACTGTCACGACAATAACATCATCGCACGCACGCAAAAAAAGCTGAATATGTTCACCAATCCCGGCACCCGTATCGATAATCATCACATCCAAATCATCCAGGACATGTGCTTCATCCATAAAACGTTCAAACAAGCCTGATGAGGCATATTTGAAAATTTCTTCCCCGCTCTCTCCGGGGATAAGGACAAGATTTTTTTCGATGGGTACCAAAATCTCTTCTACGGTCGCTTCTCCTCGAAGTACATGCAAAATATTTTTTTGAATCTTGACATTAAACATCACATCGAGATTGGCAAGTCCTATATCGGCGTCAAAAATCCCTACTTTGAGCCCATTTTTCGCCATAACATGCGCCATATTCGAACTGATCGTACTTTTTCCAACGCCGCCTTTGCCGCTCGTAATCGCGATAAAACGGGTTTTTTTAGCGGTTGCAGGGGCGTTTTGTCTCACAAGCGCTTCGAGTTTCGCAGCTTGATGGGTCATTTTGGCTCACCCTGACGAAATCCGTTCAACAAACAATCCACTAAAAAATCACTGCTGGAGACGACCAAATCCTCAGGAACCTCTTGTCCTACAGAAAAATAGCTAATAGGCATTTTTGTTTCATACACCAGTGAAAAAATATTTCCAAAACCTCTTGTCTCATCGAGTTTTGTAAACATCAATGTATCAATTCCCAAAGGGGCAAAGTTGTCATAGGTCGATTTTAAATCTTCATATTTAATAGAACTGGGCATCACCAAAATCACATCGACGCTGTAATCGGTTGTATTCGAGCGCAAACACTCGTAAATTTTTTCAATCTTTCCTTTGTCATACGGTGAAGACCCCATCGTATCGATCAATATATAATCACTGTACTGCAAAGATTTGAGAGCACTCGAAAACTCCGGAGGATCGACTACCGTCTCAATCCCCAGCTTCATCATCCGGGCATACTGCATCAATTGCTCAACGGCTCCGATGCGATAGGTATCCAGCACTACCAATCCTACCTTGTATTTTTTCTCTAAAAAATAGGAGTACCGCGCGGCAAGCTTTGCGATGGAGGTCGTTTTCCCGACTCCCGTAGGACCCACCAGCATCACAACCTTTTTACTTCCCATTTTTGGTGCGGTTTCAAGACGAACAGGGATCATTTTTCGTAAAAGAACCTGGAAATAACGCTTCACGGTTTCAGAACTTTCGCGCATCTTTGAGGGCATATGTTCCAGTGTCAGCTGCATAATTTCGTTCAGATGCTCCTGGTTCATCCCGCTTTGTTGTGCCAAACGGTAGATTTCAGCAAATTCAGGAGGGATTGACAGGGTAGTTTTAGGAGATTTTTCATCCCAGAACATGTTTTGTATGAGTTTGACTTTATCACCCAGTTTTTCGATTTCGTCTTTGATCTTTTTTAAATCTTCGCTTTGCGGAGGGATGACGTGCTTCGAAGAGGGGCGTTCTTCCTCGGTCACTTCGGCGATTTTTGATATTTGTTTGGCAGCTTCAGAGATATTATACAAAACATCATTGCTTTGTTGCGTGAGAGGACGCTGTTTGGTAAGGGGCTGAGTGGGACGATCTTTTGGCTTGCGTGGGATTTCTTCTTCGATGCCGACAACAATTTCATACAGTGCATTTTTGCCCAGTGATTTTTTTTGAATCTCACGTGTTTCAATCAACATCGCATCTTCACCCACTTCAAGCTGTGCTTTCTTAAGAGCTTCTGCAGGTGTCGCGCCACTAAACGTTAAGATTTTCATAATTGTCTCCGAATTTTTTGTCCCTTATGCCCCACCAAACTGCGCAGGGGGATAAGAACACTTGGGCGCTCTTTCCAGCTTTCGTGCGGTACGGTAAGCTCTTTGCTTTCAATCTTCCGATGATCAAAAAATATTATATCCAAATCCAGTGTTCTCGGAGCATTCGGGAAACTTCGAATTCGCCCAAAACGCTTTTCAATTCTCCACAGCAATCGCAATAATTCCTGCGGCTGCAAAGAGGTAGAAATCTCAATAATCGTATTGTAAAAATCGGCTTGTTCACTGTATCCAAAAGGGGGATTTTTTAAAATGATCCCGCTTTGAACTCTTTCAATCAAAGGAAACCTGCCAAAATAAACCCATAGATGCTGCATTAACCGCTTTGTATCCCCTACGTTTCCGCCAACACCCAAGATCACGCGATGACGAAAGCGTTGAACGGGTGTTCTTTTCGTTGGAAAAGTGCGATTGACATAGATCGTATTGCGCTCATCGATAGGGCGAGCCAGAAACACGGTTACGCTTCTGTCGTGCCTTGAGCCGCACGTTGCATTGCTTGCATTTCACTCAAAATCTGCATCATTCCCACCATCGCCAAATGGTATCCGAATGGTCCAAAACCGATAATCGAAGAGGTACATGCAGGTGCCGTCATGCTTTTTTGACGAAACTCTTCACGACGATAGAGATTACTGATATGAACTTCAATCGTCGGAAGATTGACCGCACTGATCGCATCGCGAATGGCAATGGACGTATGGGTATACGCTGCTGGATTGATAATGATTCCTTGAGCATCCCCATAACACTCTTGAATTTTATCGACGATTTCTCCCTCAAGATTGCTTTGATAAAAATCAATCTCAATCCCGTTTTGCACTGCAAAATCTTTCATTTGCGCATGAATTTGCTCCAGACGCATCGGTCCATAGACTTGCTGATCACGAATACCCAACATATTGAGATTTGGACCTTGAATTACCACTATTTTCATACAAAACCTTGAAGTTTACTTTTAAGGGTAGATTATACGCGGTAGTAGATTATAAGGAACTAAAAAGCCTCTTTTTAGCAATTCAAGTCTAAACTTCACCCACTAAAACAAACCCATACTTTACAAAGGTACAAATCCGTGACTATCCTTCTTGCTGACGCAATTTTTACCCCCGACACTATTTTACGCGATCATGGAATTGTTTTTGACAAAACCATCATCGCGGTAGCGCCCAACAGTGAACTCCTCGCCCAATACGGCACGCAGTGCGAAGAACTAGGAGAAGGCTCGGTCATTATGAGTGGTCTGATCAACGCTCACGTGCATCTTGAGTTTAGCGCCAACCGTTCCACCCTGACTTATGGAGAGTTTATGCCATGGCTTTCGAGCGTTATTGCCCATCGTGATGAATTGATCAACGGCTGTGACACCCAATGTATGGAGCATGCGACACAGGCAATGCTGGAGAAAGGCATCACAGCATTTGGAGCAGTAAGTTCGTATGGATTTGATTTGGACGCGTGTGCAAAAACACCGCAAAAAGTGGTCTATTTTAATGAGCTCATCGGTTCGGATCCATTAATGGCAGACGCTCTCTATAAAGATTTTCAAGAGCGCCTTTTTAGCTCACAAACCGTAAATCGAGAAGGATTTTATCCCTCCATAGCGATTCATTCTCCCTATTCCGTTCATCGTATCCTCATCCAAAAAGCACTGAAATACGCACAAGAAAATGCACTTCGCGTCACAACACATTTCATGGAAAGCACCAGCGAACGGGAATGGCTCGACACTAACAGCGGAGATTTTCAGCCATTTTTTCAAAATTTTCTCAAACAACACACGGCCGCAAATACAGCCGAAGAATTTTTACAGCTTTTCAAAGAGGTACCCACTCTTTTTACCCACGTTATCCATGCCACCGAAAATGAATTGGCCACACTCAAAAAAGACCATCACACCATTATCCACTGTCCCATCTCTAACCGTCTCCTTAGCAATGGTGCTCTTGATTTGGAGAGGCTGAAAACCTATGACATCCCTTTTGTGTGCGGAACCGATGGCCTAAGCTCCAACTACACGCTGGATCTATTTGAAGAGATGAAGGCCGCTTTATTTATCCACCGTACGCATGATCTATTGAAATTGGCGACCCAACTGTGGAAAAGTGTTACGTGCGACGCCGCAGAAGCACTGAGATTAAACTGTGGTACAATCGCACCTGATTATGATGCGGATATACTCGTTACGCGCGTCGATTACCCGATCAATGAACAACTTCCGCTTCATCTGCTGTTACGGCCTCCGCATATTGAATCGGTTTACATTGTCGGACAAAAAGTCAAAGGATAACTCTTATGGAATGGATCAAAAAAATAGGCTCTTGCCTCGCGAATGGCTTACGGTTTATACAACATCATTTTAAAGCAACATTGCTTGTCCTTTTTGTCGTATGGCTTATCCTTCCCTCAAGCGAAGAAGGGCTTACCTCCTATAATCTTCAAAAAATATCGTTAGCAGGTCCCATCATGGATGCGACATCGATCGTCGAACAGCTCGATGAAGCGGGTGAGAACAAAGAGGTCAAAGGGGTATTGTTCAGCATCGATTCTCCCGGTGGAGCCGTTGCCCCTTCGGTTGAAATCGCCTATGCTATCAAACGTCTGCGTGAATCCAAACCCGTTGTCGTCTATGCTGCAGGGATTATGGCCAGCGGCGGATATTATTCAGCCATATGGGGAAACGAAATCATCGCCAATCCCGGAAGCATGATCGGCTCCATCGGAGTGATTATGGAGGGGGCGGATATCTCCGAACTCATGCAAAAAGTGGGTGTCAAAACGCAAGTCGTCCATGCAGGTACCTACAAGCAAGTCGGGACGTTTGATCGGCCGTGGAATACCCAAGAGCGGGCGGAACTCGATAAAGTCATCAACGGCACCTACGACCTATTTGTCAGTGACGTCGTCCGTGCGAGAGGATTGGATAAAAACAAAATCTCTGAATTTGCCGATGCCCATATCTTTACCGCTTCACAAGCCAAAAAGGTTGGTCTCGTGGATGCGCTGGGTGTCGAATTTGAGGCCAAAGAGCGTACGGCCAAACTCGCAAAAGTAAGTGATCCCGTTTGGAATAAAGAAGACCCGATGGATCGATTTTTTAAGAAATTTGCGGCTGAAGGTGCAACACTCGCGCACATCTATTTTCCGTCTATAACCCTCAAGTAGGGGTTATAGTTTCAAAACCTTCACAACCTCTGATGTCACAACGCGAGTATCATTCATTGCCTCATACCTATCCCCAACACTCAATTCGTCCAAATCAATGACTTTTCCGTCACGGGTTATTTGGGCAAATCCACGTTTATTTTTATGCTTAGGATGCTGTGATTCATACGCTTGTATCATTTGAGACAAAAGCATTTGTTTTTGACGAACAAGACTCTCCATCGTTCCTTCCAAACGGTCTCTCAAAGGGGAAATTTCGCTAAATTTTCGCTCCATGATCACTCGCAGTTGGCTATTCAGCCGTTCACGAAGTTCCCCTATCTGCTCTTTTTGATGAGCCAATCGCTGTTCAACGCCATGGCGCTTAAACGCCTCTTGCATCGACTGCAATTGTTCTCGTTTGCCTTCTAATTTTTGAAGGATCATATTCGTTGCCCCATAGCGCATCTCATCGATGCTCTGCAGTATTTCACGGCCATCGGGAAGAATCATCTGCATCGCAGCACTGGGGGTCGGTGCTCGCAAATCTGCAACATAATCCGCGATCACCCAGTCAATCTCATGTCCAACCGCTGACACGACCGGTGTCTTCATTAAAAAAAGCGCCTCGGCAACGACCTCTTCGTTAAATGCCCACAGATCTTCAACACTTCCGCCGCCACGACCGACAACCACCGCATCGCAACCTAATGTATCAGAAAGTCTTAGAGCGTCCGCTATCATTGCACTTGCACGCTCACCTTGTACCAACACATCAATAACGATAAGATTTACGAGTGGCCATCTTGTCGTTGCAACACGCTGCATGTCTTGCAATGCTGCCCCTGTAGCGGATGTCACCAATGCAATTTTTTGGGGAAATTTTGGAAACGATTTTTTTCGAGAAGGATCAAAATACCCTTTTTCTTCGAGCTTTTTTTTGAGTTGTTCGAAGGCTACTGCCAATGCTCCTGCCCCAAACGGTTCCGCGCTGACACAATTAATCTGATACTCTCCGCGAGGCTTGTAAAGGCTCAACGCGCCATGGATCACGACATGGGCCCCTTCATCGAGGGAAAACTTCAATCGCGCCGCATTGCCACGAAACATCACGCATTTGATACTCGATTCACTATCTTTGAGGGTGAAATAGATGTGACCGCTTCCGTGCTTGGTGACGCGAGAAAGCTCCCCCTCGACACTGACAAACTCAAAGGTTGTCTCTAAAAATGTTTTGATCTGCTCATTAAGAGTACTGACGCTTAACGTAAAAGCCATAACACTATTTTTTGCGTGCAATCATCAGCGTTGAAATATCCATCGAAAAACTTTTGACATAAAGCATCTCAAATCCAGCCTCTTCGAGTTCTTGAGACATATTCCCGACACTCAAAAAGCCTTCGATGGAATCGGGCAAATAGCGATACGCTTCATAATTATTGGAGATAAGTCCGCCGATACGGGGAAGGACATTATTCATGTACCAATCTCGCATTTTTCCTAAAGATGAGGGATTTTCGTTCTTCATGAACTCCAAAATCACCACCAATCCTCCCGTTTTTAGGACACGGTTAAATTCCAAAAAGGCTTCTTGACGCTCCATAACATTGCGAATACCGTACGAAATGCTAATGATGTCCGCTGAGCCGTTTTCACGTGGCAATTGTGTGGCCGGTGCGATGTGAAAGGACAACGAGGGGAACTTTTCGCGTCCGACGCCTACCATCCCCTCGGATGGGTCAATCCCGATAATCTCATCGATTTGGATTTTTGATTCTTCCGCAATTCGCTTCCAATATCCCATCATATCCCCTGTACCGCAGGCAACATCGACAATAGACAAGGCATTGTCACCACAATAACCAAAAGCTTTTGCACACGCTTTTTTTCGCCAAATCGTATCAACACCCATACTCAAAACACGGTTTGCTCGGTCATACGTCGGGGCAATATCATTAAACATGGATACAATTTTTTCTTGCTTGGTCATTAAAATTCCTGTTTCTTTCTCATCCAAAGGAGAATATTATCGTTGATTTTAGCGCTAAGTACCTCAAAATCCTCTGTAACCGCACCCATATTGACACTTCCCCCACCCATTGTCGGTGCGAGATAACAGACATACCAGTCACACACGTCACGGGTTGCGTCCATCATCGAAGCACCACCTTCAATCATGACCAAGGCGTAATTTTGGATTCTCTCCAACGACGATTCTACAAACACCTTTCGATTGGCAACACCAAAAAGCGGTATTGTGCGATCAAAGTCATCCGTAGTCGAATAAATCAGCACATCAGGAGCCTTTCCATTCACCAGCCGTGCATCAAGAGTAGGACGATCTTCTCGTACGGTACGTCCCCCGATGACAATCAAATCGCACACATCCCGAAGAGCATGGACATGTTCGCGAGAACGCTCAGAACTAATAATGCCATTATCAATGGTTCCATCAAGGCGTTGCGCCCATTTGAAAAAAACAAACGGCTTCTTTTGCCCTATCAAAAAGGGTTCAAGAAGCTTATCCCCTTCTTCTTTCAAAACACCAAACTCACACTCAATGCCGGC
>DASUNE010000093.1:0-4473 GCA_036277315.1 Sulfuricurvum sp.
CAATCACAGCAAGCGTCACCTCAATCCGTGATGGCGCAATGCAGATCACTTCGGCATCGGATCAGGTAGCTTCCTCCTCATCGTCTTTAGCACAGGGTGCAAGTATACAGGCATCCAGTGTTGAACAGGTCAGTGCAACCCTCGAAGAGTCTACAGCTATCAATACCCAAAACGTCGATAACGCACGTCAAGCCGATATTTTGGCGAAAAACGCGAACGATTCAGCCCGTGCCGGATATGAAAAGGGGGAACAACTCTCTCACTCTATGCACGCGATTACCGAATCAGCGGCTAAAATAAGCGGTATTATTAAAACCATCGACCAAATCGCTTTCCAAACCAATCTTTTGGCACTCAATGCTGCAGTTGAAGCAGCTCGTGCAGGAGAACATGGTTTAGGATTTGCCGTGGTTGCGGATGAAGTGCGTAATCTGGCACAACGTGCAGCTTCTGCTGCCAAAGAGACTTCCGATATTATTGAAGAGGTAGTGGGACAGATCAAAGAGGGAAATCAAATTGCTCTTGCAACACACACTTCATTCCAAGAGATCGTTGAGCAGTCTAAAAAAGTATCTGATCTGATCGGTGAAATTTCGATTGCCGGTAAAGAACAATCTGAGGGTATGACCCAAATCAATCAGGCAATGGGACAAGTCGATCAAGTGACCCAACAAGTCGCAGCGAATTCAGAAGAAGCCGCAGCGGCAGCTGAAGAGCTTAACGCACAAGCAACGTCTATGATGGAAACTGTCGCTATCCTCGCTGCGATGGTAGGGATGCAAACCAATGCTCCTGTTGTGGTGTCAACAAAGAAGAAACAATTACATCATTTGGAAATGAGACCTGCTCTTGCTCCTCGCAGAAGTGTTCCTGCTCCTCAAAATAGAGGAGCTTCTGCAAGAGCAGAAGATGTTTTTCCTCTTAACGAGGACGATTTGAGAGAGTTCTAAGATGTTATTTGACGGTGATGAGCTCACCATAGCTTTGGATATGCCAATGGAAGAGATTCGGGAGTTTGAACTGTTTGTTCGGCCTCGTTTGGAATACATTGAAAGCATAGAAGTCGAAGAGGGGACAATGCTGCGGAGTAGTGCCCTGTTAGCCTTCTTGGTAAGTCTTAAGCGAACACGTCCGGAGGTGAAAATACCTTTTTTAGAAAAGGGACAGACTGTTTCGGACGCTTATGGAACACTACATTGGATGGGTCATGACTAAACAAGAACAAGTCAAAGCGATTTTTATCGAGGAAGCAGGAGAGATTATCGAAAAACTCGATGTAGATATTCTCCGCTTCGAAGAAGATTCGAGTGATTTCGATCTCTTAAACGGAATATTTCGAGGGGTTCATACTCTAAAGGGAAATGCGAATGCCTTCGGATTTACCCGTTTGGGGGAATTTGTTCACCATTTCGAAGATGTTTTGGATCATTACCGAAGTACGAAAGAAGATGTTGAAGAACACCTTTTAGAACTGTTTGTAGAAAGTGTAGATATTATTAAAGAAGTAATGATATGTGAACTTGATGCCCTTCCTGATCTTCCTGAGGGTTATCCCGATTGTCTAAAAAGTATTAAAAATTTAATAGCTTCTAAAAAAAACGGACCGCTATTGCCTGCAATAGAAGAAATTCAAGAAGCTTTTGGTGATTTAGCCTCAGAGTTTGCTTTTGAGTCTTCAAAAGGAACGGATGAAGTAATAGAGAAAAGTATTCAGTTTCACCGTGCAATGCAAGAGGATGGACTTAATCTTTATAAGATTAAGCTTACATTGGATGCGGATTGTTATAAACGCGGATTTGATCATATCCTTTTCCTCAACCTATTGGGTGAAAAAGCAAAATCACTGGAGAGCTTTTTTGATATGGAAGAAGTATCAACCCTCGAAACATTTTCAAGTGACGTTAACAGCATCAAACAAGTACATGTAATCGTATTGACTCCACAAACTGAGGAAGAGGTTGCAGAAAACTTTGAATATTTATTCGATAATGAATATAGCATTGAACTGCTTGCACCTGTCGTAACTCAGGTGGTCATCGAAAAAGAAAAAGCTAGCGTAAGCACAACGCCGGCAGCTAAGAAACCACAACAAGAAGAGCGAAGAGGTGCAGAAAGAGTAACGACTAGTTCCACTATACGCATTGACACTTTCAAGCTTGATGAGTTATTTGACTCGGTGGGTGAGTTGGTAATCGCCCAAAACTTCATTGCCCAAAATGACCAAATTCGTGCGATTGAGGATGAATCGATAAAGCGAGCGATTGAAACACTTTCAAAAATTACGAAAAAAATTCAAGATCGGGTAATGAGCCTGAGAATGGTCGCGATACGCGATACCTTTGACAAGATGAAACGTGTTGTGCGTGATACGTCTAAAAAGACAGGTAAAGAGCTTTATCTCAATGTCCAGGGTGAAGAGACAGAGATCGATAAAACAATGATCGACAGCCTCTCAGATCCATTGATCCATATTATCCGAAATGCGATCGATCACGGTTTGGAATCTGATGCCGCAGAGCGACTGAGCGTCGGTAAAAAAGTGGAAGGAACGATTACATTACGTGCCTACCATAAGAGCGGTAACATCGTCATCAGTGTCAGTGATGACGGGCGTGGGATCAACAAAGAAAAAGTGTTGCAAAAAGCGATTGAACGGGGTGTTATTACCGGGGATGAAAATCTCACAGACAGCCAAATCTTTGGTCTCATTATGCAGCCAGGATTTTCGACTGCTGATACGATCAGCGACCTATCAGGCCGTGGAGTTGGTTTGGATGTTGTTAAGACATCGATTGAAAAGCTTCGCGGTAAGGTTGAAATCGATTCAAAAGAAGGAGAGGGGACAACCTTTTCAATGGTTCTTCCTCTAACATTGGCAATTATCGACGGAATGCTTGTTCAGACAGCGGGAGAGATTTACATCATTCCTACGTTGAGTGTCGTTGAATCCTTCCGGCCTGATCGTGAGATTGTAAACATAATCAAAGGGCAGGGTGAGTTTGTCAGTATGCGTGGACAGCATATCCCTGTGATCCGACTAAGCGATGTATTTGATCTGACTACAGATCGTATCCCTCCTTGGGAAGGAATTTTGGTGTGTGTCGAAACGGAAGCCGGTCGCATCGCAATCATGGTCGATGAACTCATAGGGCGTCAGCAAGTGGTTATAAAACCCTTGGGTAAATCATTGGCTAAACTCAAAGAGATTACAGGCGGAGCAATCCTTGGCAGCGGGGATATTGCTTTGATCCTCAATGTAGATGAACTGCGCCCGTTAATAGAGAGCGCTAATGGTGCAGCTTGAACTAAGTTCAGCGGATTTTGATCTTTTCCGCCGTTACATTTACGAAAAGGTCGGTATTTCTCTTTCAGATCAAAAAAGTACGCTTGTTCAAGGTCGATTGAATAAGCGAATCAATCAATTGGGATTGGGTTCATTTCGTGACTACTATGATTATTTGGTACACGATGAAACAGGGGATGAACTCAGCTTTTTTGTCAGTGCAATCTCCACAAATGTAACCTCTTTTTTTCGAGAGTCTGCTCAGTGGATATGGTTAGAGAGCTATTTACCGGCACTTGTCGCTTCTAAGCGAGAAAAAAAACTTCGTATTTGGTCAGCAGGGTGCTCCAGCGGTGAGGAACCTTATACTATTTTGATGTTTTTACAACACCATTTGAGCGATTTTGATCAGTGGGATATCAAGATCTTGGCAACTGATATTTCATCCAAGGTGCTTTCAAAAGCCATTGTCGGAAAATACGAGGCAAAGCATGTCGAAGCGCTTCCTAGAGAAATAGCATTGCATTCATTTGAAAAAGTACGCAGTGATACAGAAATGAGTTATCAAGTTGTTCCTCATTTACGCAAAAAAGTGCTGTTTCGCCTCTATAATTTAGTGACCGATCCCTTTTTCTTTAAAAATCGGTTTGACATGATTTTTTGCCGAAATGTAATGATCTATTTCGATGATACTACCCGTCATGATCTTATAGGGCGATTTGGAACTCTTCTTCCAAAAGGGGCCCCACTGTTTTTAGGAAGTTCAGAATCTTTAACAAGCCACCGCGATACCCTTAAGCTTTTGGGATCGTCTATCTATCAACGATTATAAGGAAGTTTAGTGAAATAAACTACTCAGAGTAGCTTTGTAAATACGGGAGCTGGTGGGGATTGACAATCTCATAGCCAAATTTGAGATAAAAATAGTCGAAATAAAAAAAATGGGATTCCGATAGAATCTTAGAGTTGACTCATTAAAAAGGAGAATAATCATGTTCATAGGCAAAGGAATTCATAAGTTTTCGCATGGATTAAATGTACTCTATGTTGAAGACAATCTTGAACTCAGAACAGAGACCGCAATGTTGTTTAAACCGTTTTTTAAAAATATTGACTTGGCTGAAAATGGTGAAGATGGACTAAAGAAATTTAATGATGGTCACTATGATATCGTCATCACTGATATTAAT
>DASUNE010000094.1:0-3746 GCA_036277315.1 Sulfuricurvum sp.
CAAAGGCATGCATTTTTTCAATGTGTGCCATTTGTCCAATAAGGTGCTCCATACGCGAAAAAAGCTTTCCAAGTAATGTAATGTTTGGACTGGGATCTTCGAGCTCAACGATCAGTTTTCCTTTGGTGATCGGAGTTTTGAGTTCATGCATCATATTGCGTAAAAAAAGTTCACGGGATGTTTTAAGACGGTGCTGTTTATCAAGGGCACTTGAAAGTGCATTGGAGATGAGAGCGATTTCATCTTTGCCTTTGTTGGAAAAACTTTGAAAAGTCCCTCCCTCACCGTAACTGCGTATTTGCTCATAAAGATGTTTGAGGGGTCGAAGATTGCGCCACAGTAAAAGATACATGCTCACCAATCCGCCAAAAAGGGCAAAAAATAATATCCAGATAAAATAGTAGGTCGCCCCCTCGGCCGTATCTCGATAAAACATAGTGCAGTGGTTGCGCATAAGGGCATAAATAAATCCCTCGTTGTCTTGGTAGATTTGTACCTGCAGTAAATTGGACTGAAGTTTTTGTTTCATCGGAGAGGGAAGGATGACACGGTGTGCATTGGAATCCAGGGTGGGTATCTCTTTGAATCCCGCTTGTTCAAGTTGGCGCGTTTGATTCTCACAACTGTGATATTTGAGGATATCCAATGTTTGTGCCAATTCCATGGAACGGTGCGTTAAGAGACGAAATCGCTGATGTTTTTGCTCACTTAAAGCAGAGGTAAAAAGGAGCGTTAAAACGATGAGTGCCAAAAAAAAGAACGCGTGAAGTTTGAAAAAAACGGAATGGTGACGTGAAATCATTTACTAAATTGATATCCCATCCCACGAATGGAACGGATAAGGGTAGGGTGTTTGGGATTGTGTTCTATTTTTTGCCGAATGCGGCTGATGAGGACATCGATGCTGCGCTCCGAACTCTCCCAGCCGATCGATTCGACATTATTGGCGATAAAATCACGTGAGATGATTTGCCCGCGGTGTTTGAGCAACAGTGTTAAGAGCTCAAATTCTGCGCGTGTCAGAGAGAGCAGTTCCCCTTCTTTGTAGATGCCGTTTTCATCGACACGAAACGTTTCATTGGACGTTTGGAGATTTTTCCCGCTGGTACGGCGAAGGAGACTTTGAATCCGAGCAACCAATTCACGCGGCTCATAGGGTTTGGGGAGATAATCATCGGCACCCAGTTCGAGTGCGATGACTTTGTCGCCCAAATCACTTCGTGCGGAGGAAATAATAATGGGGATGCTGCTGCGTTCACGAAGCATTTTACAAACATCAAGACCGTCTATATCGGGAAGTGTAAGATCGAGTAAGACAAGATCATAGGATTCAATAGAGAGGGAGTTAAGGGCGGATTGGGGATGAATATAGCTAATAACCTCCATTTGATAACGACTCAAATATTGCGTCAATAAATCCGCAATCTCCAAGTCATCTTCAATCAGGAGGATTTTAATCACGATGGATTATTTAATAGGACACTTTTTACAACCCATACCACCGGCAGGCATTTTCATATCCCCTTTTGGGCACATCGCAGGAGTCGTGGCTTCGAGTTTTTTACGCTGATCGGGTGTCAGAACCGCCATCATCTTTTCATGCTGTTGATTGTGAAATGCTTTACCGTCTTCACGGATCTTTTGGACGTCTGCTTTTTGTGCATCACTTAAGCCAAGAGCTTCGAAAGGTTTTGGTAGTTTTGACGTATCACATTGGCATTTTTGAGTCATCATACTGCCACACATCCCACCTTTGTTCATGCCGCCTTGCATCGGGCATGCCAATAATGCAG
The DNA here is from genome assembly GCA_036277315.1 of Sulfuricurvum sp. Taxonomy (GTDB): domain Bacteria; phylum Campylobacterota; class Campylobacteria; order Campylobacterales; family Sulfurimonadaceae; genus Sulfuricurvum. The sequence goes on from DASUNE010000094.1 coordinate 1,794, forward strand.
TAGCTCCAAGAGCCAAAGCGAGCGCTAATATCTTTTTCATGAGTAAATCCTTTTTGTTTTGAGTGTCATATCATAGTGCAAATAAGCCAATACTGCAATAATGAAGTGTTAACCGTGTTAACTACAATACGATTTCCGGCGGATTGCAAAATTTTAACAAATCATATGTCTTTGACGTTGCGACCCGTCCGCGCGAAGTCCGTTCCAAATAACCGTTCGCCAATAAATACGGTTCCAGAACATCTTCGATTGTCCCTTCGTCTTCACTGAGTGCCGCAGCAATGGTACTTAGACCCATAGCGCGCCCTTTGGCTTCCATAAGCAGTTTAAGAAGGCGTATATCCATCTCATCAAATCCATGGGCATTGATCCCCAGTTGATCGAGAGCGTATTGAGAGCGGGAATGAAGAATGGACGATTCATTGGCGACATCGGCAAAATCGCGTACTCTTTTAAGGAGACGCAATGCGATACGGGGGGTACCGCGAGAACGTTTTGCAATTTCGTACGCGGCTTCTTGATCGATTTTTTTCCCCAGTTTGAGAGAAGCTTGGATGACAATCGTACACAGTTCGGCGGGAGTATAAAACTGCATGCGAAAATTCATTCCAAAACGCTCACGTAAAGGATTTGAGAGCATTCCCGCTCGGGTCGTTGCTCCGATAAGGGTAAAGCGCGGAAGATCGATTTTGACGGTTTGCGCTGCAGGACCGGAACCTATGATAATGTCGAGGCGAAAATCTTCCATGGAAGGATAGAGTATTTCTTCAACAGCAGGAGAGAGGCGGTGAATCTCATCGATAAAGAGGATGTCACCTTCTTCGAGGTTGGTGAGAATAGCGGCGAGATCCCCGCTCTTTTCGATCATGGGGGCTGCTGTGACTTTGATGTTGCTCCCCATCTCATTGGCAATGATGAGAGCAAGCGTTGTTTTTCCCAACCCAGGAGGGCCGTAAAAGAGAACATGATCGAGGGCTTCATTGCGTTTGGAGCTGGCTTCGATAAAAACCCCCAGATTCTTTTTGATCTGCTCTTGCCCGATATACCCGTCCCAATTGCTTGGGCGCAAAGAAGTTTCGGCTACTTCTTCCGCGGTAAATTTTTCGATTTCGACGATGCGTTCCACGTTAGAGATTCCTAATATACATGATTTTCATCAGGAAAGGCTCTGTTTTGAACGTCTGTTTTGTAATTCGAAACGCTGTGTTTTACCGCCTGTGCACCATTTAGGTACTGCTTCACAAATTTAGGGACAAAGGGTTCATATAATCCCAGCATATCGGAAAAAACCAAGACTTGACCGTCTACGCCGTTGCCTGCGCCGATTCCGATGACAGGAATAGAAACGCTTTGCGCAACACGTGTGGCAACCTCCGCTTTTACCCCTTCGATCACGAGGATAAACGCCCCGGCTTGTTCAATCGCCTGGGCATCAGCGATGAGCGATAGGGCTTCTTCTTCGCTTTTTCCTTTTACTTTATAGCCACCTTCGGCTCGGACACTTTGGGGGAGAAGCCCGATGTGACCGCACACAGCGATGCCATTATTCACCAAATATTTCACGAGGTGCGCTTTATCGCTTCCCCCCTCGATCTTGACAGCATCGGCAGGGCTTTCTTGATAGACACGCAAGGCATTGTTAAGAGCCGTTTTTTCATCGAAATAGGAACCAAACGGCATGTCGCAAATAACAAAAGTATTGGGGGCTCCTTTGCAGACGGCATTGGTGTGGTAGATCATTTGATCCATCGTAGCGCTGAGGGTATCGGGATTGCCTCCAAAGCTCATATTGAGGCTGTCACCGACAAGCAGAATATCAGCACTCTCTTCAAAAAGTCGAGCAAACAGGGCATCGTAAGCCGTAATCATCACAAGCAGTTGATCATTTTTTCGTTTTAAAATCGTGGTTATGGTTAACTTTTTCATGAGTAGTAGTTTACCCAAAAAAAAAGT
>DASUNE010000095.1:0-3098 GCA_036277315.1 Sulfuricurvum sp.
GATGCGATGGATATCTATGAGATGGCAAAAGAAGAGGGGGATGAAGAGACGATTCAATCCCTTTTTGATGATGCGATCGAGCTTGAAAATCAAGTCAAGCAAATGGAAGTCGAAGTCTTGCTAAGCGGTGAGCACGATTCCCATAATGCGATTGTCACGATCCATCCGGGAGCTGGGGGAACCGAGTCCCAAGACTGGGCTTCGATGCTATTGCGAATGTATACCCGTTGGGCAGAACGCCACGATTTTACGGTCGAGATGCTCGATTATCAAACTGGGGAAGAGGCAGGGATCAAAGACGCCGCCATCCTCATCAAAGGGATCAATGTCTACGGCTACCTCAAGAATGAGAACGGTATCCACCGTCTTGTCCGTATCAGCCCCTACGATTCTGCCGCCAAACGCCATACGAGCTTCACCTCGGTTCTTGTCTCCCCCGAACTGGACGATGACATCGATATCGAAATCGAAGACCGTGACATCCGTATCGACACCTATCGTGCATCAGGTGCAGGCGGTCAGCACGTCAATAAAACCGAATCCGCCATCCGTATCACCCATATCCCTACGGGTATCGTAGTACAGTGTCAAAACGACCGAAGCCAGCATAAAAACAAAGCAACGGCATTTAAAATGCTCAAATCACGTATTTATGACCTTGAACTTGCGAAACAAAAAGCGGCCGTTGACGGTGTCGAAAAAAGTGAAATCGGCTGGGGTCATCAGATCCGTTCGTACGTTCTCGCACCGTATCAGCAAGTTAAAGACACCCGTTCAGGAATCCCTTATTCTAATATCAGCACCATTCTCGATGGCGATATTGATGAATTAATAGAAGGGGTACTTATTGCCCTTAACCGAAAAGATGACGACGAATAACCAAAATACCATTTTAAAAGAGTGTGCGCTCCATGAGCCGTGCTCGTACATCAGCGGGAATTCCCAAACCATCCATTACAAAGTCATCCAAGAGTGTACCAAAGAGCAATGCGAATCCCTGATCGTTCGCGGATGGCGGCGCTTTGGCGCTATGTACTTTCGGCCCATCTGCAGTGATTGTACGGCGTGCGAAAGTCTCAAAATCGACGTTGAAAACTATGTATTCAGTAAAAGCGAACGACGTATACTGCGTAAAAATGCTCATCTCTCTACGTTTATCCGCACGCCTAGTATCAGCAATGAACATTTGGAACTTTTTTACCGCTATCATGCCTATAAACACAAAACACGCAACTGGGATGCACCAAAAATTGATCCCAAAAACTATCAAGCATCTTTTGTTAACGGCCATGGAGATTTTGGATACGAAGTCCTTTATTTTGATGGAGACAAACTCATTGCTGTGGATTTGATTGATGTACTCGAAGAAGGGATCTCTGCTCTTTATTGCTATTATGATCCTCATTACCCGGAACTGTCTTTGGGTAAATATACCTTGCTTGAACAAATTGCCCTGGCAAAACGACTGGGACTCAAATGGATTTATCTTGGATATTATGTGAGCGGATGCCAAAGCTTGGAATACAAAGCTTCCTATTCCCCCTCACGCATTCTCCAAGGTCGTCCTGAAGAGAGTGAAAATCCCCTATGGAATATCCTTTCTATTTCCCATTAATCATTCGAGAAACGATTCCACTCTGATCGGTTTTCTCGGCATGAATAACTCCAGCCAAATGGATACGGCAAAAGCAAAAATAGCCCAACCCACGTAAAAATGAAGCCCTTCAACATGCTCCTTCATGGAACCCGTAAGTTTAAAGTAGAGGCTAAGACCGCTGATTGACATAACAAGTAGCATGACATAAACGACCTTATAGAGCTTGTAGACTCCTTGCATTTTCAGATTGTCGTCCAATCCAAATCCATTTTTTGCAATCATTGCAAGACGAAATATCAGTAATGCCGTAATTGCAAATCCAAAATAGATGTGCCAATCCCACATGGGAGAGCGAACCGCTTTTCCGATCACAGTTGCCTGTTCATCGGTAATGATTGTCCCAAGCTTCACCATTTGTTCTTGAACAATTTTTCCTATATGGTTCTTCTCCATAACACTCTCTCGCAGTAGTACCGTGACAAATAACCCGATGATGACCAATGCCTGCAGCCAATGCCAAATCCTAAAGGCTGGTGAAAATTCTCTCATAGATATTCTCCTAGACGTAGATATATAATGATACAAGAATAATGTGACATTTAGGTTAACTAATCAAAAACACCATAGCGTGGCGATTAAAGATAGGGTAAAAGGGATAATGAATTGCTAGAAAAATAAAAGAGGAAAAAAGAAGATTCCCCAAAAAGGGGAAGAAGAGTTAACTTAGCTGTTACGCTTTTTGATGATCTCTTCGGCAACGTTACGTGGAACTTCAGCATAGTGATCAAATTCCATAGAATAACTTGCACGTCCTTGAGTTGCTGAACGAAGGTCAGTTGAATAACCAAACATTTCAGACAATGGAACGAACGCATCAACAATTTTGTTACCAGAACGGTCACCCATGTTGTTAACTTGTCCGCGACGACGGTTAAGGTCACCGATAACGTCACCCATGAAGTTTTCAGGAACTTCAACTTCGACTTTCATCATCGGCTCTAGGATCGCAGGGTTTGCTTTACGGCAAGCCTCTTTGAATCCCATAGAAGCCGCGAGTTTAAACGCCATCTCAGAGGAGTCAACCTCGTGGTATGAACCGTCATACAATGTAACTTCGATATCTTCGATAGGATAACCTGCCAAGACACCTTTAGCCATTGCTTCTTTACACCCTTTTTCGACCGCAGGAATATACTCTTTTGGAATAACCCCACCTTTGATGTCGTTGTTAAAGGTATAACCTGTACCTGGCTCACCTGGCTTAACGATCAAATAAACGTGACCGAATTGTCCGCGTCCACCTGATTGTTTTGCGTATTTGTACTCTTGTTTGACTTCCGCACGGATTGACTCACGGTAAGCAACTTGTGGTGCACCAACCTCTGCTTCAACTTTGAACTCACGGAACATTCGGTCAACTAGGATTTCTAGGTGAAGTTCACCCATACCTGAGATGATCGTTTGTCCTGTTTCTTCGTCTGTATGAACACGGAAAGATGGA
>DASUNE010000096.1:0-3008 GCA_036277315.1 Sulfuricurvum sp.
ACACCGCCCTTTTGGTTCGCAATTACAATTACTTCGCTCATCGTAAACTAAATATCCTTTGTCCATTGCATTCAAGGGAACCATCTTCAAGTAAGATAGCATCTTTCAATTCAATCGTTGTGTTATTGGAGTGGGTTGAAAACAATCTGCTTTGTTGAAATTCTATCTCGAACTTACTAAAAATCTTCTTCCATGATGGAAAGTTTTTTAACCGAGACGTATAAATTTCACTTAATTTTCTCGCTTCAATTTGAATATCAAGACGTGCGAAATCATAAGGGGCACTTTTAAGATTGAGTCCGATTCCGCATACAAGGGTTTCCCCTGCAAGATTGGTAATCACGCCACCCAATTTTTTTTCGCCCAAATAAAAATCATTGGGCCATTTCAGCCATATTTTTGACCCTAACTCCTCTAATACTTCTTTGAGAATAGCCGCAAAATAGATGGAAGAGGACTCAAGCTTTAAATCTTTTGGCAATCTCTCCCGCTGGATTGCAAAAGAGATGAAAAAGTTTCCTTCATTGCCTATCCAATGATTTCCTCGTGATCCTCGCCCCGATGTTTGCTTCACGGCACCCACACAAAAAGGGGCGGTCACTCTTTTATTTTTGAGTGCATCCAAGAGAAACGTTTGCGTCGAATCAACTTCGTCAAGCCAAAGTGTTTCCACAGCCCAATCGCTTTCCGTTAAGATATGCCACGGCAGAAGTCTCGCTCTTCGATGGAGCCTGAAGTGTATAGAGTCGCAAAGAACCTTTAATGCATTGAACGACAACACTATCCTCGTCAACTTTTATTATAGTCCCCGCATTTCCGCTGCTTTCAGACTCTTCAAGAGCAAGAACTTTCAGCTTTAGCCCTGATTCTAAATAGAGCCCTGGCCATGGCGTAAAAGCACGGTAACGATTAAAAATATTGAGTGCATTGTCAAAATGAATCAATCCGTGGGCTTTGGTGATTTTGCTGCAATGCGTCGATAGGGCATCCTCTTGAGCAACAGAGCTCGTTTTGTCCCATGTACGAACGACATCCAGCGTTAACGTACAGGCAAGTTTTGTCAGTCGCTCGTAAAGCGATTCTAACATTTCATCCGGAGCAATATCCAGTGTTGAAATTTTAATAATGCCGCCCGTATCCAGCCCCTCATCCATCCACATAGCGGTAACACCGCTTTGTCTATCGTTATTCAACAAACTTTGCTGAATAGGACTTGCTCCCCGATACTGCGGCAGAATGGACGCATGAAGATTAATACAGGGGACATACTCCAGTATTGCTTTTGGCAATATTTGTCCGTATGCGGCTACGACAATCAAATCACAGGGAATACTTAATACATGGGATACAACATCCTCATCCCGCAAACGATTGGGCTGATAGACCGGAATGTTTTTTTCCAATGCGAATACTTTGACACTCGGAGGGGTTAAAACGGCTTTACGGCCCACAGGTTTATCCGGCTGCGTATACACTCCGACAACTTCTATATCCTCCGCATCGACCAACGCTTTGAGAATTTCCGTCGCATACTCGGGTGTTCCCATAAAAAGGATACGGATCATAACGTCTCACATGCTTTAAACAGGCTTCCGCCTTTATGAATGTCATGCAGTAAAAACGATCGTGCATCCCTCAGATCAAATCCGCTGGCTAAAAACATCGCGCCGCCACGGTTGAGCAAAAAATCAGCGGCTTTGAGTTTGGTTACTATCCCGCCCGTTGCAAAATTATGATTGGGAGTCACTTCCATCTCAAGTTCTTCACCGCTAATCGATTCAATATGCGAGCGTACCCTAGCATCAGGATGACTTCGTGGATCTTTATCATAATACGCATCGATATCTGAGAGGATTATCAGCATATCGGCACCAAAATGATAAGCGGCATACGCGGAAAGCTGATCGTTATCACCCAATACCAACTCTTCGGTTGCCGTTGCATCATTTTCATTAATAATAGGAACAATGTTATGGGCAAGAAGCGTCTCAATCGTATCTTTAACTTTTTGAGACTCTTCTGCGGTATTGAAATTGGCGGCGGTAACGAGAATTTGCGAAGGAAGAAAATGATGCGGTTCAAACATCTTTCGATATTTGTTCATCAAGATAGGCTGCCCGATGGAAGCGAGGGCTTGCTTGTTGGAGAGGACTTTTTTATCAAGTTTTAACTCGGTATAGCCTGCTGCCACTGCCCCCGATGAAACCAAAATCACTTCATAACGGGCTTTTAGTTCGGCAATAAAATCAACCAACGCTTGCATACGATCTTTTGCAATTCGATTTTGTTCACTTAGAACTGCGCTGCCGACTTTTACAACAATGCGTTTCATTTGCGCTCCGACACAACCATTTGATAAAGTGCATAGGTCAACGGTTTAATATTAAGAGCAATGGCAGAAGAGATAGGAACAATGAACGCAGGCAATTTTTTATCGTAAAAACCTGCATCGAAACTCTCCTGCTCATAGACAGGATAATCGCTGCTAAATCCAAATCGGCTTTTAGAAGCAGGATTCAATCCCACAAGTTTCAAAAATAAATTCGTTTTTTCAATCGCTTCTTCAGGGCTCATCGCATCCGCTCGGGTAAGTGCAATGGCGTAATTACGCTCTGCCAGCAACGGAGAAAACGAAGCAAGCTCTTTTTTCAGTGTTTCATACTGATATTCAAGTTCATGGTAGGATGCCAAATCGATCATAAAGAGCAACGTTTTTGTTCGTTCAATGTGACGTAAAAACTTCAAACCAAGCCCTTTACCCTCCGATGCACCGCCGATAATCCCCGGAATATCCGCCATAATGTACGAATCGTATTCAATATTGATTTGACCGAGTTTTGGAGTAAGCGTCGTAAACTCATAGTTTGCCACTTCCGGACGAGCATTGGAAACCGTTGAGATGAGTGTCGATTTTCCAACATTTGGGAATCCGACCAGTCCAACATCGGCAATAAGTTTAAGATCCAGTTTTACGACTCGGACCGTTTCAGGTTCACCGGGTTGTGCAT
>DASUNE010000097.1:0-8759 GCA_036277315.1 Sulfuricurvum sp.
TATGGAAATGCCAAAATATCGTCTCCCTTCTCTCAAGTTGATTTGGCATACCGTTCTTACGAAGACGATGATGTATCTCAAAAAAGCGGGGACTTTTATTGCCGCGGCATCATTGCTGGTGTGGTTTTTGAGTGCGTATCCGAAGAATGAGGCGCTAGAAATCTCATACAGTGCTAAAATTGAAGTGGCGGCGTCAGAAAATGAAGTGAAAAAACTTGAAAATCAGCTCGCTGAAGCGCAACTGGAACAGAGCTTTTTGGGCGTGATCGGCCATGCGATCGAGCCGATATTCACACCTCTTGGATTTGACTGGAAAATGGCGGTAGCGTTGCAAACCGGATTGGCGGCGAAAGAAGTGGTTGTTTCGACAATGGGAGTGCTGTATTCGCTGGGAAGCGATGCGACGGAAAAGGATCATTCACTCATCTCCACGATTCGTTCTCAAATCCCGTTTGCATCAGCGGTTGCGTTTATCGTCGTCATTATGACCTATCTGCCCTGCTTGGCTGCGTCGGTTGTCTTTACCCGTGAAGCGGGCGGAATCAAATATTTCGGCTATTTGTTTCTCTTTACGACGATTGTCGCGTATTCGCTTGCGTTTGTTGCCTATCATTTGACGCTGTGGCTTAGTTAAGTTAGGAAACTATTAACTGTTGGTGGGTTACAATATCACCATGAATAAAATATTAATGATAGAAGACGATCTCGAACTCGCCGAGATTTTGAGTGAATTTTTAGAGCAGTTTGATTTTCAAGTGACGACGGAAGATGATCCGTTTAAAGCGCTGAGTATCCTTAAATTGGAAAAATTCGACGCGGTGATTTTGGATTTGACCCTCCCGGGAATGGATGGGCTGGAAGTGTGCGAAGCGATTCGTACACGCCAAAACATTCCGATTATTATCTCCTCCGCGCGCTCGGATGTAACCGATAAGATCAATGCGTTAGAGTTGGGTGCGGATGACTATCTCCCAAAACCCTATGACCCACGAGAACTTGAAGCGCGTATTCACTCAGTATTGCGCCGTTACGATGCGGCATCGCAAGCTGCGGCCCAAAATGAGAGCGATTTTCATCTCAATGAATCCGCCATGCAAATCGTCTATAAGAACAGAGCGATGGATTTTACCAATGCAGAATACGGCATCCTTTCTCATATGATTAAAAAGCAGGGGATGGTCGTCTCGAGAGAAGACTTGATTCATAATGTGAGTGCGATCAACGAAGACTCTTCCAACAAAAGCATTGACGTGATGATGGGACGGATTCGTAACAAACTTGGGGATAAGACTTTGATTGAATCGATTCGCGGCATTGGGTATAAGCTTTTAAAATGACGAAAGTTTTCTAATGCTATTGAGACGTAATGCGGTCTTATTAACGGTACTTTTTGCTCTTACCGTTACGGTTGGGAGCGTAAGTTATACCTTTTATCAGCTGTATGAGAGCAATCGTGCCAAACATACCGACAACCTTTTTAGCAAGTATTCACTCATCTCACAAATTTACAATTCTTTTTTATTGAAACAGATTTCACTGCCCATTTTAGAGGCCAATCTTGCAGTCTATGATTTGTATGTTGTTCAAAATGAAGAATACAATCAAATTACCAAACACGCACTTGTACTCAAAGAAGAAGGGAATGAAGTGTCTCAATCCATCACGTTTGATGCTCCCTATAATGAGTTGATCGTGATGCAAGTGGATGCAAAAATGCTTCAATATGGAGGCAAAATTTATTTTTGGATTCAGTCGAATCACCATTCGATTCTTTTAGAAGATCGAAAAATGCAAGGGTATACTCCAACAAATTTATTGTATGCCTATGGAACAATATTGGCAATACTGCTCTTCTCTTTTGGTTTGATCGTGATTCGTATCGCACCGCTTCGGCGATTACGCCGCCAAATTGCCCGTTTTGGAGAGGGAGATATGGGCGTTCGGTTTCATGCGGACGGGGAAGATGAGATTGCTCTTATTTCCAATGAACTGGAGACGGCACAGAATAAGATCCGTTCTCTTATCGAATCGCGTACTCTCTTTTTGCGTAATATTATGCACGAACTTAAAACCCCAATTGCCAAGGGCCGTATTGTTACGACAATGATTGAGGATGAAAAACAGCGGGGACGTTTTGTCAGTATTTTCGAACGTTTAGAGAATTTGATCGGGGAATTTGCTCTTATTGAAGAGATCAGTTCCGGTTCGCAGTATTTGGAAAAAAAAGAATACCGTTTGATCGATCTTATCGACGGGGCCATTGACAGTGCCATGATTGAATATGATGCAGTAGAGACGGACATGGATGCATCGGTGAAAATCGAGGTGGACTATCGGCTGTTCGTAACGGCGATTAAAAATCTCATCGACAATGCTGTCAAGTATTCTCCTGAGAAAAAAATGTCGATTTTTATGGAAAAAGATGAGATCATTTTTGCAAACTTCGGTGAACCTCTCAAAAAGCCGCTGGCTTACTATATTGAGCCGTTTACAAAAGACAAACCCACCAAAGACAGCTTTGGCTTAGGACTGTACATCGTCGATGCGATTTTGAGAGAACATGATTATGTATTGGCATATGAGCGACGCGGTACGCAAAATTGTTTTATTTTCGTCCCGATAAAACCAAAAAGGAAATAGAGAGTGAAAGAAATATTGATTACCAATGACGACGGATACGAATCAGAAGGATTATTGGCACTGATTGATGCCCTAAAAGATTTTGGACACATTACGGTCGTGGCTCCATCGACTGAAAAATCAGCCTGCGGACATTCGCTTACCCTTACGCGACCGCTCTCGTTTGTCAGCGTTGGCGATGATTTTTACAAACTGGATGACGGAACGCCCAGCGATTGTGTCTATTTGGCCCTTAATTCGTTGTTTGAGCTCAAAAAGCCCGATCTTCTTGTGAGCGGTATTAACAAAGGCTCGAATATGGGCGAAGACATCACCTACTCAGGAACTGCAGCAGCAGCGATGGAGGGGGTATTGCAGGGTATTCCCTCTATCGCCATATCCCAAGTGATGGACTTTACCCAACCTGTGGGAGATTTTGCGTTGGCAAAAAAAGCCATTCGAACCTTGGTCGAAAAGATTTTTGCGGGGGAATTTCCTCTTAACGAACGGGAGTTTTTAAACGTGAACATCCCCTGGGACATCAAAGAACTAAAACTTTGCCCTACGTATGCAGGATACCGTTTTTATGCCAATGATGCCCATTTGCATCGTAACCCAAGAGGACTTGAATATTACTGGCTCGGATTGCATCCGTTAGAATACAAAGCACGAGAAAACCGAGAAGGTCATTGTGATTTTGAAGCGATTGAGAAGGGCATGGTCTCCGTGAGTCCGATCAAATTGGATTTAACGGCATACAAATCAATGAAAAAATTGCGAGAGTGGCTGTGAGAAACGTCCGAACCAAACTTGTTTTTGGTGAAGAGACGTATGAGAAACTCCAAAAGGCTAAGATCCTCCTCTTGGGCGTTGGGGGTGTCGGGAGCTTTTGTCTGGATTGTCTTTACCGTTCCGGGGTACGGGATATTACGATCATCGATTTTGACCGCTACGATGAAAGTAACCAAAACCGCCAGATGCACTCTGAAATGCACGAGGGGGAATTAAAAGTCGAAGCCCTCAAAAGCCACTATCCCGAAGTCATCGCTATTGCTCAAAAAATCACCCCCGAATGGGTCGAAGCGTTTGATTTTGAGCCCTATGATCTGGTGCTTGATGCGATCGATGATATGCGTGCCAAACTTGCCCTCATCCAAAAATGTTATCCCAAACTTATCTGTTCCGTAGGCTCTGCCAAGCGGCTTGACCCCACCCAGATAGAAGTGCGTTCCATATGGAAAACCGAGGGAGATCCGTTTGCTTCCAAGCTGCGCAACGAACTACGTAAGCGAAAATTTAACGGTGATTTTAGTTGTATTTGCAGCAGCGAACTTCCCCGTATTAAAGAAAAAGGGAGCTTTGTCGCGGTGACAGGAGCTTTTGGATTGGCGATGTGTTCGTTGACTCTGCGACGGATCGGAAAGCTTTAGTCACTTTCTTTGTAACCCTTAGGTTACCTATACGTTTTATAGTATCGCTATGGAACCACTGCATTCAATCTATCACTATTATCTTGATGTCTTAGACATCGCTTTTCAGCCCATTGTGGACATTCATTCCGGCGAACTCTTTGGAGTAGAAGCTCTTTTACGAGGGACGGATATTCTTGGCTTTGAGTCGATAGAATCTTTCTTTGACCGTTTGTACGAAGAGAACACCCTCTACACGTTCGATCTTGCTCTTCGTGAAAAAGTGATCAAGAAGTTTTGTACGATTGACTCGCATCAGGAGATCAAACTTTTTTACAATCTCGACAATCGTCTTTTTGGAATGACGGATTTTTCCAAGGGGAATACCTCCCGTATCTTGAATCGTCATGGCTTAGATCATAAAAGCATCGTATTTGAACTCTCTGAGCATAATGAAATTGTCAACATCGATAATTTTACCCGTCTGATGAGCCACTATGCGCATGAGGGCTTTTGTGTTGCGATTGATGATTTTGGAATCGGCCAGTCAGGCTTTAAAATGCTCTATCACGCAACCCCCAATATTATTAAAATTGACCGGTTTTTTCTAAGCGATATTGACAGTGATCCCAAAAAAAAGCTTCTGGCTCGGAATATGGTTCAACTCTCCACATTGATGGGATGCCGTGTCATTGCCGAAGGGGTAGAAACACAAGCGGAATTTTTGGTCTGCAAGGAGATAGGATGCCATTTGGTCCAGGGCTATTTTGTCGAACGTCCAACATGCGATTGTTCGCAATTACGCTTGCAATACAGCGAGGTCAATGCACTTTCGTTACGCGAGAAGCGAACGCCTGGCGATCAAACGATTATACGTAAGCGGTTGGACTATGTAGAGCCTGTCCGCATCGATGATTCCATGGAGTTGGTTGTTGAAAAGTTTAAGGTCGATCAGGAACTCTCCTTGATCCCAGTCATCGATAAGCAAGGCTCCCCGGTAGGGATCGTTCATGAACACCGCTTAAAAGCCGTTATTTATTCTCAATTTGGACGATCGTTGATCCAAAATAACTCTTCAAACTTTTCCATACTGGAGCGATATGTGGATCGTATCCCTGTTGTGGAGGTAACCATGCCCCTTGAGACGATTGTAGAACTTTACTCGCTCTCGCATAATGCACCCGGGGTCTTGGTGATAGAGTCTTCCAAATACATCGGTTATTTGAGTGCACGGGTGATGATCGAAGCGGTACATGAGCGTAATTTGATTCGAGCCCGCGATCAAAATCCTCTCAGCCGACTTCCCGGAAACTTTATGATCAATGAACACATTGCCCACTCTTTTGAATCCGGGGATAACACGGTTTTTTGTTATTTTGATTTTGATCACTTCAAACCTTACAATGATCACTACGGATTTCGTAATGGAGACAGAGTCATTGTCTTGTTTGCTGAACTGATGCACAAGATTTTTATGAACCGGTATTTTATCGGGCACATCGGCGGTGATGACTTTTTTGCGGGTTCTGTGATACAGGATGATACCTTGTTTGATGAATTTTTGACATCCGTTCAAAAGCTGATTTACCAGTTCTCGGAGGATGTCCGTGAGTTTTACAGCATTGAAGACCGTGAACGAGGTTGCATTGTTGCCGAAGACCGAGACGGTGTGGCCAGAGAGTTTAAATTACTGAGCGTGAGTGCCGTAGTTGTCCATAAAAGTGTTGATTCATCGATTCATTCAGCAGAACAGCTTCAAAAAATATTTGCAATAGAGAAGAAGAATGCCAAACACTCTCCCGAACACATTCGTGTGATTATTGAGTAGAAATCAGAATGCGAAAACAACAAAAAATTATCAATCTATTTCATGAGAATTTGATTTATTCAATCCGACAGGTTGTTTCGATTAGTGATGACGAGGATCTGAATCAGTTGTGGGAATACATTATGACGGTGCATGCTGGCGAAACGTCTAAAGCGTATGATTTTTTTGTTAGTCTGTATGATCTTTCTATCCGTTTTTTGGAGACGCATAAAAAATCATTTTTTGAGATTATTATTGAAGAGAGTGATGCCCATTACTTTTTTACGGTTCGAAATAAAGAGTTTATCGATTTTATTCGTAAACAATGGAAAAGACAGAGAATTAAATATCGGTCAAGTAATGAACGTATCAGTATCCGATTGTCAAAATCCGTACTCAAAGAAAAAACGCGGGAAGAATATGCTCGGGATGAGATACGGATTAATCGACTTTTGGCTACGGTGAACGAAGAACCGACAGAGAAAGAGAGATGGTCTGCCTATACCTTTATGGAGAGAAAAGACATACAGGAATTGACAGAATATATAGAGGATATGAATGCGTACTTTTATGAAGCGCAGAGCATAGGATTGTCGCTGAATGCTCTGATCCGGATACGCTCTTATTTTTCATTGATATCGCTTATTTTGAGACATTATGAACAAATCGAGCGTATAACGATCATTATGCTTGAGTTTTCGATAATGATCAATCAGCATAAAGATGCTTTTTCAAAATTACGTCCAGAGGAAATTCGGTTAATCGAAGGGTTCATTCATAATTTTGAGCGATGGCTTCAAGTGCTTTTTGTTGAAGGAGGGGCAGAACTCCATTTTATGGATCGCTCTTTTCGGGCAGATATAGAGATGATACGATTTATGGTAGAACCTCCCCTTGAAGCGGGCGAAGAAGATCTTAATGCAATTTTTGATTTTTAGAGTGAGGGATGTTTGGTATAATGCCTGTTATTACTTCATGCGGAGAGAACAGTGGAACAAAAAGAGCCTATGACCAAATACGGATTTCAGCGATTATCCGATGAATTAAATACCCTTAAAAATATTGATCTTCCGGAAGTAAATGCAGAGATTGACCGTGCCAAAGAATATGGTGATCTAAAAGAGAACTCTGAATATCATGCGGCACGCGAAAAACAGGCCTTTATCGGAACACGTATTGCCGAATTGGGTGCGGTGATTTCGATCGCTCAGATTGTTGATCCCAGTGAACTGGAGCATGCTCGTGTGAGTTTTGGTTCAACGGTTGTGTTATGTGATCTTGAGACGGATGATGAGGTGACCTATACGATTGTAGGCGGATGCGAAAGCAATCCTGCTCAAGGGCTTATATCTTTCAACTCTCCGTTGGCCAAACAGCTTCTGGGGCGTGAAGAGGGAGATGAGATTGATGCAAAACTTCCAGGCGGCGTAAAAAAATTCGAGGTTTTAGAGGTTAAATATCAGGAGATAGTCTTTGAAAGCCATTAATGTCGGGATTATAGGGGTAAGCGGGTATACGGGGTTAGAACTCGTCAAAATGTTGCTTAATCACCCTGCTTTTACTTTGGCGTATTGCGCCAATACCGAAGGTGAAACAACGCTCAGTGAACTTCATCCTGCTCTTTTGGGTGTGTGTGATATGGGTGTTGAGAAGGTTGATTTGGACCGTGCTGCGGCATCGTGCGAACTGGTATTTTTGGCACTTCCCCATAAAACCGCGATGAATACAGCCAAAGGTTTGCTGGAACGGGGCGTAAAAATCGTTGACCTCTCTGCTGATTATCGTCTAAGCGCCCAAAACTATGAATCGTTTTATTGTGAGCACGAAGATGTCGAAAATTTAGAACATGCAGTCTATTCGATTCCCGAACTCCATGGGAATCGTGCAAAAGATGCACGATTGGTCGCCAATCCGGGATGTCATGTTACCGCCACGCTTATGGCTCTTGCCCCTTTTTTAGACCATATTGATATGACACAGCCTATTTTTATCGATTCCAAGACAGGCGTTTCGGGTGCGGGTAAATCTCCCAGCGCCAGTGTCCATTATGTGAGCGTAAACGACAACATCAATTGCTACAATATTATCAAGCACCGTCATGCGATTGAGATAGAGCAGCACGCATCAGCTTTGTGCGACAGCGACGTCAAAGTGACTTTTGTCCCCTCTCTTGTCCCCATGACACGCGGGATGCTGGCATGTGTGTATGCGACCCTCAAATCCGACATTGAACCTCTTGGACGCCTGCAGGCTTTTTATACAGATAAACCCTTTGTTCGTGTTCGTAATGCTCCTCCTCATACAAAAATGACCTCAGGAACCAATTTCGCCGATGTGTATGCCACACGTCACGCAAATGCCCTTGTGGCAATGTGTGCGATTGATAATCTGATGCGGGGCGCGAGTTCCCAAGCTCTGGTAAACGCAAACATTATGATGGGCTTGGAGGAAACGCTGGGAATCCCTGTGATAGCGTATGTCCCTTGAGTGAACTTCGCGAGGGAGCAATCCTCGTTGCTGATTCCCATTATGCACCGTGGAGAACACCTTTTATAGATTTTTTGCACGCAGTAGAGAGGGGAGAGATCAAGACGTCACAGCTCATTTTGATGGGGG
Organism: Sulfuricurvum sp.; assembly: GCA_036277315.1. Lineage (GTDB taxonomy): Bacteria > Campylobacterota > Campylobacteria > Campylobacterales > Sulfurimonadaceae > Sulfuricurvum. Next base: position 8,452 of record DASUNE010000097.1, read on the forward strand.
ATAACTGTGATTTGCTTTTTGGCCTTGTTGATGAAACCTTGCGGCTGAATGATGAGATTATTACGCTTCTCAACACCCTTTCGATGAGTATGGAAATCCTCTATTTGGAAGGCAACCATGATTTTCGGCTTTCGCCTGTTTTTCCTAATATCACCATCGTCCCCCGTACCAAACAGCCTCTAATAATGGTACATGATTCTCAAAAGATCGCTTTGCTGCACGGAGACATTACGGTTCCTTTTGGCTACGAGATCTATACGGCATTGATCCGAAATCGTCCCATACTGTATTGTCTAAATTTGCTTAAT
>DASUNE010000098.1:0-18531 GCA_036277315.1 Sulfuricurvum sp.
GATAGACAGCAGAAACCAATGCTTTGGTCTCCAAAGATTGCACAACAGCACCGGTTCGCAACTGTTCAACGGCTTTTGCATGCGCCTCATCCATCTTAAACATATCAAATGTCCCCTTTTGGGCACACCCGCTAAAACCTACCAATGCAATCCATACTAAGATCGAAAATCTCATAACACCCCTTTTGAGTCGTTCATATTCGTCATCTTAACAAAATTTCAATGATAGTTGACTATATAGAACTTTTTCCATCCCCTTTCGGGGAATTCAACCTTTTCTTATTCGATTGTCCGTACTTGATTTCGCCCACCTTCTTTGGCTAGATAGAGCCCTTGATCTGCACGCTTGAAGAGATCCGAAAAACTGTCCGTTTTCACAAAGGTACTGATGCCGATACTGATGGTCAGATTGGCAACTTTGGGGAACTCCGAACTCTCAACTTCCAGTCGTAATTTATTGGCCAATACGTGAATGTTTTCCAAATCGGTACTCGGACATAAAACCAAAAATTCTTCTCCGCCCCAGCGTGCGAATACATCCAACTTTCGGATATGAGCTTGTACGATAGAGACCAATTGCTTGAGCACTTCATCTCCGGTATCATGCCCATACGTGTCATTAACGGACTTGAAATGATCGATATCAATCAGCAACAATGAAAGAGGGAGTGAAAACCGCCGTGCACGCTCAGCCTCAAGGGTAAACAGCTCTTCAAATTTGTGCCGATTGTAAATTCCGGTTAGATTGTCAATCATCGCGATACGCTTGATTTCATCATTCAAAAGCGTTTCATGGGTGACATCTTTGCCCGTAGTAATGAAACCGACGATCGTTTCGTTGTCGTCTTTTAGCGGGGTTGCCGTTTTATCTTCATAATATAGATCACCGTTTTTCTTCCTGTTGATGATCGTTCCTCGAAACGTTTTTCCGGAAAGAAGGGTTTTCCACAAATTCTCATAAAACGCATTATCATGATTTCCTGATTTGAGAATACGCAATGTTTGGCCCAAAGCCTCTTTTTTTGAATAACCGGTATGACGGACAAAAGATTCGTTAACATAGGTAATGATTCCCGATATATCGGTAATCGTAACCGTATCGTCAATTTGTGCAATTGCTTTTGAAAGTTTATCAATCTCATCCCGCGATTTTTTCAGTTCACGCATATCTAAGATAATCCCGGAAATAATATCTCCCTCCAACGTTGCACTCATCATGACGGGTACTTCCGCAGAGTATTTATCAAGAACTTTAAGCTCAAAGTTGCTGATATGGTTTTTTTTCTGCAGGATATGAATTATTTTCTTCTGGATTTCAGGATCATTGTACATAACAGTGCTGTCTTGACCCATCAATTGGGCGGGAGAATCATATCCAAGCATATCAGCCAATGCCTGATTGACGTAAAGGATATGTCCGAACAGATCGGTATGGTAGATACCGATCATTGCATTTTCCACAAGATTGCGATATTTATTTTCGGAAGCTTCTAAAATCATGTGTCCATTTTTTTGTTCCGTAATATCGTAAACAATCCCCGACATTTTAATTGGTTCCCCACTGCCGTCGGTTTCTATTTGCCCCTCTTCCAAAACATAGATGAGCGTTCCATCCACTCTAAGGATCCGGTGTTCAACTCGATACTCAGCATTATTGGTAAGCGCGTCCATAACGGCATTTTCTACCATCTCACGATCATCCGGATGAACCCGCTCTAGAAACCCATGATAGGTCGCTTTAAATTCTTGAGGCAAAAGACCGAAAATACGATAAATTTCGTCTGACCACCATAAATCATTGGTCTCTATGTTCCATTCCCAGTTCCCTAGATGGGCAATTGCTTGTGCTTTATTCAAACTGGATGAGACTTTCAAAAGGCTATTTTCCCGTTGTTTAATCACTCTTCGACTCCGATACAGATATCGGGAAAAAAGAATACTAACGATAAGCAAGATAGAAAATAACAGATACACCAAATTGATTATTTGTTGCTGATACAGTTGAAAAAATGTTTTAGGAGGATTTAAAAATTGGCTTTTAAATTCGATCGCTCTTGGCAAGACAATACCCTTCTCGCTCAATGCTTTGGCATCAAAAATCCAGTGATTCGTATTAATCTCCACATGACTAAGGGGCAGTTTCGGGTGCAACAGAATCTGCAATGCCAACTTCCCCGCTTCTTCTCCTTGTGCATGACCATCGACACAATAGCCACCCAATACCCCTTCTTGAATATAGGTATCTTCTAGGGTCAAAACAACAAAAGCACCTGCACGGACGATACGGTTGGTCACCTCATTGATGGATAGCAAATCACCGTTTTGTCCTTTAAATCCCCCAATGGTCGTCAAAATAATCGCTTTGCCTTGATATTTTTTGAGCCCACTTAGAATCCGATCAAAATTTTGATCACTGGCAAATTTTATTTTCATATCTTTATAGGCTATGGTTTCTTTTTCGATTTCCTTACGTGTCAGTTGCGCGGTTAATGAACCGTCACTGATGACCAGTACTTCTGTTTCATCAGGATAGAGTGTTTTAATGAGCTTTAGATTCGGTAGAATCTCTTTTTTTTCAAAAATACCGGTATACAAAGCGGGGTCCAATGACTCTTTTTTTGATAAATCATTGATCCCTGAAAAAACGACAGGTACCGAAGGAAAAAGTTTTCCTCTATTTTGAATCATAAAGTTAAGAGCATCGTCATCGGTAACATAGATGACATTGGGGACATACGCATTGTATTTTGTAGACAAATAGTGCAGGAGTTCATCCTGATATTCAAGATCAAAGTTTCGACGTTTGGTATCAAGATATTCGGTTGAGGAAAGGGGATAGATATTTGAGATCGTGTTGATGACCGTTCTAAATCCGGTACGCTGACTCTTCGTCCAAGGATACGCTTCATTATACGAATGAATCGTTACGATTTCAGGGTTAGCAAACAATGGAGAAAATAATAATAAAAACAATAATAGAACTTTACTCAAAAACAACCTTACGCTTTAATTTATAGCGTAATTATACAGTGTTAAAAGCAATACTTTGATTTTATCGCTTATTACCTATAAAAATTCATATTGGGTATCCGTAAAACCGCGATATAAATTATAGATGGAGAAGGAGAGTTAAAAACGTAAGAAATGTGCTATTATTGCCATAAAATCGATAAACCGGATATTGCAAGATTTCAAAAGGTACTTTAATGACTGCTCCACTGTTATCGTTCGTTACGACACGTACGCATATTTCAAAAAGATGGTTGTCCGGAATTTTTGTTTTTCTGGTCGGAATAGTCCTGTCCACCAGCTTGATTTACTATGTTGAAATGATGCGCATGGATAAAATGCATCATAAAATTACGGATATCGCCAAATCGAATGCCAATCTTTTACGCACAGGAATCGACCATAAATTAGCGCTCACGTATCTTTTGTCCTCAATGGTTCAAGAAGACGGTACGATTCATGATTTTGATTCCATTGGAAAAAACCTCATCACCTTTTATCCCAATATCTCGGAAATTGCTCTTGTTGAAAACGGAGTTATTAAACATGTGGTTCCAGTATCCGGAAATGAAAAAGCTCTGGGCTTTAATCTGTTCACCGATCCGGAACAAAAAACGGAAGCACTCTTAGCTCAAAAAACAGGGAAACTGACCCTAGCAGGGCCATTGCATCTTGTACAAGGCGGCATGGGCGTCGTCGGGCGATTGCCCATCTACACCAAAGAACAAAAGTTTAGGGGATTTATCCTCATCGTGATCCGTTTTCCTGAATTTCTCCATACCATTCCTCTTGAAAACCTAAAAGAAGAAGGGTATCAATACACCCTCACCCGTATTCATCCCATAAGCAAAAAAGAGCAGATTATTGCCTCAACGGGAGACGAGAAGCTCAATGGACCCGTGCAACATAGTATCGACCTTCCTAATGTAACATGGACGCTTCGTATTGCACCGATTGATGGATGGATTAATCCATGGCTTTTGGCAATCGAAATAGCCATTGCCCTTTTGTTTAGCACTCTTCTAGGATACATTGCAAAACAATATACCCAGCTCAAAAGTTATCGGAATACTCTAGAACTAAAAATAGTTGAGCGCACCGCTGAGGTAACACAGACGAAAAATCAGCTTCGCACGCTGCTCAATACCATTCCAGATTTAATATGGCTAAAAGACAAAAATGGGGTCTATTTGCTTTGTAATCCGATGTTTGAACGCTTTTTCGGAGCCAAAGAGGGAGAGATCGTCGGTAAAACCGATTACGATTTTGTCGATAAAGAACAAGCAGATGCCTTCCGTAATCACGACAATTTAGCGATGGAGGCGAATACCCCTACCATGAATGAAGAGTGGATAACGTTTGCCAGTGATGGACACCGGGCCTTGCTTGAAACGGTTAAAATTCCTATGATCAATAAACATAACGACCTGCTGGGTATTTTAGGGATATCCCATGATATTACAAGACGCCATCATCAAGAAGAACGTATCCATCAGCTTACTAAATTGTACGCGACCTTAAGCCAATGCAATCATGCCATTGTCCACTCTAATACCCCTAATGAGCTCTTTTTAAAAGTTTGCGAAAGCATTGTGGTGCAAGGCGGAATGAGCATGGCATGGATTGGGACTATTGATCAAAAAGCCCAACGTATTTATCCGATTGTCTCGTACGGAGATGACAATCACTATCTTGATGGAATTGAACTCTCGACTCAAGCTGATCTTCCCTCCGGTATCGGACCAACCGGTGTTGCTGCTCGAGAGGATCATCCCTGTTGGTGTCAAGATTTTATGAATGATTCCGCAACAGCCTTATGGCATGATCGCGCTGCGCAGAGGGGATGGAAATCTTCCGCTGCGCTTCCCATCCATTTGTATGATGATGTTGTCGGTGTATTTACGATTTATTCTCAAACCCTTAATGCGTTTGATCCGTCAAGTCAAGAGTTGATTATCGAGATGGCTATGGAGCTTAGCTATGCCATGGAAAATTTTGATCGCGAGAACAAACGCAAAGTCTCGGAAAGCAAATTGATCCAAACAGAGAAACTCCTCGAAGAGATGAGTATGGCCGCTCATATCGGAGGCTGGGAAATCAACCTAAAAAACGAAATGGGAATCTGGACAAAAGAAGCCGCCAAAATCTACGATATGGTCCCTGAAGAGACCATTACCCTACCCCTGGCGCTGAGTGTGTATGAGGGAGAATGGTCTGAAAAAATACAAACTGCCCTGAATGAACTCATCCATCAAAGAAAATCCTGCGATTTAGAACTCAAAATGACCACTTTTAAAGGAAAGCAAAAATGGGTCCGAATCATCGCATCACCCATCATCGTAGAGGGAGAAGTGAACCAGATGCACGGTTCGATTCAAGACATTACGACTCAAAAAATGGCCGAAGAAAAAGTACAATGGCTCGCTCAATACGATGCTCTTACCGGATTACCAAACCGTAATCTTCTAAATGACCGTATCCAATACGCGATCAGTATTGCCCACCGTTCAAAAGAGCCCATAGCCTTACTCTTTTTAGATCTGGATCATTTTAAAAATATCAACGATTCGCTGGGGCATACGATCGGGGATGATTTGCTTATTAACGTCTCAAATCGGATGAAGCCAATCATTCGGGAAGAGGATACCCTCTCCAGGCAAGGGGGAGATGAATTCATCATCGTTCTTCCCAACACCGATTCCGATGGTGCGGCGCACGTGGCTCAAAAAATCATTGATGCTGTCTCGCAACCCTATCTTATTAAAGAGCACGAACTGAGTGTTACCCCCTCCATCGGAATCGCCCTCTACCCAATCGATGGAAATAATGCAGAAGCACTGTATCAATCCGCCGATATTGCAATGTATCATGCCAAACATGACGGGCGAAACTGTTTCCGTTTTGTTACTCCCGAAATACAAGCCCGTTCAGCCCGAAATCTTGAAATCGAAAATGCCCTTAGACATGCACTGCAACGCAATGAACTCGAAGTTTACTATCAACCTCAAATCAGTGTAGAGACAGGGAAGCTAATCGGGGCGGAAGCCCTTTTACGCTGGCATCATCCGACACTTGGTATGGTCTCTCCGGCTGAATTTATCTCGATAGCCGAAGAAAGCGGGCAAATCGTTACGATAGGGGAATGGGTCCTTCGCAATGCTCTGAGACAATTAAAAGCATGGAATACTCAAGGGATAGAACCCTTTATTATGGCGGTAAACCTCTCCGCCATCCAATTCCATCATCCGTCTTTGGTCTCTATGGTGCTAACGGTTCTCGATGAGCTGCAACTCCCTGCACAATATCTCGAGCTCGAACTAACCGAAGGGATTGCCATGGAAAATCCGCTGCATGCGATCGAGATCATGAATGAGCTGTATGAGCATGGGATACGGATGTCCATTGATGATTTCGGTACCGGGTACTCTTCCCTCAACTACCTCAAACAGTTTCGGGTCTATAAACTCAAAATCGATCAATCCTTCATCCGAGATATTGACAAAAATGCGGAAGATAAAACCATTGTCAATACCATCATCAACATGGCTAACAATCTCAACATGATCACCATCGCAGAAGGAGTTGAAACAGCTCAACAGCTTGAAATTCTTCGTGAAATCGGCTGTGATGAGATACAGGGGTATTATTTCAGCGAACCGCTTCCCGCGTCTGCATTTGAAGCGTACGTTCGCCAATCGCTCTAATACAGTAAATCTCAACCATTATACGGGACATCTTAAAGTTGATTTGAGTAAAATTGCATAAACTGTAATATCTTTAATTCAACACAAGGTGCTTCTTTTTGAAAAAACGTTTAGCGGTTGCCTTTACCGGACCCTCCAATAGTGGTAAAACCACACTGATTTTAAAAGTAGCACGCAAGCTCATTCATGAGAATAATTTGCAAGTCGCGATTGTTAAAAATGACCCCAAAGACAAAGCACAATTTGATGTTCCCGGAAAAGACAGTTATAAATTCAGCGATACCGGGGCAGAAGTCGTTGTCACTTCCCCTACGCGCACCACTTTCTTTTCTCAACGGCACAAAGAACTCGATGAGATTATTGCTCTTTTTGGTGAGTTCGATGTCCTTTTGGTCGAAGGGCTTAAAAATCTCCCCCTTCCGCGAATCAGTATTTTTCGCAACACCATCGATACCGATTATATTCCCTATATGAACGCTTTAGCCATCGACGAATCGATCAATGTCAATGAATACGATCTGCCCAAAGAGATAGCGGTCCTTGATCTTAATGATGCAGACCATGTTATCGAATGGATACTCAACAATGCAAAGGTACTTGAATGAAACAAATATTAGAAGCAATAGAACGCAGTGCTATCCGTATAAAACGGGCTATTGACGTCAAAGATATCGGCTATTCCCAAGAGCAAAACAGCTCAGGTGAAACACAACTTCAGCTTGATATTCAAAGCGATTTAATCATCGAAGAGGAGCTCAGCCAGATTGCTTCCGTTCACACCATCGCCAGCGAAGAGAAAGAACTTCCGATGATTTTAAATGAATCCGGCCGCTATTTCATCGCTTTTGATCCGTTGGACGGTTCATCCTTGGTAGACGTCAACTTAAGCGTTGGATCGATTTTTGGAATCTATGAGGGCGAATTCATCGGAAGCAAATTGGTCGCTTCGTGCTACGTTGTGTATGGCCCTCGTGTTGAACTCGTTTTTGCCCATGAGGGGAAAGTCAAACTTTATCTTCTACAAGAAGGTGAATTTGAATACGTCAAAGAGATACACCTGAGTGAAAAAGGGAAGATCAATGCACCGGGAGGAACGCAGCAGTTTTGGGCACCTTACCATAAAGTAATGATTGATTCCTTCTTTGCCCAAGGGTATCGGTTGCGTTATTCGGGCGGAATGGTCCCCGACTTGCATCAAATCCTCCTCAAAGGGGGCGGATTATTCAGTTATCCCGGAGCTGCTGATAAGCCTGAGGGAAAACTGCGCCAGTTGTTTGAAGTCTTTCCTTTTGCCCTTGTTTTTGAAATGGCAGGGGGAAAAGCAATCGATGGTAAAGGACGTGTTCTTGATAAAGCCACCGCACATATTCACGATACGAGCCCTTGCTTTTTCGGTTCAGAATATGAGATCTCAGTCGTAGCGGATGTTTATGGACGAAACTAACAGTATCTATGAGGCCAAGCTTAGCAGTGCAAAGCAATCGCTTGAAGAGTGCCAAATCTCCAAGGGTGTCGAGAGCTGTTTGAAATGTTCTGAGCTTATAGGCTGCCCTGTACGAACACTCTATGTCCGTAGCGTATACGAGAGTATGTCCAAAGGTGAAACCGGCGGATTTGATTTTTAAAAGGAATATTTACAAATGAAAAATTACATAACAACCCCTATTTATTACGTCAACGGTGAAGCTCATATCGGACACGCCTATACAACATTTATTGCCGATACATTAGCACGTCATTCGAGGCTGTTGGGAAATGAAACCTATTTTTTAACGGGTACCGACGAACACGGTCAAAAGATCGAAGAAGCGGCAGCAAAACAAAATAAACCGACTCAACAGTTTGCCGATGAGATCAGCGCAACATTTAAAAATCTTTGGGATGAATTTGATATTAGTTACGATCAATTCATTCGTACCACCGATACCAACCACAAAAAAGGGGTTCAAGCCGCCTTTTTGAAAATGGTCGCCAAAGGGGATATTTATAAAGATTTTTATGAGGGAAACTACTGCGTCAGCTGCGAAACCTTTTTCCCGGAATCCCAACTCGTCGATGGCGGAGGCTGTCCTGATTGCGGTCGTGCCACCACTATTGTCAAAGAAGAGAGCTATTTTTTCGCCCTTTCCAAATACGAAAAACCGCTCATGGAGTATTATGAAGCGCACACCGATTTTATCCTCCCAAAATCACGCCGTAACGAAGTCATTAGCTTTGTCAAAGGGGGACTGCATGATCTCTCCGTCACACGCACGAGTTTTAACTGGGGAGTTCATCTGCCGGAGTCTATGAATGATCCCAAGCACGTCATGTACGTATGGCTCGATGCCCTTATGAACTACGTCACTGCATTAGGGTATGGGAATGACGAAGCACATATGGATTTTTGGCCGGCAACGACACAGCTTGTCGGCAAAGACATCTTACGTTTTCATGCCATTTATTGGCCCGCATTCTTGATGAGTCTTGATCTGCCGCTGCCTAAGCGTATCGGTGCACACGGCTGGTGGACGAGAGACGGTGAAAAAATGTCAAAATCCAAAGGGAATGTTGTGGATCCAAGAGAGGTCTCAAAGCACTACGGGGTTGAAAATTTTCGCTATTTCATGATGAGAGAAGTGCCGTTTGGACAAGACGGGGATTTCTCTCAACGTGCCCTTATCGACCGTATGAACTCCGATTTGAGCAATGATCTGGGCAATCTTCTCAACCGAGTCATCGGGATGTCAGAAAAATATTCTGATTTTGTGATCGACAGTGTTGATGTTTTAAAATACCATGCCAAAGAGATTGATGATGCCCATGCCATTATCAGCACCTTGGAAGACTACATGAAAGAGTTGCAGCTTCATCGCTATCTTGAAGAACTGTGGAAAATTTTCACCATCGGTAATAAAGCGATCGAAGAGCATGCCCCCTGGGTAAAAATCAAAGATGGCCGCACGGATGAAGCATTAGCAACCGTCGCGCTCGTCGCTAACTTGCTGGCTAAGGCATGTGTGATGTTGCATTCTATTATGCCAAAAACGACCAGTACCGTGGCAGATGCCCTTGGATTTGAGATTAATACGGCCAGCTATACCGATTTAGTTCTCAATAAGAATCTTTTGAAATCGTTTACCATCAAAAAAATCCCTCCCCTCTTCCCGCGCGTTGAAGAGCCTCTGATGGAAGAAGCACCAAGAGCTATGTTGGATACCGCAGTATCAGCACCGGCGGTACAAAGTGAAGAGAAAAAAGAGAGCACCGTCTCTCAAGATGGATTGATCACCATCGATCAGTTTTTTCAAACTTCATTGAAAATTGGTCACGTACTCGAAGCGGTAGAGGTACCGAAAAGCTCAAAACTCTTGCGACTGCAAGTGGATTTGGGCGAAGAAGTACCACGCCAAATCATCGCAGGAATTCGTGAGTATTACAGTGCCGAATCTTTGGTCGGAACACAGGTGTGTGTGGTTGCCAATCTCAAACCGGCCAAACTGATGGGAATGCTCTCTGAGGGGATGTTGCTTGCTGCAAAAGACAGCGAGGGTCTTTCACTCATACGTCCCGAAAGACCACGGACGGTTGGAAGCTCTATTGGATGAGACTTGAAAACATCCTCGCACTGACCAAAGGGACACTGTACAGTGAACCTACGATCAGTATTTTTGAAACCATTGCTTTTGACGTTTCCAAAGTAAAGCGAGGAGCGCTTTTTGTCGCATACAACCCCAAGGATATTCCAGAAGCGCTTGCCAGTGGTGCCTATGGGATTTTATTTGACAAACCGACGCAAATGGGCGACAGTGAAGTCGCATGGATCAAAGTCGGAGAAATTGATGATGCACTTAAGCGATTACTCCGTTTTTACCTGCTCGATAAAGATCTTTTAGTCTATGAATGTGATCCCATCACCCTGCACTTAGCACACTCTATTTCAACTCCCGATAATTTCTGCGCTGTCGAGGGAACGATGGCCAATGTCTGGGAAAAACTATGGGCATTGGAAAAAAAATCCATTGTCCTCTACTCTCCTGCCCTCACTGACAGTGAAATATTTATTGAAACCAATCAGCTCATTCGTGCACAAGAGACAACCATTACCATTATTGAGCAAACTCTTTTTGAGACCTCTTTTATCCATCAAGACACCTTTTATGAACGGCAAATGCTCTCACCGTTTTTCATCCCCTATCTTGAACATCTGCTCTTTTTTTATACCTTTATGCGTATCCCTTTTCAGTTTAAAAGCTTTAGTAAAATGGGCCATTTTATCCCGGTATTCACCAACAAACGGCTTGAGGTTAAAGAGTTCGGAACCAGTGACTGTGTCATCATTTTTGAACCGTTGCTTGAGTTGATTGACGAGCAGATCGATTTTTTACGCCTTCAGGCGTCATGGTCAAAAATTCTCTATATTTTGCCAGAGACCATGAAGTCAAGCTTGACGATTGGGAATGAACATATTCTTTTTTATCGATACGTCGAGGAGATTCTCATCCTGTTGCAAACCAATGACTTTCATTTTGCCCTCATTGCCGGTGCGGATAAAACTATTCTCAAACCTGAGCGTTCATCCATGACGCAACTAGGGTTTGATTTTTAGCCTATCCGGATCTCTTTTAGCTCACTACGCAATTTTTTCTCATTTGCCAAAATCGTTTTCACCAAGTCATGAAACTCTTTTGAGTGATTCATATGTTTTAAATGGGCCAGTTCGTGCACGATGATATAGTCGATGTGCTCATAGGACAGTTGCATCATCAGCGTATTAAACGTCACAATTCCCGTACTGGTACAGCTTCCCCAACGTCTTCGCAGACGCTTGTATCGTATCTCACTCGGAATGAGTCCTATCTTTTTAGTGTAATGGTTGATTCGAGAAGGAAGGGTTAAAAGTGCTTCATTTTTGTAAAATTGGTGGTAATATTTTTCAATATTAAGTTGATTATCCTCTTTTTTAAGCTTTTTTTGTAAAAATTCTAAAGAAGTCAAATCCATTACTTCGCCACGAAACAGAATGTTTTTCCCCAACTCATGGGTTAGGGATAGACGTGTTTTTATGGTTCTAAGCTTCTCTTGAATCCAGTTCTCTTTTTCACGTAAAAGCGTTCGAATTCGTCTCTCATCTTTGAGCGGTGTTCGTACACACACTTCACCTTCGTGAGTAATCGTAATGTAGGTATTGCGATTTTTCGGACGATAATGAACGGTGATCTTAGAAGTCGAAGCGTCAAACATACTCAATGGGATCAGTCACTCCAGCACGTTCAAAGCCACGCAAACGAAGACGACAGCTGTCACACACCCCACACGCTCTCTCTTGGCTTTGATAACAGCTCCACGTTAGATGAAGCGGGACCTTTAATCTCACAGACTCCTGAACGATTTGAGATTTTTGCAGATGCACCAATGGCATCTCAATCGTAATGTTCGTTGTCTCTTTGGTTCCCAGATTAGCCGTTTGCTGGAATGATTGTATAAAAGTATCTCTGCAATCAGGATAACCGCTGCTGTCTTCTTCTACCACTCCAATAGCAATGATCTCACATCCCTCTTTTTCAGCAATTGCCGTTGCAATGCTCAAAAAAATACCGTTTCTAAAAGGAACATAGGTGATAGGGACTCCCGCTTCAATCCCGTTTGTGGGGACATCAATCGAATGATCGGTCAAAGCCGATGCCCCGATGGTTTTAAAAAAATCGAGATCAATTTCATATTTTTGACTCACATCTAAATCCTTACAGATTTCACGATACGATGCAAGCTCTTTGATCACGGTACGTTGACCATAGTTAAAGTGAAGCGCGACAATCTCATATCCACGATGACGCATTAGGTAAGCGACCAGGGTCGAATCCATTCCGCCACTCATGATACACAGTGCTTTTCTACTCATTTATACCCTTTTAGGTTTAGGAAATTGTACCTTGGAGCACCTTATGCTACAATGCGGTTATGATTGATTTAGACAACCAAACCGATAGAAATTATAATTTTGAACTTTTGGAACGTATTGCCCATACGTTAACCCAACAGGAGATCGAACTGATTCTTATCCATGATGATGAGATGGCTCACATAAACCAAGAGTTTCGCGGAATCAATAAAACAACCGATGTCCTCAGTTTTCCCAGTGATCCGTTTCCCAATGCCCCTCTTGGCAGTATCGTTATCAGCGTTGACAAAGTACAAAGTGTCGCGAAAGAACTAGAGCATAGCGAAGATGATGAAATCTCCCTACTCTTTATCCATGGGATGCTTCACCTTTTAGGAATGGACCATGAGACAGATACCGGTGAAATGCGCCTTGAAGAAGAGCGTTTGATAAAGGAATTTAATTTACCAAAGAGCTTGATTGTACGGACGCTTTCATAGGTTGATCGGGTTCTCCTAGTTTTATGTATCCAAGTTCAAATAATTTATTGTAAATTCCAGAGACAATCCCCCCAGTCGCTTCTCCGCCATGTCCACCATGCTCCACCAGTACCGTGACGATGAATTGTGGGTTGTCCGAAGGTCCATAGGTTGTAAACCACGCATGAGAACGTTGCAGATATTCCATACTTTTTTCATTCAAACGTTTTTTGACATTTTGAGCGATTCCGCTTGTTTGAGCCGTTCCGGTTTTTCCTGAGATGGGGAAACGGGTGGATACATACATCTTAGCCGTTCCTCCCGGATCATTACAAACCGATTTCATGGCATCTTGAATGACAGGAAGATATTTTTTCTCTCTGGGGGTGAGAACATCTTTTGGAGCTGGTGCATATTGACGTGTACCCAGCTTGTAAGCTATATGCGGTGTAGGCAGTTTTCCGGTTGCCATAAGTGCCGTGTATTGTGCGATTTGGATCGGAGTCGTTAAAAAATCTCCTTGACCAATGGCGGTATTAAGCGTTTCACCGCGATACCACGGCTGTTTAAATTTCTCTTTTTTCCATTTTCGGTTTGGCACCGTTCCAATAAACTCATTCGGAAGATCTATGGATGTTTTGACTCCAAGCCCCATTCTCATCATTCCGGCACTCATCTTTTCAATACCGACGTTCAAGCTTCCTTTGTAAAAATAATCATCACAGCTTTGGGCAATGGCCTTATGGATAGTCACATTACCGCCATGACCATGATTTTTCCAACAACGGAAGGAACGATTGCCCAGACGAAACGATCCGGTACAATTGACACCGAAGCTTTCATTGAGCACGCCTGAGGTGATATACAACAGTCCCATTCCCGTTTTAATCGTCGATCCAGGAGGATAAAGGCCATTGACGATTTTGTTAGTAAAGGGTGCATCGACGCTGTTAATAAGATAATTCCACTCTTTGGAACTGACACCTTCTACAAAAGAATTCAAATCATACTCGGGATAACTGCCCGCGGCATAAATGGCACCTTTCGTATCCATAACGACTATTGCCCCTACTTTTCCCGCAAATGCGGTGCCAATATACTGCTGAAGACGCATATCGATATTAAGAACAAGATTACGGTTTTCTTGGGTAGCGCTTCGGCTTAGCTCTTCGATCTCAACATTCCGTGCATTTACTTTGATCTTACGTTCCCCTGCCATACCTTGCAAATAGGAATTGTAATACTTTTCGATCCCGCTTTTTCCAACATGTCCCAAAAGCTGCAACAGAGCATTCCCTTCAATCTCTTTTTGATTAGCTTTGGCCACATACCCTATGATATGCGAAGCAGAAGATGCATAGGGATAAAGACGCTTGGGTGAGGGAGAAATCTTAATACTTTCACGCAAATTCATAAGGGCATAAATCGGAATCATTACCTCATGAGGGATAAACTCTACCACATCGATATAGCTGTGATTGTAATAAGAATCTTGCTGTTTGTAAATTTTAGCAATCTTTTTTCCATCCAGCGTCGGAATCATCTGCAACAGATAGACAATTTCTTCATCAAGCAAACGGGTGTCTTTTCCTTTTGTCAAACCTGGGGCAAGAGAGATTTTAAATCCGAGCTCATTGATGGCGATAGGTTCAAGATTACGATCCAATATTTCACCCCGTACCGGAGGTGAAAGCTCTGTTTTGATACTGTTATTTTGGGAGAGTGCTTCATAATGCTCATTGGATTTAACCGATAAATCAAAGACACGGATAATCAATCCTATCCACAACACAATAAAAAAAGCAATTAAAAGTTTAATTTTCATACAAACATCGCAATCAAGGCAAATTCAATTCCCATATAAAAAAGAACATGCCAATCCAAGCCAGGAGCTGGCAGTAATAATACCGTGTTTATGATGCTCATGAATATCCAAAAAAGAAGATAGCTCGAAAGAACAAAGATCCCTTTGACACAAAGATCGCAACGCATGTTTTGCTCTAAACGGGGCAAAAGAAAATGACTGATCAGGATAAAAAAGAGGACACTGCTTCCAAACCAATACCCTTTTTCAGCCTCTATGATTAAAAGCATAACAGAATAAACGATGAGAGAAAAAAGATCATATCGAATCAAAGAGCGATACAGCAAATAACCGATCACAGCAAACAAAGGCGGTAAAAATAGGTAGATACTGGTTAACGCGCTGTAAATACTAAAAACACCAACCCAAAGGAGAGTGTTTAAAGCGTTTTGATAAGTGATACTTCGTTGCATATCGGAAAATGTTTGCACTTGATGCAATCGGCCCAAATCTTATGTTCAGGAATGGATTCTTTGGGTATTTCAATAAATCCCAAACGTTCAAAAAACGGTTTTTGATACGTCAGCGCTAAAACCTCACGTAATCCAAGCCCTCGACCTTCTTCGCATACTTTTTCCACCAAAGTACTTCCGATGTTCATACCGCGATATCGTGAATCGATAATCATGGAGCGCACTTCAGCCAGATTGGGAGAGTGAATATGCAACGCACAAAAACCCACCAAAAGATCACCATCCATAGCCAAGGTATACGATCGGATATTTGTTGCTATTTCATCATCGCTTCTCGCTAAAATAACTCCGCTCTCAACTTCCGGTGCAACCAGCAATTGCATCGCTGGAATATCCATCAAGGTGGGTTTTTTAAAGGTTATCGCACTCACTCCATCGTTCCTTTGAGTTTATCATAAAGAACGGAGACGATTTTATCCACACCGCGTCTTTTGGAATTTGAAATCATCAATGCATCCGGAAACCGTTTTTTAAGCACAGAGAGCTCTTTTTGATTCAGCTTGTCAATTTTGGTATAGACTTGGATGATCGTCTGATCCTCCGTACAAATCTCACGAAGATATTCTGCAACCGATGCATCAATCTCCAAGTCAGGATGACGGCAATCGATCAAATGGACAAATACACGGATTTGCTTTCTCTCAGAAACAAAGTTAGTAAGATTGCTCTCCCAATCGGTTTTCAAACTTTTGGCAACTTTTGCATAACCAAATCCCGGTAAATCGACCAATATCGCGCTGCATTTTTCTCCTGTTTCTCTGTCCATAAAAATAACATCAAAATAGTTGATCAAACGTGTCTTACCGGGCGTTGATGAGACCTTGGCAAGTGATTTTCTCTGTGTCAGCGTGTTGAGCAACGAGCTTTTGCCTGTATTGGAACGGGCCATAAAAGCCACTTCATTTTGGAATTCATTTTCAGGCGCCAAACGAATGGTGGGGGCTGAGGTTAAAAATGCCGATTCAATTATTTCTATCATTTTTTTACACTTTTTTTAGTTGCGTTTTTATCTTCCATCGTGAAAATCATGACGACAGGCTCGCCCCCTGCACTGTCAGCATTCGCAAATCCGCGGATTTCATTGACAACTACCTTATCCCCTTTGACTCGGCGATAATCATCAATACGGATTAAATCGACCTTCGTATAAAACTGATATTCGGACTCATTGGGTAAATAAATAGCTTTTTGTGATTTACCTCGATATCTTTCGCCCAATTCAGTAACAATGTAAAATGAGACCGATCCTTCAGCAACATATTTAGTCGGTTTTCGAGCTGCATCCGTATAAATCGTCACCTTGGATGCATTAAGTTCGTCCAGTCCTTTCGTTACTTTTACATTTCCCGTAAAAATCGAGAGCCCTTGGGGTTGATCTCCTTTAAAATTCTCCGATATAACTTTGAGTTCTTCGGCCCATAAAGAAAGTGTTAAAAATAACGCTGTAATCAGTAATCGTATTATCATATTTTCATTCCTAATTTAATTGATAGCTTCCGCGAATTTGTTGTGCCGAAACCGTATCAAGGGTCAAATCGTAATAGAGACCCGTTCCGTTGATGATATTTTGCTCTTTGGTAATCGTAAATGCTCCATTTGTTTTCACAGAAGAATGTTTTTGATCGTAAGTACCCTCATTCGATCGAAACTGAAGCCCATCTGCTCGAGCATAATGGACATTTCCTTTCAAATAGACCACATCCTCTTTATAAAGAGCACTATTGGCACGAATGGATTCAAGCAATGCTTTTTCGTTATTGGTAAATTTCGCTCCCTCAACTTCATAGCGATCCGAGAATCGTTTACCGTGTTCCCCTTCAAAAAAATGATCAATCCGAGTTGAAGATATTTCATAAATCACAAAGTCATCGAGTTCAAACTGAGGCACTTCCACTGTTTTTGCCTGAATAGGGTTACTGGGATTGAAATACCCGAACATCCCCACAAGAAGCAGCAAAATAAAAAAAAAGAAAAAGTTGATTGACATCTAAATCCAAAGCTTTAAAAAACGTTCTTCATCACCGTTGTCGCGTATCACCTTTTCTATCATCTCTCGAACACAGGCATTTCCGCCGCAACGATCGAGTACATGCGCTATAGGTTTAAGATACTGTGATCCGTCATTAGGCATATACGCAGCTCCGGCCCATTGAAGCAACCGATAATCGTTTAGGTCATCTCCGATTGCCGCTACTTCAGATGGTTCAAGCTGAAGCATCGCACAAAGCTCTTGAGCAACACTTAATTTATCTTTGACCCCTTGATACACATGGGGGATGTCGAGTTCTCGTGCACGATTTGCAACAATAGAGGAGTTACGTCCGGTTATAATAGCGACATTGTATCCCATTTTAACCATGTGTTTAATGGCAAATCCGTCTCTGACATGAAAGTTTTTCAACTCCAGACCTTCTGCGGTATACGTTATCTTACCATCGCTTAAGCATCCATCCACATCCAGAATCAATAATCGAATCACAAAACCCCTTTGGTACTTGGGACACCCATTCTCACATTTTTAGTCAGGGCACGACGAAGAGCCACGGCTAAGGATTTAAATGCTGCTTCAATAATATGGTGTTTATTGGAGCCGCGTTGTTCGATGATATGGGCCGTTATCCCCGCATTAAAGACAACGGCTCGAAAGAACTCTTCCACCAGCTCAACATCAAAGTGTCCAACCTTCCCTTCAACGTTCAGCTTACACAGCAAAAAAGGGCGATTGCTAAGATCCAAATCACAACACACCGCGGCTTCGTCCATCACGATAGTGGCACTGCCAAAACGCTCAACCGATTCGATAGGATAAATCGCATCACGAAGCGCTTGTCCCAGTACGATTCCAACATCTTCAACACTGTGATGATCATCAATATGGGTGTCACCTTGACAATTGAGTGTTAAATCCATCAAAGAGTGCTTGGCAAAACTTTCCAGCATATGATCAAAAAAACCGATACCGGTAGAGATAGAACTTTTCCCCTCACCATGAAGATTGAGTGTCAGTACGATATCCGTCTCTTTGGTTTTACGATTTTTTTGTATCATCTCATTCCCTTGTGATAAATTGCCCATTAAAATAGCCTTTTGCACTAAAATCCCGTGCTTCGGCTTCACTTCTAAATCCGCGTAACCAAACACG
>DASUNE010000099.1:0-13737 GCA_036277315.1 Sulfuricurvum sp.
TCGTTCCATTCACCCTCTTCTGTATCGACTTCATAATACGAGCAGTTGACTTCGTCACGAATTTTGACATCATCAAATACAAAGAATTCGTTCTCAGGACCGAAATACGCAACATCGCCTACACCTGCGCTTGCGAGGTGCTCAAGCGCTTTTTTCGCGATTGAACGTGGGCATTTCTCATACGGCTGATTTTTGTAAATGTCATAAACATCACAAAATACGATAATGGTCGGATCTGCCGTAAACGGATCCATAAAGGCGGATTGAGCATCCGGTTTTAGAAGCATATCCGACTTGTTGATCGGCTGCCATGCATCGATAGACGAACCGTCAAACGGTAAACCGCCTTCAAATTGACCTGCGTTAACCGCGCTCATACGGTAACTAACGTGATGCCATGTCCCTTTCATATCGGTAAAACGAAAATCTACAAATTGGACATCGTTCTCTTTACAAAAACTGAAAAACTCATCTACGCTATTTACGAACTTACCCATACATCTCACCTCTTACTAAAATTATTATACACATTATAGCAAATTAAAAATAATAGTTAAAAAATATATTGCCTAAAATTTAATCAATTCTCTATCTCTATTGCGATAAGTGGCACATTTAGTGTACCCAAAACGTCGAGCCAGCGCTTCAACTTCATTGCTGTACATCCCTACTTGATCACTGCGATGGGCATCCGAACTGAAGGTAATCGGGATTTCCAGCTCCTGCATGGACTCCAATAACAATGGTGACGGATACGCCTCGCCTACTGGTTTTCGCCAGCCCGAGACATTGACCTCGATCGTCATGTTGGCTTTTTTAATCGCCTTGAGTGCATTGGAAGCCAAAAGCCGAATATCGGACTTGGGGAAAAATTTAAAGACTTTCAGCAAATCAAAATGCCCCACGATGTCAAATTTTCCGCTCAACGCCATGGCTTCAATCAATGCAAAATAACGGGAATAGATTGCGTCCATGTCGGCCCCCTCGTACCGATGAAGATACTCCGGATTATCAAATCCCCATCCGTCAATAAAATGGACACTTCCGATCAAATAATCGCACGGACGTTTTAAAACACGGTCATCCATGTATCCCGGTAAGAAATCAACTTCATACCCTAAAAGTACGTCGATCTTTTCCCCGTAACGCACTTGCGCTTCTCGTACCCACTGTTCGTAAAGTTCCATTTGGGAAAAAGACATCCGATACTCATAATCGTACTCCATCGGAGCATGATCTGCAAAACCAAAATACTTTGTACCGCACGCAATAGCCGCTTCAACATACTCGTTCACACTGCCGGTTGCATGGTTGCACAAAATGGTATGATTGTGGAGATCTACTTTCATTTTTTTCCTCTTGAAAATAATCGTTTTAATGCTATTATAGTGCAATTTTTTATGAGGTACCCATTATGACGCAAGAAGAACTTGATGCTCTTATGAATGAAGACATGGAGATGGATGAGATCAGCGAAACGGAAGAGTCAGCCGATGCTCCGGAAGAGACCGATCAGATAGTCAACAGTGTCGATAATCCAAACGGCTATCGTGCTTCCGCCGTGCACAGCTGGCCGCCTCCACCCCCAACCGATGACAACAAAATGGTTCATCAGCTTGACGATGTCACCAAAGAAAGCGAAGAGAAAGCGTCTGAGATCTTTGATATTGTTGAAACCATCAGCAATGATCTAAGAGATGGCGAAAAGCACATCAAAGAGGCTTGCGCGGTTATTGATTCCAACATTGCTCTTTTTACGACGCTGCACGCTAAATTTCCGCATGTCGAAGCATTTGGGACACAGCTTCTCCAAAACGAGCAAGCCAAAGAGAGACTTGATTCCGTCGATCAAATCCTCCAAGACGGAGGGGATGCCATCATGAATGTAATGGACATCATGCAATACCAAGATATCCACCGTCAAAAAATCGAGCGCGTCATCAATGTTATGCGCGCACTGTCAACCTATATGAACCATCTTTTCGCAGGAAAAATTGACGATTCCAAACGGGTTGCTTCTGCCGTACATATCCACGGAGACACCAATACCGAAGACGTTGTCAGCAGTGATGACATCGAAGCATTATTGGCTTCGTTCGGGCAAAAATAGCATTTGATTAAAACGCCATCGGAACCCGTCCCGATTGGCTACGCTAACGCTTTGTTTCCTTCGGCAGGAAGCCCTCGCACACTTCTGTGCTTTTTTAATATAACCTTTAAACTTCATCTAATATACACCTTTTTTTCGCTAAAATTCTTCCAAATTATTAAAAATGAGAATCCATTATTGTGAAAAAAGTCGAACTTCTATCTCCTGCGGGAAATTTAGAAAAACTCAAAATTGCTATCGATTACGGCGCGGATGCCGTGTATGGCGGAGTTAGTCATTTCTCACTTCGTATCCGCTCGGGCAAAGAATTTGATCTGGATAGCTTTAAAGAGGGGATCGAATACGCGCATGCACGCGGACGTAAAGTCTATGTGACCATCAACGGGTTCCCGTTTAACTCTCAGCTGAAACTTCTCAAAGAGCATATTGCCACGATGGCATCCCTCGAGCCGGATGCCTTTATCGTCGCAACCCCCGGTGTTCTCAAACTTGCCCACCAAATCGCACCGCAGATTCCCCTGCATCTCTCAACGCAAGCCAATGTTATGAACGTCTTAGATGCCCAGGTCTATTACGATATGGGAGCGCGCCGTATTATCGCCGCACGAGAAATTTCTCTCAAAGATCTGGTGCAAATCAAGGCCGAACTGCCGGATTTGGAAATCGAAGTGTTTGTCCACGGTTCGATGTGTTTTGCCTACAGCGGACGTTGTCTTATCTCGACGCTTCAAAGCGGTCGTGTCCCCAATCGGGGCAGCTGCGCTAATGATTGCCGTTTTCCGTATGAGATGTACGCTGCAAACCCCGATACGGGGACGCTGTTTAGACTCGAAGAGCACGAGGGGATCGGAACGTATATCATGAATTCCAAAGACCTCAACCTAGCGTCTCATATGAAAGAGATTTTAGACAGCGGTGCGATCGACTCGGTCAAAGTGGAAGGGCGTACCAAAGCCCCCTACTACGCGGCTATCACTGCAAAAACCTATCGCCGTGCCATTGACGATTATTATGAGGGAAAATTTGATAATGAGGCCTATCAGCGAGAGCTTGGGACCATGCAAAACCGCGGCTTTACCGATGCCTATCTCATCAACCGCCCGTTTGAAAAACACGATACCCAAAATCTCGATTTTACGATGATGATGGGAACACACCAAGTAGCAGGGATGGTCGATGAGTCGGGAGAGTTTTTTGAGTGCAAATACAAAACTTTTCCCAATGACATTATGGAAATCGTCGCCCCCGCGGATGCCTCTATTGAAGCGTGTGACAATGAGATCGGAACGGTCGAAAAACGAGACGGGCAATGGACCATCCTCTTTAAACAGCTGATTGCTGAAAACGGGAAAGTCTGGGATCAAGTCCACAGCGGAAACCTCAACCGGTTTAAGCTCCCATGCGCACTTCCCCATTTTACCTTTTTTCGTATCCCGGCCACTGAGGAAATGGGAGTTGGTACGCGATGTTAAATTTAAATCACAAGGAGTAGACAAATGAAATTTGTATCAATCATCATGGGGAGCAAAAGCGATTTTGATGTTATGAAATCGTGCTCAGACACATTCGAAGAGTTTGGTGTTGCCTACGAACTTATCATATCCTCTGCCCACCGTTCTCCTGAACGTACCAAGGATTATGTCATCACGGCGGAAGCCAAAGGGGCTCAAGTGTTTATTGCGGCTGCGGGAATGGCGGCTCATTTGGCGGGGGTCTTGGCCTCTAAAACCATCAAACCTATCATCGGTGTCCCTATGAGTGCATCGGCATTATCGGGTATTGATGCCCTTTTATCCACCGTCCAAATGCCTGCGGGAATGCCAGTTGCCACCGTTGCTATCGGCAAAGCGGGAGCGATCAATTCGGCCTATCTTGCCATGCAGATTTTGGCACTCGAAAACGAAGAACTTCGGATGAAACTACAAGAAGATCGCATTAGCAAAGCAAAAAAAGTTGAGATGGATTCGTTGGAAATCGAAACTATTTTATAAAACGGTACGCTTTTTGCTCTTAACATTTAACACATAAAAGGTTAGCCCTATGCAAGGACAATGGATGAGCATCAACGAATACGCCCGTTTAACCCAGACCGATAAAGCTGACGTCGAAACACTCATTATGAGGGGGAAACTCTCAACTACCGTAGAAAATGGTGAAGTGCTCGTCGATGCGTCAAGCATTATGGCAAACATTATGCCCGCAACACTTCATGAGCTCAATTCCTCTGAGACCCCTATTACCGTAGGGGCAAATTTCGTTGAAAAAACCATTGGTACGATCATCAATCTTCATGAAAAAGTGCTTTTTGCCAAAGAAGAGACGATCGAGTCCATCAAAAATGAAAATATGTTTCTCAAAGAAGCCCTTGACTCACTCCAAGAACTGTACGATGAAGACCGTAAAACCATCGCAATCCTTACCGAACAACTCAAACTCTCTGCCCAAGAAGTCGAATTTATGCGTCGGAAATACAAGCTCATGTGGGGTAAAGTCATCGAAGATCATGCTACACAATGATGAGCGAAGCGTGGGCATTCTGCCGAAGAAAACATAGCGTTAGCGTAGCCAATTCGGGCTTTGCTCGGATGGCGTTATGAATATACAAAATGAATGTATCGGGTGTATTATCGCCCAAAGCGGACGTGTGTGTGAGGCGATAAAGGCCAATGAAGCGTTAACGAAAACCATCATCTCTTTCGTCGAAGCCTCCCTCTGGGATGCCGATTTCACCCTCTCCCCTCCTGTTCTTGCCGCACCTCTGTACGAGGAGATGGCCCGTCTTGCACAAAAAACGGATCTCTACGATGAGCAAAAAAAACACGCTACCGCTCAGGCGCAACACTATATCCCCTTTTTGCGTGACACCATAACCCAAAGCAACGATCCCTTTATGGCCCTTCTTAAAACGGCCGTTGTGGGCAATGTCATCGATTTGGCCGCGGAAGTGACGTTTGATCTGCACCGTGCGATTACCTCTGTCTTTGATACCCCTTTTTCTCATGATGATTCAGCACGATTGGCCCAACAGCTGCAAACGACCAAAACACTGCTGTACATCGGTGATAATACGGGAGAGCATCTTTTCGATGCCTTGGCCATCGAACATCTCAAAGCACTCTACCCTGATCTGGACGTTTTCTACATGGTTCGGGGAAACTACATTATTAATGATGTTACCATGATCGAAGCCAAAGAAGCCCACATGGATCAACTGTGCACCCTCATAGACAGCGGTGTCAATACCCCGGGTTTTGTGTATGAACGCGCGACGAAAGAATCTCAAAATCTTTTTGACAGTGCGGATGTTATCATTGCCAAAGGGATGGGCAATTATGAGTGCATGACTCCCATGGAGCGCAAAAACATCTGTTTTTTACTCAAAGTGAAATGTTCCGTTGTCTCTCGCTCATTGGGACACGAGATCGGTTCTATTATATGCAAATTTGAAAATGCCAAATGAATGCATCCATTTGGCTACGCTAGCCGCTTAGGCTCCTAAAGCTTGCCTCTATGAGGCAGACAGGCTATAATTATAAACTTTACTCTCAGGAATTTTTATGATCACTTTTGGCGATATGCTTTTAAAACTGCAACAATTTTGGAATGACCAAGGGTGTGCGATCGTCCAGCCCTACGACATCCCTGCGGGTGCGGGGACATTTCATCCGGCGACTTTTTTACGCTCGCTTGACTCTCAGCCTTGGTCGGTGGCCTATGTCGCACCCAGCCGCCGTCCCACCGATGGCCGTTATGGCGAAAATCCCAATCGTTTGGGGAGCTATTATCAGTTTCAGGCCCTCATCAAGCCAAGTCCTGATAATATTCAGGAACTTTATCTCAAAAGCCTCGAATACCTCGGACTCAATATCAAAGACCACGACATCCGCTTTGTCGAAGACAACTGGGAATCACCGACATTGGGTGCATGGGGTCTTGGATGGGAAGTGTGGCTCAACGGGATGGAAGTGACGCAGTTCACCTATTTTCAGCAAGTGGGGGGAATCGCGTGCGATCCGGTCGCCGTTGAGATCACCTACGGAACGGAACGTTTGGCGATGTATCTGCAAGGGGTCGATACGGTGTTTGACATCGTGTGGAGCGAAAATCAATACGGTAAAACACTCTATCGTGACATCCATAAAGAAGGTGAAATCGAGTTTAGCAAATACAATTTCGAAATCGCCGATACCGCCATGCTCTTTGCCGAGTTTGAAGCAAAATCCGCCGAGTGTAAACGGTGTCTGGAGGCAGAGCTTCCTCTTCCTGCATACGATCTGTGCATGATGGCATCCCATACGTTCAATACCCTTGATGCGCGTAAAGCGATCTCGGTGACAGAGCGTGCCAATTATATTTTGAAAATTAGAGAACTTTCTCGCGGATGTGCAGAGCTGTACAAATCTCAAGAGGCTGAACGGATTGTACGCGTCAAAGCGTAATTTTTCTCTTCAAGCCTCACTTTTACCCCCTTATAGTTGGCTTTTCAAATGGACCTGACGTTTTAACTCACAAATTTCTCACATAATCGTAAAAATCATGCTAGAATATATGAATGAATACGAATATCCACACTCTTACCGAACCTTTTGAAAAGAGCATCTATACCGTAGCGGTCATCGATCATGATCAAACGCTCAATCATCTGTTGAGCCAAGAGCTTCGCGAAGCTGGATGTACGGTACTTCAAGCGTTTTCTTCGGAAGAAATCTCTGGCATTCTCCATCAAAACCCCGATTTCATCATCATCGATCCAGTGTACGAAGCCTGTCACGAATTGACCTTGTGCGACTATCTCAAAGATCCTGGCAGTGCAGGGGTGGTTGTCTTTACCTCCAATCCCAACAATGAACGGCGTGACAATCTCTTTGAATGCGGGATCTTGGAATGTTTTCAAAAAGATGAACCGTTGGATGAAGTCGTCGATGAATTACTGCATCTTTTTGACACCATTCAAAGCAATATCGACTACCACATCACGATCATCTCGGATGCCAAAAACACGCAAGAAAAACTCAAAAAACTGATTTCTCATCGCAAATACAGCAGCTGTTTTTTAAACAATTGTGATGAGCTCAAAGAAAAATGGGAATATCACGCCCATGATTTTCCGGATCTGATTATCTTGGATCTCAAAGATGCCGGACATTTTAAACAGGCGTTTGACTTTATTCACTACATCCGAATTCACCGATTACTGGAGATACCCATCGTAGCGATGCTCGATTGTGATGGGAACAATCTCTCCCCAAAATTGTATCGGGCCGGGGTGAATGATGTTTTGGTCATGCCTTTTTCCGCTGAAAAGCTCCTCACGATGGTGACCCATCACCTCGATTATCGTATCAGTAAAAAATGGCTTCGATACGAGCACAGCCTTTCCAATCAGCTGAAAGTCATGATCGACTCAAGCTCCATCGTTTCCAAAGCCAACCTCAATGGAAACATCACCTACGTCAATGAAGAATTTTGCCAAATATCCGGATACACGAAAAAAGAGCTGATCGGTCAGCCCCACAGTATCATCCGTCATCCGGACAACAGTCCGATGCTGTTTCAACAGATGTGGCAGACGCTTCAGGAGAAAAAAACATTTCACGGCATTTTGATGAACCGCCGAAAAGACGGAAGCACCTATTATGTCGACACGACTATAGCTCCCCTGCTCGATGATAATCAAGAGATCATGGAATACATCAGTATTCGCCATGACGTTACGCCGTTGATCGAAAAACAACAGGAACTCGAAGAGCAACGCCGTCAAGTCCAAAACGTTTTGGACGCGCAAACGAGTCTGATCTGTATGGTGGATAAGATCGAGGGAGTGCGCCAAGCCAACACGAATTTTATGGAATTTCTGGGGATGGAAAACATCTCAGTCGAAGCCTGTGAATGTAAATTTTTAAATGGTCTTTTTTTAGACGCCGAAGATGCATTCACCGTCCAACACGGGGAGCGTTATGTGTGGCTGGATCGTCTTTATGAGATGCGCGGACAATTTGTCAAAGTCGTCTTGAAAGACCGATTTTACAACCATCATGTCTTCTCTATTCATGTCGCCAAACTCCCCGATGCCCGTTTTTCCCATGGGATCTGTTATCTCGTGACAATGGACAATGTCACCGAACTCAACCGTGCTTTGAGAGAAGCCAAAGCCTCCTCAGAAGCCGAAAGCCGCTTTTTAGCTACCATGAGCCATGAAATCCGAACCCCTCTCAACGGTATTTTGGGATTTGCCGAATTACTCTCTGAGACCTCTTTGAATCCTCAGCAGATCAAATACCTCAAAGCGATCACCTCCAGCGGCGAGACACTGCGCCAAATCATCAACGACATCTTGGATGTGATGAAAATGGATCGGGAACAGCTTAAGCTTACCAATGAGCCCATCAATATTATCGGTGAACTCGAAAGTATGATCTATCCATTTTATGCACAGGCGGAGAAAAAAGGGATCGATCTGCTCGTGTACATTGATCCAAAACTCCCTCTGAGCATCGAAACAGACAGCTTGCGTCTCAAACAGATTCTGATCAACCTTATCAGTAATGCCATCAAATTCACTTCTGCCCAAAAACGGGTCTACGTTCGGATCAAACATCTCAAAACCGTTGAGGGGAAGATCACCATCGGCTTTACTGTCGCCGATGAGGGGATCGGTGTCGCGAAAGAAAAACAAGCCAATATTTTTAAACCTTTTGTCCAAGCAGACAACTCTATTTCACGCGAATTCGGCGGGACGGGATTGGGATTGAGCATTGTTTTACGCGTCGTTTCCGCCATGAACGGTCACCTCTCTTTCAAAAGTATTCCTGGGAAAGGGAGTGTTTTTCATACTCTCTTAACCTTTACCACGGATTCTTTGCACCATCTCTATCAATGCAAACGGCATACGACCCATCTGTATTTGCCTGTTCCCAATGCTACCCCTCGGTTTAAACTGGTGGAACGCTACTTAAAACGATTTGCCTGCTGTGAATCACAGGTATATCGAACCGCAGCACTGGACGCTTTAGACGACCATTCCGATTTGCATATTGTCGTATTTAAAGACACCATCAGTTTTTCCGAAGTCGTCAATGCCACCAAAAAATTCAAAAAAGCAACCCTTTTTATCGTCCCTTCCTTTCAGTCCAATGCCCCTTTTATCCCGTTGGTCGCACCCAATATCGTATGGCTATTGGGTGAATTAACGTGGTCCACGCTGGCAAAAGGGCTGGGTATTTACAACCACGACAAACTCTTTCAGCGTAAACAACACTCCACTGTGACCTTTAAAGGTCTTAAAATTTTGATCGCGGAAGACAATGAAGTCAATCAGCTTTACATCCAAGAGCTGCTCAAAAAACTGGACATCGACCATGATCTGGCAGTGGATGGATATCATGCTGTGAAAAAATTTATCAACGGCAAGTACGATATGGTGCTTATGGACATCAATATGCCCAATATGGACGGGATTACCGCAACACAGCAGATGCTCCATTATGAGGAGGAAACGGGTGCTGTCCACACTCCGATCATAGGGCTTAGCGCCGATGCGGTAACGGCTAATATCGCTCAGTATCTTCAAAAAGGACTGGACGGGTACCTCATCAAACCACTTCAAAAAGCCGATCTTATTACCCTGCTCCAAGAAAATTTTGCCTCCCATTCCATGGAAAAAAACATCTCAGAAACAAAAATACAAAGAGAACCAATTATGCACCTTGAAAACAACAACCATGAGGGTCTAAAAACGCGCATTGCTTCACAGCTTGAACTCCCCGAAGAGATTGTCCTGGAACTGTTTAAAAAATTCATCTCGAACACGTCCGTCATCTTGACTCAGTTTCGAGAAAACATAGACAATGAAGAAGCGTTAAAAATAGCCGTCCATTCACTCAAAGGGATCACCCGCAATCTTTTTCTCACCGAGTTGGGAGATGCGTGTCACAACTTCGAAATCGACATGCCCTCTCTCGATCATGGGGAAAAAGAAAAGCGTTTGGAAGCCATACGTGCCGAAACGGAAAACATTATCCAGCAGATGAAAAAGGAACTTGAGTAATGCTAAGCGATAAACCGTTTATCATCGTCAATGTTGACGATAACGATATGAATCTGTTGTTGATACAAAGCTATCTGAATGGTATTGATGCCACGTTTGTCAATTTTACCAATCCTCTCGATGCCATCGAACACATTCGGCATAACCCCTGTGACATGGTCATCATCGACTACAATATGCCTTTGATGAATGGGACTGAAGTGACCGAAGAGGTCAAAAAAATCGACTCGGAGATACCGGTTATCATGGTGACGGCCAGTGATGCAGAAGATGCCATTCAGATTCAAGCCCTCACCGCCGGCGTCAACGATTTTATCAAAAAACCGATCAACAAA
This sequence comes from Sulfuricurvum sp., assembly GCA_036277315.1. Classification (GTDB taxonomy): domain Bacteria; phylum Campylobacterota; class Campylobacteria; order Campylobacterales; family Sulfurimonadaceae; genus Sulfuricurvum. The sequence continues at coordinate 10,493 of DASUNE010000099.1, forward strand.
GCGATTTTGCTCAAGCGGGTCCAAAATTTTATGAAACTGCGCCAAGCCATCGTTTATTTAGGGGATCAAGAGAAGCTTCTCCAACACCAAGTCTATCTGGCGACAGAAAAACTCCAAAAAACCGTCAACGATTTGGAAACCGCTCAAGAGATCACCCATTTCGGAAGCTGGACATGGAACATCATGGAAGGTAAGCTGCATTGGTCCGACGAGACCTATCGTATCTTCGATCTGGAACCCCAATCGGTTCCGGCAACCTATGAAAAATTTCTAAGCTACATCCATCCGGATGATCGTCTGAAAGTTCAGACGGCAGTCGATCATTCCATTTTTCACAAAACACCCTACAATATCGGCCATCGTATCGTCGTTTCCGGCCGTATCAAATATGTCCATGAGCGCGGTACGACAACCTACAATGAAAACAATGAACCTGTCCATATGGTCGGAACGGTGTATGACATCACCGAAGTAACCGAGGCCTACATGCATCTGGAGAAAAAAGAGCAAGAGACCCTTCGCGTCCTCTCCCGTACGGCAGAATACAAAGACGAAGAGACGGCCAACCACGTCAAACGCGTTTCGGGCTACAGTGTACTCATCGCCAAACATCTCAAACTTTCCGAAGAAGAACAGCAGATCTTGTACTTTTCCGCCCCTTTGCACGATATTGGCAAAGTAGGAACTCCGGATCATATTCTCCTCAAACCCGGACGGCTCGAAGACCATGAGATGCAGATCATGCGCGAGCATGCCATCATCGGAGCCGACATCCTCGAAGATACCATCAGCCCTTATTTGCAAGCGGGGCACATCATCGCTTTAAGCCATCATGAAAAATACGACGGAAGCGGTTACCCAAAAGGGTTAAAAGGGGAGGATATCCCTCTGTACGGCCGCATCGTTGCCATTGCCGATGTTTTTGATGCTCTTACGTCCGTGCGCCCTTATAAAAAAGCATGGTCGTTTGAAGAAGCCCAGGAATTCCTTGAACAAAATTCAGGGAACCATTTCGATCCAAAACTCATCAAAATTTTTATAGACAATATTTCTGAAGCCCGTGCTATCTATGCACAATTTGAGGATTAATCCAAAATGAAAAAAATACTTATCGTCGATGATCAGAGTCTGAACCAAACGCTCCTGGAGGCCTACGTCAACCAATACAGTCAGCAGCACGGCGAAGAGATGAAAATCTCAATTGCCAATGACGGCATAGAAGCGGTTGTTTTGTGTCAAGAAGAGGCCTATGATCTAATCTTTATGGATATTTTAATGCCCAACATGAATGGGATTGAAGCCACCAAACACATCAGTGCGATACTGCCCAATGCCATTATCGTGATCGTCTCGACGCAAGGAGATGAAGAGAATCAGATCCAAGCGTTGAGAAACGGCGCGAAAGACTATTTTGTAAAACCCATTCAGCCGGATGTTTTCAAACATCGCATCGGGCTTTATATGAACATCATGCACAGCGATAAAACCGCTGTTTCCACCAAGAAAAGCATCAACCCTTTTACCAACGCCATTTTTTGTTACAAAACGACCTATCTGATCGAAAATGAAGAAGATCTGGCACAATTGTGGGAATCGCTGATGTTCACCATAAAAGACAACGTCCGAACCAATTTTCTAAGCGATTTGATTCGATTTATGTATCAGCTCGGGCATGTCATGTTGGGGCGAAAAGTACAGCCTCAAATCATCATGGAAGAGAATGAAACCGCCTATTTCTTTTCGATCACCAACATCAACATCCTCCCCTCCGACAAAATCATCCAGCAGATTGAAAAGTATCTGGAAGGGTCCGAGTATCGATTCTCTTCCAATCTCTTGACCTTTAAAGTGACCAAAGAGCATTCTCCGACCCTCCTTCATATCGTCCAAGCGGTGGTAAAAGAACCGCATCCTGTCATACAAGAAGCGGTGGTCAATGTCCCCTATCATAAAGAAACCGAGACGTTACAAAAGTTTCATTTTATGGAGCCGGAAGATCTTACCGCCTTGGAGCTCAAACTCAACGAACTCGCGACACAGTTTATGTGGATGGGAAGCAATGAGCTCAACGGCGACGACGTCGATCAGATCATCAACGCTTTCGAACGCACGTCCAGCATATTGCTGCTGTACAGCGAAACACAGACACTGGGAATCGCGATCCGTGATTTGACCTCGATCATCCAAAAAGATGAAGCAGCATTTATCAACATGGCCCCTCAAATGTCCGCATTGTGCAAAAGCTTCAATAACGATCTGATCATCTGGTTTAGAAGCGTCTTTTACGAAGGTGCCCCTTCGGTAGATTTTATGGACGCATCGATTATTTCAAACATACAAATGGTTCAATCGTTCCTGGCGCCTGCCGAAGAAGGAAGTCTGGATGATGGCGATGGATTTGAGTTTTTTTAACGGTAGGCAAATTAGTTGATAAAAAGAGGATACTGTGCAAGCAAATAATCATTCGCGTCCACCCAAGATGGAGAGGTTCATCTATCAAAAGTGGATAGCCTATCTTTTTTTTACCATCTCCCTCACTTTTATTGCTTTCATTTCGTACCATTTTCATTTAGAACATCATATCACTGACCAGTATGATATCTCACTGGTCATTGGGGTTATCGGACTCATCATTAATCTCATTTTTTTAGCCTTATTGCTCGCGTTAATCAATAATCGCAAACTACAGCAAGAGCAATACTTTGAGCTGGATATGCTCTATACCCTGATCAATGAGTCCAATGACATGGTTTTTATCCTCCGTCTTGATAATGGCGCGATCCAATATGCCAACCAAACGGCTTTAAATGTGCTGGGCTACACGTTTGACGAGATCCGCAGTATTGGGATTGAAGGGTTCCGCCGGCCGATCGAACCCTCTGAAGCATTCTCAGAACACCTTCAAGAGCTCAAAAAAGCAAGACGGCTGACCGACTATGCGATCCTCATGCGCAAAGACGGCAGTGAGTTTATGATCGAAGCCAATGTTCGTGCTATGAATTACGGCGGTACCGATTACAACATCGCCATCGTACGCGATATCACCGAGAATGAATCCTATAACCAAAAGATCATCCATACATCGATGATGCTCAAAGAAGCGCAAAAATTGGCCAAACTCGGAAGCTGGCAGTTTAATCAGATCACAAACACCACGGAGTGGTCCGATGAAGTCTATGAGATTTTAGAGTTTGACAGAGAACAATGCACCCCCGGTTATGAAGCTTTTTTAGACGCCGTTCATC
>DASUNE010000100.1:0-2299 GCA_036277315.1 Sulfuricurvum sp.
CTGATTATTTTTTCACCTTTGTATCCGTTCTCAATGGCAATCATTTAAGATACAATATCTTTAAAAAGTAGCTACCATGAGTATCACCGAACAACTCGAAGACCTCATCGAATCCAATGCCAGCGATTTTGAGATCTCAAAACTTTTTAAATCCTATATCAATGATTATAAAAGTTCTCTTCTAACTCTCTTTGAGCGCAATCAGGGAAAAGATTTTCTCGTCACGCACACCAAAGCGCTTGATTCGATTATCTCTCTTATGTACAAAACACTCTTACGCCGAATGTTTGGTAATTATCTTCCCATGCGTGGAAACATTCCAATTGCCCTTATCGCGTTGGGAAGCTATGGACGAGAGCAACTCTGTGTCCATAGCGACATCGATCTGATGATCGTCTATGAAAAGAACGAAGGGTACAATACGGGAGCCATTATCGAAAAATTTCTTTATTTGGCATGGGATGCGGGGCTCAAATTAGGGCATCGTGTTCATGAAGTGAGTGATTTGCTGTCGGCTTCGCGTGAGGACATTACGATCAAAACAGCCATGATGGAATCACGCCTCATTATCGGGTCCCCTTTTACATGGAATGCGACCCAAAATCGTCTCACGCTCATCCGTTACGATGATCCTAAAAAATTCGTTTTGGCAAAGATCAATGAAGCGCAAATCCGTCGCGTTAAATTTGCCTTTTCAATGCAGCCTAATATCAAAGAAGGAGTTGGTGGATTACGAGATTCGCAATTACTCTATTGGATTGCCAAAACCCTTTATGGCGTCACTACCCTTCGAGAACTCATCGGGACACTTTTCAGTGAAGACCATTATCGTGAATATCGTATCGCTCTCGAACTGCTTTTTCGTGTTCGCAGTGCCCTTCATCTCCTTGCCAACAAACAGCAAGATCAGCTGGTACTTGATTTTATGCCAAACATCGCAAGAATGCTGGGATTTACCGATGAGCGCCGGCTGGTCACAAAGCTCCTCGAAGCACAATGGCGAATCAATAATTTTACTCAAATCTATGTCAAAAAAATGGCGCGGCATTATCTCACAGAGATGACGCACATCTCTACCCTGCACGCTGGACGGATCACCAAAGGGTTTTACGGTGTTGATGGCGTTCTATACAGTTCCTATAACCTTGCCACCCCCTCCATCGATTCTCTTCTTGAACTTTTGATTGCGCTTGAAGACAAGCCCTGGAAATTTGACGAAAGCGTACTGTTTCACTTCACGTATGTTACGATAAAACATCCGCTGAAAGCTAAAACCCATGCCCTCTTACGTAAACTGTTTGAGCGTAATCATCTCTATATCATTCTCAAACTCTTTTATGATACGGGTATTTTGCATCATCTTATCGGTGCGTTTAAAAAAGTACTGCATCTTCCTCAATTTGACGGGTATCACCACTACCCTGTTGATTTACACTCCATAAAATGCATCGAAGCGCTTGAGACGATTCAAGATCCCAATGTAGAGGCACTCTATACCCCACTGAGCCTCAATGACAAAGTCCTTCTCAAAGCAATCATCTTGCTTCATGATACCGGTAAAGGGCGAAAAAAAGACCATAGCGAAGTCGGTAGCAAGCTTATTATCCCTTTTATTAAAAGCCTCAAACTTCCAACATCTACCCATGAACGTGCTGCGTTACTCATCCGTCATCACATCACAATGAGCAACGTTGCCTATCGTGAGAATCTTTACAGTGAAAAAACGCTCTATCAATTTATGTCCAAAATCAAAACACCTGAAAATCTTAAACTTCTCTACATCTTAACGTATGCCGACATCAATGGAGTAGGTGCTGGGACCTATACGAGTTTCGGCGCCAATTTGCTTCATGAACTCTACGAAGCATCCCTGGAAATTGCTTCTCAAGACGACCGTCTGACCGATGCGATCAAACGGCAAAATAAAGAGCGACGATTACTGCATGATGCCGGTTTCCTCCTACTGAGTAAAATCGAACAAAAGAAAATTGTCTCCATAGAATCCAACCTCTTCTTTTTTAAACATACTCCCGATCAAATCATCACTCTTTCAAGAGAAGCATTTCAATGCCAAACCTTTACCTATCAATTAAACAGTGAAGGAGGCCTAATCATCCACATTTTTCGAAAGATCCCTCTTAATTTGGGATATCTTTTAGGAAAACTGAGTTATTTGGATGTTGCTTCCATGGATATTTATACCCTCTTTGATGGGATTAAATATTTTAAAATAGAATTTTTACAACGTCCAATAATAGACAGCATGGAACAAATTGAGCAAATTATCAACGATGCATTT
>DASUNE010000101.1:0-10438 GCA_036277315.1 Sulfuricurvum sp.
GTCCCAAATTTCTTGAGATACCCGAACGTCCCCTCTTTCGTAGCTCTGGACATTAGACGACCATCACTCGCAAATTGGATTTAAGCTTGAAATTAAGCATGTCCTGCATACCGGCAAGGGTTGTCGTCGTGTTCATTGAACAACTCATACACTCTCCCTTATACTGAATATACAGCTCATGACCATCCTCGACTTCTTTGAGATCGATCACTTCGACATCACCATGATCGGCTTTGAGTGTCGGACGGATGTACTCTTCGAGAATCGACTCAATACTGCGAAGTTTTTGTACCAAACTCATCGCATTGAAATTGCCATCCCCTTTTGCTTCTTTGATTTTTTTGCTGATTGCCTCTTTTTCAAGTTCACCTTGAATTTCAGCGAGCATGTCTACCAAATAAACATCTTTCTTCTCATGACCGCCGGGTTTGATACACGATTTACAAAAACCGCCCGCTTTGGTATAGTCGGTGATCGCTTCAATCGAATCAAGCTTATTGAGTTTAATAACCTCTTTGAGGGTATCAAGACTCACACGGGCACATTCGCACACGATAAACTCGGTTTCAAACTCCGACATATCGACCCCTTTGTAGATCGATGCCGCTTTTTTGATCACGTCGTACGCCATAACCGAACAGTGCATTTTTTGCCCTGGAACGGCGGGGATATCTTCTTCATCCCGTAGTGCTTTTTCAACATCGATGTTGGTGATTTTCAATGCTTCATCGACGGTTTTGTCCATGCACAATTCTGCCATCATATCGGAGCTGGCAATCGCGGTTCCACAACCAAAACTTTTAAATCGGCTTTTGATGATTACATCATTTTTAGGATCAATCATCCAGTACAGACGTACCGCATCCCCACAGCTCTCCGCGCCAAAATCAGCAATGATAAGTCGTTTTTGCGCACTGTCTGCCTCTTCTTGCGTGATCTCTCCCATATTCATCGGATCGTTCATACGTCGTTGTACCTCGTTTGAGTACTCTTCCCATAATGCTCCACCGATTAATGTATCTCGTGCCATTGATTGCTCCTTGATGAATGATAATTCCCATACTATGCAAGTGATGTTCTCATTAAAAGATGACATTTTTGTCGCATCCATTATCGAGAACAGAATATGCAGTAGTCTCTGTATATCAACATTAAGGATCTGCCATGATGCAAATAACCGCCGTTTTCAACCGACACTGTCTCAATGATGTTTTACGTGAACTTTTTGATAATTTGATCGAAGGGGTCACCGTAATGGATGTTATTGGGAAAGGATCACTCGGAATTGCCGAGAAAAACAATGCACCCGACTTGTTTCCAAAAGTCATGCTGCTGATCGTTGTATCTGATAATGCAAATAAAGAAACCGCTATGGAAGCCATCCGCGCACATACGCAGGATTTGGGTCACGGTGCGGGTAAAATGTGGGTAACGCCTGTATTGGAGGTCGAACGCATCCGTACGGGGGAAAAAGACGAATCGGCACTCGCACAACCCGCTCCTCGTACCACTCCTAAAACCAATACATTCTTTACAGCTGTGGACACACCTTCGAGTTAACTCTTTTGTCACAAAACAGGGAATTAAATCCCTGTTACGACTTCCTTTTTTAGCCTCCACAAACTATAAGAAATCTGAATAGTACCTGAGACAAATCCACATATCAATTATGTTTTGCAATATTTTAAGACGATAAGATAACATGATAAAATATTATTACGTATCAGGAGCAGTAAGATGAAACATGAACTGATGAAACTCCCCTATGATCCAACAGCATTGGAACCCTATATTTCGGCAGAAACCATCTCTTATCATTATGGCAAACACCATGCCGGATATGTCAACAAACTAAATGGTCTGATTGAAAACACCGAGTATGCAGATATGCCCTTAGAACAGATTATCAAACATGCGCACAATGCCATTTTCAATAATGCAGCACAAGTTTATAACCATGATTTTTACTGGAAAGGGCTTAGTAATCTCTCCCACAGTCCCTCTGCGGAACTCTCACTCTTAATAGAACGTGATTTTGGAACTATGGAAACATTCAAAGATATGTTTTTGACTTCCGCGGCAGGATTTTTTGGTTCTGGATGGGTATGGCTGGTCGTTACTAATGAGGGAAAGCTGGAGATTAAAATGACCTCTAATGCCGATACTCCCCTGCGCCACGGCGACACACCGTTATTGACGTGCGATGTGTGGGAACATGCTTACTATATCGATTATCGCAATGGTCGGCCCGATTACCTTGCCAACTGGTGGAAGCTGATCAATTGGAATTTCGTTTCGGATAATCTTGCCCATTTTAAGAACGATCCGGTTACAGGCTATAGTCAGCCATGCAATGAAAATACTAAAATATGCGACTATGTCGATAGTCTTCAGAAAAACGAGCGTACACCGTCTTGATCCTTTACAGAAGCTCCAGCTTATACAAAAACAGCCGCTCTTTATACGAAGGAATATCCAGTTCCTGGCGGTATTTTGCAATGACCCGTCGCACCATCTTTTCTCCAAACTTTTCTTCAATCATTTCATGAAGGAATTTGTCGCTAAACGGATCCTCTTTGTTTTCACTCAAAACCAAACGCTTCAGATAATGCTTGATCTCTGACGTCGAAACTTCACCGATAGAGTTGGAAAAGAAATCTTTAAACGCATAAAGCCCCCGTTCGGTTTGGATGTATTTATCCGAAATTGCTCTGGAAATCGTTGACTCATTAAATCCTAACTCATCGGCAACGTCTTGAAGACGAAGCGGTTTGAGCTCTCCCCCCATGAAAAAACTGTACTGTTTTTCGATCAATGCCAGTGCAACATTATAAAGCGTTGCCTTGCGCAGATCGAGCAGTTTGACCAGCTCTCTGGCCTCTTTGAATTTTTGTTTGGCAAAATTGTCGTATTTATCGATCATATTGACCTGCAAATCGGGATAAAACGCGTGATTGATACGAATGTTCAGTTCTGATCCTGAAAACTCGACGAACAAATCAGGGGTGATTTGTACCTCAGGTTCCATGTATTCCAATGCCGGAGGATTTTTGAGCTGCTGCAAGACGTGTTTGGCATCTCCAAAACGGGGATTTTTGATAAATTTTTCCATTTTATCAAACTGCACGATCATCGCTGAGAGCAAAATGCTCAACTCATCATCCAAATCATAGTCACTCAGCTGAAACAAAAACGACTCTTTATAATCAACAGCACCGACACCGGAGGGTTCCAAATGGGCAAATCGCTGGCGTACCCTCTCAACCGTATGCGCATCGGTATCGCATTGCGTCGCGATCTCTTGAACGCTTCCGTCAAAATACCCTTCATCGTTGATGTAAAAGATGATTTGTTTGGCTATTTTTTGAGATATCGGTGTTGGAAACAGCGGTGCTACTATCTGCTCATCCAATCGTTCATACAACGAAGTGGAAGCAATACTGAGCCATTCGATCTGATCACTCGAGGTATTGGAAACATAGTTTTGAAAAGCTCCGTAAGCTGATGAACCTCCTACTTGTGTGTTGGATTCTTCAAACCCAGATTTAACTTCGAGACAGGGATTTTCATTCGTAATGACTTGCAGATGTTTTTCCAAATCGTTAAGTGAACATTGTAAGAGCGGTAACCATGTCTGCATCGACAATCGAGGAAGTTGTTTTTGTTTAAAAGAGAGAGTTGTTTGCATAATGATCACCTAAAATTAGTTTCTTACCAAACCTACTGCATATTTTGTTCTAGTTAAAAATTATAGGGATTTTTAGAAGCGGTATATGATTAAAAAGAAGGCAACATGCCCCAAAAGAGGCAGGTTTTAGTACTTAATACGTACTAATCCATTAGGCTGTACGACTTTCATTTGACATGCAAGACGCGCTTTAGGACTGGTTTCGGCAACCGTTTTGAGTACCGCTTTTTCTTTGTCATTAATAGGGCTCATAAACTCCATACCTGACTCGATCATTACGACACAAGTACCGCATTCTCCGTCACGGCATCCAAAAGGCAATGCGCTCCCCGAAGCTTCTACGATATCTTGAATCGTTTTGCCCGGTTTGACATTGATTGCCAAAAAATCATTTATAATCTCTACACGTGTTGTCATCCCAACTCCTTTGTTTCATTATGATATTAGCCGCAAGGGCACCAATTCTTCTACGGTATGCAAAAATCTCAAAAAAGTAGTGATCTACGCCTCCCCTTCTTGAGATTGCTCGGCTTTAAGAGCGGCCCGTTGGGCCCTATGTTCTTTGATCCATCGCAGCTCTTCGGCGACTTCATCGTATCCGTCATACTCTGCGGCACTTTCCAATTCCGCTTCGCGGCATCCGTAGGTCTCACCCTCTTCGATAAAGTGAACCTCATAGATGCGAATAACCTGTAAAAAATCACCGATGTGTTTGACATACCCCTCGGCTCCCGGATAGACTAAAATCTCATCCGGCCCTCGAAAAGGGTTGGAACCGTCATTTCGGATCGGCTTTTTAATCCGTACGCGCTGACCTAAACGAAAGGTCGGCAGAATCTCATCTCTAGTTGAAGCTGATATCTGGCTGGCTTGTGCATGCGTGAACTCCATGACTGACCTCCTCTACATCATTACAGCTGCTGGATGTGGAGCAGGTGCCGCAAGCGCTTGGCTTGTCAAACATCTCCCAAACATCTGCCGCCGATGGGCTGTAACCGTTTTCAAAATTTTTGTAGACGCTGATGAGGGCAAATTTATAGTACTCGAGCAGTTTTGTGTCACTGCCCCAATCATTGCCTTTGGCTTTTTCAACCATCTCACCGAATCTTTTCATTATGTGAAACCGTTTGACATAAACTAAACGCTCATCGTATTCAATATCGAAAAATTCAAAAAACTCCTCGGTATCGGTAAGTTTTTCAAAATCGGCTAACGTTCCCATCGTATACTCCTTATAGTTTCATTTCATCTTTGAGCTGATTCGCCCATGCAACAACTCTATCTTGTGTCATATCCTCTTGATTCACATCATCAATCCCAAGACCGCAAAACTTATCGCCACGCTGCGCCAGTGAAAATTTGTAGGTGTATCCATCCGTAGGTGTATAACCGTATGGTTGCGCTCCCAGAGAAACAAACAGATCATTCATTTTCCCCAACGCGCTCAAAAAATGTTCCCCATGCGTTTTCTGATCACCAGCACCGAAAAATGCCACTTTCTTACCACTCAGATCAGGGCGTTCATTATCAAGATCATAGAGAGGATCAACCCAGTCGCGTTGCGGATCACCTTGCCCCCATGTTGATGAACCGATGAGCAATACATCGAAATCTTCAAACTGCTCAATACCGTCATAGTCCTCTTCCATGTCGATCAATTCGGCACCTGAGAACTGCTCTTCCAAAAGCTGGGCTGCACTGCGTGTTACACCGCTGCTGCTACCGAAAAAAATACCCACTTTAGACATAGTTACGCTCCTATTCCACTACATGGTTTGTATTGCTCGTATATTGCAATCGCTTTCGCCAAATTCTTATCCCCTTCTTCAAACAATGCTTCGAGAGTGCGAAAGCTAAAACGGTGCGCATCTTTAAAATACTTATCGACGATACATATACGATCCGTTAGAACCGCGCATCGCCCAAATCCCTCATGACTCATCTCCATGATGACATTGCACACGACACCCGTTTGGCGCTCGAACGATAACGCGATCGCTTTGTAGATCATTTTGATGTCATTAATCATCATCTCATCAATATCTGCTATTACCGGAACCGCTTTGAGCTCCTCTTTAGTCTTGACGTATTTTTTAATGAGTAATTCGTCATCACTGATTTTTGCCCAGTTTCCAAACTGATCCAATGCTCTAATCTGACGAATCAATTCAACCCCAAATGGGTTCATTGTTTTTTCTGCTTCCATAATTATTCTCCTGCTGCCCATCGGTCTTGTCGTACATCGTGTTGTGTTTTCATCTGTATAATCTGTTTTACCCACGGCGGCGGATTGCCATTGATCATCTTTACCAAGTCTTGAAGCACATCCACAATCAGCGTCGGCTCATTGACCTTCATCGGGTGAATCCCTGCACGGATAACTTTTGCCGCTGCCGTTCCGCCGATACTTTCCGAATACATGATGCTGATCCCCTTCAGGGCACGAACACGAAAATCCGTTTTATCATCGTCCTCGAGATTAGCGGTATCCGTTTTGATCACTTCACAGAGTTCAAACCCGTCTTTGGAGACGTTGTACACAACGAACTCTTTCGCACCGCCGAAGTGGGCGTTGATCTCTTCCATGTCTTTGGTCGCAAAAGCAACTTTCATCGCATTACTCATCGGTTTATCTCCCTCTATCGTAATTTTAGTGTTCATGTTTCACCTTTCATCTGATGTACCGCAACCTGAGCAAAGCCCAGAATGCTTTCGCTAGCCGCTATGGCACTAAAGCTAGCTCCATTCGGAGCAGAAAAATTACTCTGCATGTTTAACATGACGTAACGCATTTGCAATTTCAAATAAAAAGTAAGTGCTTCCCTCATACAGCTGATCATGCTTGAGCTGGTTTCCCAACTCTTCGTAATTAGGGAATCCCCGAATCACCAATGCCGTATCGTGATAAGAGTGCAAGATTCGTTCTGCATGAAAATTACTGATAACCATGTCCGCACGATCAAAAAAACGTCGTGCATCTTCCAAATCTCCAACGAAAACATTTTCGGCATCTATCGTGTGCAATACATCGCTATACGTCGTCGATACCGCCGCATCGACCGTTCCTCCGACACTGCGTATCAACGCGCACATGCCCACGAGCATATCCGGCTCACCCGTAATGACGAAATGAGAACTTCCGATGAGAAAATGGGAATCGAGCATCGCATCTTGCAATCGTGCGCGCCATCGTTTCAAAAGAGGTTTTGGCTGTGTATGTCGAATTTTCATCAACGCACCGACAAAATTGTCGCATTCGATCAATCCCATCAAATGATCAAAGTGAATATGTTCGATAGCAGGATTTTTTTTCTGCAAGACGTGAGCTGATTTTTTCATCGACTGCCCGATGGTAATCACCGCCGCAGAGGTGGCAAGAGCACGTATCTCATCCACCGTGATTCCGCCGTTGGCCAGTTTCCCCTGCCCCTCTTCCCAATAACCGTCCAAAGAGGTGGAAAGATCAGGCAGAGCATAGGTTTCAAATCCAAAATCCTCGCACAGCTCTTTAATCTTCTCAATCTCGATGGGCTGCATACTCACATGGGGCAATATCACGAGCTTATTGGGTTTTACCGTTGTTGCGCTATCGGTGAGCTGATCGATCATCGCACTCACCGTTAACGCCCAACCGCTCTCCAATCCCCCCTCGTAATCAGGAGTATGCACAAATACATAAGGGATTTCGATGTGCCCGCCGACACCGCGTACATCATCCCCTTTGGTTTCCGTCAATCCCGTAGTATGCAAACCGATCATGGAGGGTTTGAGATTTTTCTCTTTGTTTTGGATGTTTTCAATCGCCATGAGGATAGAGTAATCCCCGCCATCCAGCACTGCCGTGATATCGCTAACCGAGGTGTTACGCACGGCGATGGGTTCATTGAAATGACGGGTAAAAAAGACTTTCGTATACGAGGCACACCCTTGCGCACCATGCATGAGCGCCATACAGTCTTTGACCCCGAGATAGGCAAGTGTTGCCCCCATAGGCTGGGAGTGTTTGATAGGGTTGACTTGCAGAGGTTTGTGTTCGTGTTTATTGAGTGAGAATTCCATTAGTTCGTCTCCCACGGTGCCGGTTTCCCGACATTGGCGAAAACAGGATTACGAAACGCATATTTCAAATCTTCGGCAAGATTTAGTAATCCGCCGTATCCGCCGTAACTCGTTTTCTTCTCCTGATTGACGTCGATAAAGGATATTTTTTTCTTGATGGCGGTATAGAGGCTGCGTCCACCTGCGAGGAGGATATGTGCCCCAGTTGAATCGATCACTTTGCCCTGCTCTGTTGCAGGTTTGGTCATGAGTACCCCATTCTCTCCCAAATATTCACGTGCTTTGTCGATATCATCCTGCGTCGATTTTGCGATGCTGGTGGCCACCACTTCGATCCCTAAATCCTGCAATCCAGAAGCTATCGACCATGCTTTGTTTCCGCCCGTGTTGAGAACCGCTTTTTTCCCTGCAAACATCTCACGATACGGGATGAGTGCTGTTTCGAGTTGCGCTTCGGCTTCGGTAATCACCACTTCGGCACGTGCGATGAGTTCTGGACAGCCCAGTGCCGTAACGATTTCACGTATGGCGAATGAGGTATCGCGTTTGCCGTAAAACGAGACCGATATCCACGGAATGGCATACTGCTCATTCATTTTACGTGTGAGGGTGATGAGGGATTTGGCGCAGACGATAACGTTGAGTTTCGCGCGATGCGCGGTACGGATATCGCCCACACGACCATCACCGCTCATGGAGCTCAGAACTCGGATGCCGATTTTTTCAAAGAGGGGCAAATATTGCCACATATCACCCGTAACATTGTAGTCACCGATGAGATTAATGTCGTAGGGGGTTGTAAATTCGGGTTCTTTGGTACCGATCAGGTGTTCCAAAACCGCTTCGCCCGCAAGCCGTGAACCGAGATTTTTACTCCCGACAAATCCGGGGGCATGCACAGGGACGATGGGGACACCGTATTTGTCACTTCCCAGTTTGCACGTCATGTCCATATCATCGCCGACCAACGCCGTAACACACGTCGAATAGACAAAAATCGCCTCCGGCTTGTAATGTTCCATAATATAATCAATGGAATCAGCCAGCCGCTTATCTCCGCCGAAAATGACATCATGGGTCGTTATCCCGGTCGTGAACCCCATTTGAGTATGGTCGCGCCCTATGTACGACGTTTTTGTCTCTCTCGTCTCCCATGATGCACCCAAGCACGTCTGAGGCCCATGCACGAGATGCACCGCATCGGCATAAGGGAAAAGAGAAATCTGCGCCCCATCAAAAGCACATCCCCCAGCAGCAAGACCGGGCTTAGGCTTATCGCACCCCTCTCCGGGCTTTTTATCTTTATTGTGAGAGCAGGCACTCTCATTCATAAGTTCTTTGATTTTTGCTCGGCTGACCATTGGATACTCCCAAGAGTGAATGCCTTAGGCTATGCAAATGTTGTGCTAGAAGAAGATACAGGTAATGAAATAATTGTTAAAGGAGATAAAAATCTGAGGTGGTACCAGTGGGCGGATACACATATCCCCTAAACTAGGTACTTTCGTAACCCTTCGTCCTCACAAACTACATGTTGAACTACATGTCCATCAACTTTCTTCATAAACTGTTTCTATCAGTATCAATTTCTCACTCTACGACCATTCATACTATCTAATATGTATGACAATTTACCTCTTTCTTTCCGAGTCCAGTGGGCGGAACAATTTAGAGATGTTCCTACCTGACACAGTTTATAGTTCCGTGGCGCTGACCCACACTGACTCTCAACTTGCTACCGCTACCGCTTCACCAACCAATCCTTTCTTGTACTCGGAGATGTACCTCAATAATGTACTCCTACCGATTCCATACTCGTCTGCTATGACCTGATTGGTTATCCCTTGCTCCTGCATCGCTACCGCTTCTTTAACCCTCTCAGGGTCAAATACTCTCTTCTTACCGAACTTAACTCCTCGTGCTTGAGCAGACTTGATTCCATCCGCTTGACGTTCTGCTCGGAGGTCTGTCTCGAAAGCGGATACGATACTCAAGAGTCCAATCATTAGTCTTCCTGCCGAGGAACCTGTATCCAAGTCTTGTTCGGTTGCTCTGAACGAGACTCCTTTGGTGTTAAGGGTATCGACTATCTGATGGAGGTGTTGGACACTACGTGAGCATCTATCAAGTCTAGTGACATAGAACTCGTCTCCTTCTCTAACGAAGTCTAGCGCCTCTTGAAGTTGAGGACGGTTATCGACTTGAGTCCCTGACTTCTTCTCTTGGAATATCTTCTCACATCCGATTGCTCTGAGCGCTTCCAGTTGAGATTCAAGGTTCTGACCACTTGAACTTACTCGGGCGTATCCTACTTTCATATGGACTCCTTAGACGGTGTATTGATTAGGGGTTATCTGAGTACTATTAATGACTATAAACGCCTAGACCTTAAGAGACTCTGCATCGAGACTCAATTCAAGACACCTAACTAGGGGACCTCGGCGAAAGTAACACTCTGTCTCTTAGAGTGTAGTTTTTGGGATGGTTGGTTCAAGTATGAGTGCTGATGACATTATCCCATACGGTTACTTAGTAATTTGGAGAAAATGAAAACCTACACTCTATATAGTATAAAGAATCTAGGAAACCCAAAGGATGCCCTAGAAAGAGACCTGAACCCTTGGACTTTTGGAAGCCGAAGGTTTCCAAAAGGACAAACCCGAGCGGAGCGAAGGGTGTATTTAAGGGGGT
>DASUNE010000102.1:0-5601 GCA_036277315.1 Sulfuricurvum sp.
TTTAACTTATTTGGACGGTTGTATTAAGGAGAAAGAATGAAATTAGGGAAATTAAGTTTAGTGGCTGTAATGGCTTTGGGGACAAGCGCATTTGCGATTGATAATGTAAAAGTAAGCGGTGATGTGAAAGTGATCTATCAAACATCGGATGTTGAAGTTCGTTCAACTGATGCGGTAGCAGGTGTGTTGCCTGAGAGTGGAATGTTTGAGAATGGCAATCAAGTTCCATTACAAGTATCTCCTTATAATGGTTCTTCTGCCGGTGGTATTAGTGGACGTATTGGTGTGACTGCGGATTTGCTTAAAGCTGTTAGTGCGGGTGCAGAAGTTCAGATGTATACGACGCTTGGTCTAGAAAATAATGTTTTTAATGACAATATGGTTAATACTCCACATGCTACAACAGGATTTTCAGACAATGCTTCTTCGTCTTTCGATGGAAGAACTCAAGATGCATCTAATATCAGTCAACTTTGGCTAGCGACAACATTAGGAAAAACGACGCTTAAAGCGGGACGTATGGAGTTGGATACCCCGTTGCTCTTTACAGAGAAATGGAATATTGCTTACAATACTTTTGAAGCGGTAGTAGCCATCAATACAGATCTTCCGAATACGACTTTGGTCGGTGCATGGGTTGGAAAACATAATGGTCATGGTAGCTGGCATGAAGCATTTGGTGATATCACTGTTGGTGCAGCTGGACCAAATGAAGGTGGTTTTTTACTTGCAGGTAGTCCGGGACGTACTGTTGACATGAATAGTTTCAATACCTTCTATACCGGTGGTGCTTATGCTGCAGGGGCTGTGAATACGTCTATTCCGAATACAACATTGCAAGCATGGTATTATAATGTTGTCAATATTGCGGATGCATTATGGTTCCAAGCGGATACAAAAATTGCAGGGATGGTGTCAGTCGGCGGTCAATATGCAACAATGGCAACAAAAGGCGGTGGAGAAGTTGTTCAAAATGCAGTTTATCCTACGACTGATGATTCAAAAATCTGGGCTGTTAAAGCGGGCGTTGATGTATCAGGTGTCAATTTGTATGCGGCGTATTCATCTGCGGACAATGATGGTCTTTTAGGATTTGCGAATACTTCAACGGGTGATAAAACCAAAATCTATACCGGTACTGATTCTATCTACTTTGACGGTGTTGTAACGGCTCCGGGTGTGGATACGTATAAAATCGGTGCTGCCGGTTCGGTTGCAGGTGTAAAACTGGCAGCGGCATATGTCAACTGTGAAGACAACTTTGATAAGACAGTTGACGGATTTAATGTAACGGCTAGTACAAACGTTGGAAATCTTGGTTTGATGGCTATTTATGAGCAAGTGAACAATGATCAAGATATTACTAAATTACCTTCTACTGTAGGGCAACCATTCTATAAAGGACGTGACATCGATACTCTCCGCTTTGTTGCTTCTTTAAAATTCTAATACCCTCTAGGGCACATTTTTTCTCAAGGGGCTTTGGCCCCTTTTTAATTCTTCTTAATTAAAGCTTTCGCGCTAGAGCTCGTCGCTCTGGCACATTTTGCTTCTTTTTTATTCAATCCTCTTAGCTTGCCGTTTTGGCGTTATACTTTTATCCATACTTTTTTTATTTTCTATGGTCGATTGTCGCAGGAAAAACGGGATTGTTTTTTCAGGTCGTTTGGACAAATCGTCCATCAAGGCTTTTTGTACCGTTTCGCTCTCATGGCTTAGGATGAGATAGTCATGAATAAGGGTGATTTGTCGATCGAGTGATATTTTCCAGGTGGAGAGGGTTTGGGTGTAGATCCATTCACTGAAAGCATAGAAAGGTTCAAATACACTTTGATCTTTCCATAGCAGCTGTACGGTATTCTCAAAACTTCCGCTGTTGTAAAAAATATCCCAAAACCGTGCAAACCGTTTCATCTTTTGGATTTGTATAAAACTTAGATTATTGTTTTGGAGAATATCGTAGGGGGGTATGTCACTGTAGATCATCCCATGCTCTTTATCATGGCGGGAGAGGGTTGTCCCCGAGAGATTTTTTAAGATACCGATTTGGATTTCGCTGTGGGTCAGTGATACCAATTTATCGAGGTTACGTCCGAATCCCTCTATCGTCTCTCCCGGCAGTCCGACGATGAGATCGAGGTGCATATGGGCTTTGGTCTCAGTTTCTAAAAACTTTAGGTTCTCGTAGATTTTTTCGAGGCGTAAGGGACGGTTGATCCCTTTTGCGATGACGGGGTCTAGGGTTTGTATTCCGATTTCAAGCTGCAACGACCCTTGGGGAAAAAGAGAGATCTTGGTTTTAAGCACCTCGGGAAAATGATCGGGTATCACTTCAAAATGGGCGAAATAGGGCGGCTCTTTGGAGAGGAAAAAGTCTAATATTCGGTTGGCAAAGGTCATGTTGAGATTAAAAGTACGGTCGATAAATTTAAAACTTCGCGCACCTCTAGCCCAAAGTATCTCAAACTCTTCGAGCAGTTCGTCCAGGGGAAAGTTGCGAACTTTTTCATCCATGGACGAGAGACAAAACTCACACTCAAACGGACATCCTCGCGATGCTTCGACGTAAATGGTGCGGTGCGCGACGTCTTCATCGCTGTAGGCTCGGTAGGGGAGAATAACTGCTTTTAAATCAGGCATAGGAGCTTTTATAAAATGTTCATTGGGTCTACTGTCATTTAGAATATTTTTACACAGTTCATAAAACACCACTTCCCCCTCACCACTGATGATGTAGTCGGCACGGCTAAAATCAACCCGATGTGGTAAATATCCAGCTTCGGGGCCACCGAGAACAATCGTCGTTTTTGGTGAGACTTTTTTAATGATCTCGATCAGATGGGCTGTCTCACTGGCATTCCAAATATAAACACTGATGCCGATGATACGAGGAGCGTGCTTGAGAATGTCTTCGGCAATGGTCTGGATTTGCTCGTTGATGGTAAATTCTACTATTTTTGTATCGTTTTGGAGTTCCTGCAAGTTAGCATAGAGATAACGCAGTCCTAAAGCACTGTGGGCATAGCGGGCGTTGAGGGTGGTGAGTAAAATGGTACTCATGATTGGGGAGCACTAAAATAGTGTCCATCGGTTGTGAAGAGTTTCAAAATCTTATGATATTCGCCATACGCTTGCTTGTAGAGGTGTTGATTGTGTTTGCTTGACTCATAGAGTTCGCTTGCACTCAGTCCCGTTTCAAGGGCATTTTTGAGCAGTTTGGTGCGTCTGAGATAGGTGAATGCGAGATTGGGGAAATGCTCATGGATTTTTGATTTTATCATGGCGGCATCGTTGGGATTATCGATCATATTGGCAAACACAAGGATGGTCTTTTCTTTGTAGTTTTTGATAAAAATCAAACTTTTCATAATGGAGTTGAGATCGTTGGTTGTGGGAAGAAGGATGATGTCGGAAGAGCGTAAGATCTCATCGGCGTGTTCGGCATCAAATCCTCCGAAATCGTAGACGGTATCATCATAAAGCGGTATTTTTTTAGGATAATAGCGTGCATGTTTGTATTTGTTAAGGACTACCGACATATCGTTGGTAGCATAGCGATACCCTAAGTCTTTAGCGAGAGAAAAAGCAAGAGAGGTTTTACCCACTCCCCCTTTGGTTGATGCGATTGAGATAATAGCCATGAACACCCATAAGTTTTTATGCAAATATAACATAAATTGCATCGTTATTGGCAATTTCATGCTATTCTTATTGCAATAGAGTTTGGAACATGAGGTGGATGGTATGCGCTATATTCGACGATTGGATTCCCTTGGATTAGGTGATATCGCTTTGGTAGGGGGTAAAAATGCTTCATTGGGGGAGATGATAGGCTCTCTCAAAGGATTAGGGGTAAAAGTCCCCGAAGGATTTGCTGTCACAGCCGATGGGTACCGTGCTTTTATTACTTATAACCATTTCGAGCCAAAAATCCGTCAATTTTTTGACGATGTTGATTTGACGAATATCGAGTCGCTCAATCGATGCGGCGAGGAAATACGCACTCTGATGCTATCTGGCGACATGCCTGAGGTGTTAAAAACCGAAATTTCTGAAGCTTACCGTGATTTGGAGAAGCAATATTCTATGGCATCGGTCGATGTTGCGGTCCGTTCATCGGCAACGGCGGAAGATTTGCCCGATGCAAGTTTCGCCGGACAGCAGGAGAGCTATCTCAATATTTGCGGTGAAGTAATGCTCATAGAGCATGTTAAACGGTGTTTTGCTTCCCTTTTTACCGATCGTGCGATCAGTTATCGGCACAGTCGCGGGTATGACCATTTTGCCGTTGCCCTTTCGGTTGGGGTGCAAAAAATGGTACGAAGTGATCTTGCCAGCAGCGGGGTGATGTTTACGATCGATACGGAAAACGGATCGGAAAATTTGATACTCATTAATTCGATATGGGGATTGGGAGAAAACATCGTTGGCGGACGGGTCAATCCCGATGAGTTTTACGTCTTTAAACCGACCCTTAAGGAAGGGAAAGTGGCGATACTGAAACGTCAAATCGGCTCAAAAGCTCTTACGATGCATTACGATGAGCGGCATAATACCATCAATAGTACGACTCCAAAAAGCCTCCAAAACCGTTTTTCGATAACCGATGATGAGATTGCGACGTTGGCGCGTTATGCCCTTATCATCGAAGAACATTACACAAAAATCGCAGGGGAATACCGTCCGATGGATATCGAATGGGCAAAAGACGGGCAAGACGGAAATCTTTACATTGTCCAAGCGCGTCCTGAAACGGTAGAGAGCCGTAAGCTTGGGGACAACAGTTTGGAGCAATACAAACTCAAAGAGGCTGTTGAGCCGAAAATACTTCTCAGCGGTAAAGCAATCGGTGAAAAAATCGGTTCCGGTCGGGTCAAGATTATCCATTCTCCTCGTGAGGGTGAAGGTTTTGTGCCAGGTGATGTCCTTGTCGCGGACATCACCGATCCGGATTGGGAACCTATTATGAAAAAAGCCTCTGCGGTTATTACCAATCGGGGAGGGCGAACGTGTCATGCGGCAATCGTAGCACGTGAAATCGGTGTTCCTGCGATTGTGGGTACGGGCAATGCTACCCAAGTCTTACACGATGGGGATGAAGTGACGGTGAGTTGTGCGAATGGGGAGAGCGGTCGTATTTATGAGGGGATACTTGAGTATGAGATCAGCCGTATCGATCTGGGTAATCTCACCCCGACAGTCACAAAGCTGACGATGAACGTCGGTAATCCGGACATTGCGTTTAAAGTGGCCAAGCTTCCCAATGATGGGGTAGGATTGGCGCGGATGGAGTTTATCATTACCCATTACGTCAATGCCCATCCGATGGCATTGGTGGAACTTTCACAAGGAAAAGAAATCGGGGATAAAGCCGCGGTCAAAGCAGTCATGCCTGGCTATGATGACCCCAAAGCCTTTTTTATCGATAAGCTTGCTGAGGGGATCGGGATGATTGCGGCGGCGTTTTATCCCAGACCGGTGATTGTCCGTACGAGCGATTTTAAATCGAATGAATATCGACACATGATCGGAGGAAAAGTCTACGAGCAAATCGAAGAAAATCCAATGATCGGGTTTCGCGGTGCGAGCCGCTATTATTCG
>DASUNE010000103.1:0-4662 GCA_036277315.1 Sulfuricurvum sp.
TCCCATCTGTTTAAAAAAGTCCCCGAAGCTTTTCTTCGGATGATCGTTACCAACGAACTCGCCCATCTCAAAGAGAAAGAGCACAACAAAGCGTTTTATAAACTCTGCACCCACATCGAGCCGTCGTATCATCAGCTAGAATTTGATGTACGGCTTTATTTGACGCAAGTCGATCATTTTGGGGCACTGTATCAGTAATTTTAAACGCCGAAGGAATAAAATCCCTTCGACTACGCTAACACTATGTTTTCTTCAGCAGAAGGCTCATGTGCAGTAAACCGCACTTCTTTTTACTTTTTAACTAGCTCCACCAGCGTCTCATAATGGGGAGTGTGCGGAAACATATCAAAAAGCTGAACTCTTTGCAGACGATATCCTGAGAGATACACCAAATCACGAGCCAAACTCGTCGTATTACAACTCGAATAAATAATCCTCTCAGGAGAGCTTCTCTCAAGCCATTTGCAGATCTGCTCACCCAAACCGCGACGGGGTGGATTGACAATCACGGCATCCACGTTTTTCCCAGAAATCGCTCCGAAACTCGCCGTATCCATTGCCTCAAAACGGAGATTTTCAAATCCGATCACAGAGGCAGAATCTTTAGCGCATTCAATCGCTTCGCTCTCTATTTCGATTCCGATAATCTCACGATCGGGTGCGGCGCAATGGAGGGCAAATCCACCAACCCCGCAAAAAAGATCCCAAACCACCTTTGGCTTTGTACCATTGACCCACTCCGAAGCGGTTTTATACAGCTTCGCCGCCACATCGGTGTTGGTTTGAAAAAAGCTTTTGGGCCGTATAAAAAGAGGGATGCCGTTAAGCCGCTCTTCCAAACGGTTTTGTGCCGTCAGAAATATCTCTTCTTCCCCCTCCAAGATCGCCATGTGCACGCTTTGGATATTGACCGTAACGACTTTGAGCTCCGGCGAGAGCGCTATCAGCTGTTCAAGTCCACTTTGAAGCCGACCGATGATCCCGTGAGAGCGCAACACAAAACGAAGCATCATCGTATTATTGTGCGCACTTCGTGTGAGTAGGACGTATTTTAGTTCCCCTTTTTTCTTTTGAACATCGTAGGCTTTAATCCCCAAATCACGAAGCCATTGTTGCGTATTTTCCAAAACTTTTTGCATCGAGACATCATAAAGAGGACATTGGATCAAGCTGGCTTCTTGGGATAACCCTAAAACAATCCCCTCGTGACTTGGGATAGCGACCATCTTGGCTTTATTCCGAAATCCTTTGAGAGGGCTGGGAGAAGGTTTTAGCCACTCCTGCGGTTCAAAAGGATCAAGCAGTGCATGCAAAAGTTCCCCCTTTTGCTTCAACTGTTCCGCATAAAAAAAATCAATCCATGAGCATGAACGGCATACCTTTGCATCATAAAAAGAACAAAAACTCATCAGAGGACCTTCGGCTTTGCGGTGCGTAAATAATGGAGCACCGTTGCGATTAGATCATCATCGTCTTTGCTTTTGCTTTGCAGGCTCTCTTTAGAACCATTAATGTATTCAATACCAATATTTTGGTTGTAGTTGGTCACCGTTTTTATTTTCTTCTCGATGCACAGCACTTTCATTACCATAATCTCGAAAAATTGCTTCGTAGGAGTGTCAGGCTTGCCGAAACGGTCCTCTACCTCTTCCAAGATTTCATAAATCTCGACAGGTGCTTCGCAATGACTGAGCCGTCGATACAGCTCAAGACGTAGACGATCTTCACGAACCACTTCATCGCTGATAAAGGCACTTACGGTGAGCTTGATGTCTACCTTTGCTTTGACCGCGGTTGTTTGATTGGTGAGGATTTTGATCGCATCCTCTAACATTCGCAAATAAAGGGAATAGCCGATATTTTTGATATGTCCGCTTTGCGCATCGCCGACGAGATTTCCACCGCCGCGTATTTCGAGATCATGATGCGCCAACATCGAACCGCTGCCGAGAAACGAATTGGATTCAAGGGCAACAAGGCGTTTTTTTGCCTCTTCGGTCAGATGGTCTTTATCCTCAACGATGAAGTAGGCATACCCTTCGATATGTCCTCGTCCGACACGTCCTCGCAACTGATGCAAATCGGCCATTCCAAACCGATCAGCACCGTCAATGATCATCGTATTGACGGTGGGCATGTGAATACCCGATTCGATAATCGAGGTGGCAAGGAGTACATCGTACTCGCGATTGGCAAATTTTGCGAGTTCTTCTTCGGTTTTTGCGGCGCTGATTTGGGAATGAAGGATCAAGATACGCAAATCGGGCAAAATCGCTTTGAGCTCTCCTGATTTAATGATCATCGAATCAATCGAGTTATGAACATAGAACAGCTGACCGCCGCGACGAAGTTCTCGCAAGATGACCTCTTTGATGAGTTTCTCATCGTAGTTTTTCACAAAAGTCCGTACCCCAAGCCGTTCGCTTGGAGGGGTTAAAAGTTCACTCATCGTCTTGATCGAACTCATCGCCTGATTCAAACTTCGGGGAATCGGTGTCGCACTCATCGAGAGCAGATGGACATTGTCGTAAAGCGATTTGAGCTTCTCTTTTTGCTTCACCCCAAATTTATGCTCTTCATCGATAATAACGAGGCCCAGCTTGGCGCAGCTTACCCCAAACAATGCATGCGTCCCCACGACACAGTCAAGCTCACCGGTAGAAAGGGCTTTAAGAGTTGCCGTTTTTTCTTTGGCACTCACAAAACGGTCTAATTTCGCTACACGCAAACCAAACACACCCAACCGTTCTTGAAGCGATTTAAAATGTTGAGAGCTAAGCAACGTCGTGGGAACAACAAGGAGCGATTGATACCCTCCGCGAGCCGCCGCAAAAATAGCGTTCATCGCCACTTCCGTCTTCCCAAAACCGACGTCACCGCTGAGAAGCCTGTCCATAATGTGACCCGATGCCAAATCACTTACGATGGACTTGATGGCACTGGCTTGATCGAGAGTATAATCAAAGCCTGCCGCCGCTTGAAATCGCTTCAACTCACCCTCATCCACACGCATGACAGAGGCTTTGATGAGAGCACGGCTTGCCGCGATCCCGACGATTTCCGATGCGATTTCAAACAGCCGTGCTTTGACCGATTCTTTGAGCTTTCCAAAACTCCCTTTGCCCAGCCGATCCAGTACGGGAAGGGACCCAGCCGCAATATATCGATCAATCGTATCGAGGTTTTCGACAGGAAGAAGCAGTTTGTCATCGCCCATATACTTAATAACAACGAGATCTTTGATTCCTCCCAGAATTTCAGCCTGCTCAATCCCCTCAAAAATCCCCACGCCGTACTCTTCGTGAACGACATAATCACCCACTTTGAGATCATCGAGCAAGATGGATGTTTTACGACGGCGACGTTTTTTCTCATGGCGGTTGAGCGAAATAATGACTTCATCGGGACCAATAAGACCCAACACAATTCCCAATTTTTTGATATTCAGCCCTTGAAGGTCAAAAATACCGGCCGCTTTGAGCTGTGTATCACTTGCGGCTATCAGGGTAAACTTTTTGTTTTTATGGACACTTCGTAGCGTATCAAAATTCGGAGCGATAAGTGATTTGTAGTGTACGGCTTCCGGAAGAACATCTGCTTCCAAATGTGAGCGCGGTATCATTGGAAAATCCAAACCGTATGACTCATCCAGTACACTTTTCATCTCACGCAAGCGCAGCAGAGATTTGCCAATCGTAAAATCAATCCCCTCTTCGCCCAAAACCCAAAACCCCAAAGAAGCCATATCTTTGACAAAACTGTCACTTTGGGCATTGGCAATTGCTTTGTCAAACTGTATACTTTGAGCTTCATCCAACGAAGAGAAAGCACTGACTACTTCGATCGAAGCCAATTCCTCTTTATCGGTTCGCTGCGTCTCCACATCAAACATTTTGATCTCTTCCACTTCATCATCAAAAAGGCTTATGCGATAAGGATTTTCGGTATTGGGGATAAAAATATCGAGAATATCGCCGCGATGCGATACTTCCCCCTCCATCTCTACCATATCGACAAACGTATAGCCCCAACGGAGAAGTATCTCTTTGGTAGCTTTGAGATCGATACGTGACGCAAACTCGATCGTCATACTTTGGAGCAGTGAAGGATTAGGGAGAGGATAGAGCAATGTTTTAAGGGGAGCAATAATCAACGGTTTTTTCGTCGCACTGTAATACGACCGCAATGCCGCGAACAAGGCAAACAATTCCTCACTAAAGGGGCGTAAATCGTCCATATAAGACGCTCTAAAATCAGGAAAAACAATGGTTTCTACCTCTAAAAAGGTTGCTACATCGGCAAGTTCCCCTGCTTCTTTGGCATCTTCACACACGATAATATCGCATCGTTTTTTGGGATTGTTTTTTAGATATTCATAAAATCGTGGCTGTGACATTAGTTGCTATTCATCCTGTTTAAAAAGGCTTCAGCCACACTAAATGAGCCGAAAACCAAATATTGTTTTGTCGTTTGTATCTCTTTAAATGAAGTGTACTCCAATTTTAACGCGCTCAATGCCAATTCCAATAACTCTCGCTGTACTATGCGTGCTTCATCGACCTCGATAATTTCAACCGTTTCAATAATAGGGGCTAAAATGGTGAGAATTTCCCGATACTCTTTATCCGCATAGGTGTTATAGATGAGGGTTATTTTTTTCCC
>DASUNE010000104.1:0-4948 GCA_036277315.1 Sulfuricurvum sp.
CATGAGATTGCCTCACACGGGAGTTCTCACAAGCTCATCTATCCGATGAATCCAGAAGAGTTCCGTGCCGATTTAAAAGCTTCGAGTGATGTGTTGGAACAAATTACCGGCAAAAAAGTCGTCGGCTTCCGTGCCCCCTCATGGTCACTCAAGCGAGAAACGCTGCCGTGGTTTTATGACGTCTTGGCACAAGAAGGATTTGCCTATTCTTCCTCAGTCTATCCTGCCAAAAACACCCTCTTTGGAATCCCTGATTTTCCCGATATTCCTCACTATCCTGTCTCCGCCCCTGTTTTGGAAATACCGCAAAGCGTTATGAACCTTTTTGGAAACCGTGTGGGCTATGCAGGAGGAGGATATTTGCGATTTTTCCCTACATGGCTTATAAAGCGGGAGATACGACAAAAAAATCGTGAGGGAAAACCGGTCTTTATCTATGTCCATCCCAGAGAGATCGATATCCATCAACCGCGATTGAAATTGGGAACAATGGACGGCTATTTTCATTATCAGGGGATTTCCGGGTGTGAGGAAAAACTCTCTTCGCTGGTTGAGGAGTTTCAACCCACGTTTATCCGGATGGATGAGTATGCTAAAAAAGGGCAGGCTGAAGAGCCTTTAATTTAAAACTTTTGCGATGAATTGCACAATATCCATACGTTCGGATCGCTTCTATATGAGAACGTGAGCCGTAACCCTTATGCCCTTCAAAGCCGTACTGAGGATAATTTGTTGCTAGGGTTACCATCTCACGATCACGAGTCACTTTGGCGAGTATCGATGCAGCGCTTACTTCAGGGACTGTGGCATCGGCTTTAACAAGTGTTTTGAGCCCGTTTACCCCAAACGTACTGTTTCCATCGTATAAATAGTCTGCTTCACCTATGGCCGCCATAATCTCACGCAATCCTGCGGCAAGGCAGCAGGAGAGTCCGAGCTCGTCGATTTGTTGAGCATCAAACCTTGCAATATGATAGGTCGAATGGATACGTATCTCATCGAAAAGAGCTTCCCGTTTTTTCTCACTGAGTTTTTTAGAGTCATTGAGCCCTTGTATCTCCCGATGCAAGATGACCCCTGCTATCGTGAGCGGCCCTGCCAACGGCCCTCGTCCTGCCTCATCGATTCCGCATAAAAACATGGCTGTCCCCTTTTGATTAGGGTATTTTATCGTTTAATTCGGTATGATACATAAAAAAGGGATTGCTTTATGATGAAAAAAGCTTTATTGGCGATGTGTTTTGCCGTTTCAGCGGCGTCGGCAGCGACTGTTTTAGGATTTGGTGCTGAGGCGGATTATTATAACCCCACGGTAAGCGGAGATTTTAGCTACACAGAAAATGGGAGCACTACGCATACCCAATTTTCGGATGATACCCAGTCAAGCTATCAGCTTGGCGTTTATTTCGAGCATCCGGTTCCTGTCCTTCCGAATATTCGTATCGATTTTACCCCTGAAACGACGTTTAGCGGGGCGGATAATATCATTGGGGCCAATAAGGTCTCTTTTAAGCAGCTTGACGGAACGCTTTATTATGAGCTTCTGGACAATGTCGTAGATATTGATTTAGGGGTAACCTTCAAAGCGTTGGAGGGCAAAGTCGAAGGGACAACCAATCAAGACTTTAATGTCGTAATCCCAATGCTTTATTTGGGGACCGGTGTTAAAGTACCGGCTTTCCCGATTCATGTTGCCGGGGATGTCAAGTACGTAGCGTACGATGGCGATTCGGTAATCGATGCGCGTATCAAAGCCATTTGGGACATCGTTGCCGGTTTACAAGCGCAAGCGGGTCTTCGATATGAGTCCATGAAGATTGACAATCAAAATGATATCCATGCGGATGTGACGTTTAAAGGGCCATTTGTCGGTATCGGCTATAGCTTCTAGTTCTCTTACTCTTCTCCCAAGGCCCATTGCGAAAACGGCACCATCTCTATTCGAGAAATCGGATGCGAGAGGACGTTTTCCAAATTCATCGTCACTACAATCACCTCTTGCACTTGATACGCGATAATAAATCCTTCCAATGCTTCCACTTTTTTAAACAATGCGTGCTCGTTGGCAAACGGTGAAGCGAGAATGATCTGATTGCGCTGCGGGAGATAAAAATCGATTCCTTCCTCATAATAGCATTCTACCCCATGCTTGATCAATTCTAAAAAAACCAGATTTTCGAAAACTTTCCCAAAGTGCTTTTGGATGACCAGGGCATTTTTGATCGCGATATCACACAAATAGAGCTTTTTGATCGCACTGGGATGGCCCCATTTTTCACATCCGTAGAGATACTCTTTATCGTAGAGGGATTGCAAAGAGACGTAGAGTTTGTCTTTAGAGATTTTGCGCTCCGTTTTTAGACGCTCATACAGAGTAAATGCCGAAACCTTCTGCGTCACCATTTTAGACGCTTGAAGGAGAAGGGACATCTCAATATCGTTTAACGTGTTGGACAACGTTTTTTGGAGATAGAGGCTCCTCTCCTCGCTGGGGGTTTTATGCATCGCCGGAAATCCACCCAAAATAAAGAAGTGATTTAATGCGGTCGAATCGTATTTGGGCTCAAACGCCAAAAACTCTTCAAAATCGAGAAGATTGAGACGCAAGGTTTCAAAGGCGGTGATATTAGGGTGTTGGGATGCGAGGATGATCTGACCCAGAGGAAAGAGATTGATCTCATCGACATAATTGTCCAAGGCCAAAATGGAAATTTTGTGTTCATGGCAAAACGGTTCAAGATGGAGATTGAGCTCATCGATGTTGAGGCGCAGATCACGGCAATCGAGATAAAGATAGGTCGATTTTTTATGGGTGAGGAGATACTGTTTGATGAGAGAGGTTTTTCCCGACTGAGCCACACCACAGATCCAAACACTCTCTTCATGCAAAGATGCTTTGCGCTCAATGAAATTTTGGTTATGCAAATCGTGGCGATAATAGTCATCTAAAAGTGTATTCATACGTAAAATAATAACCTAAAATTTATAGCTTCCTTATTAAAAGGAAATAAAATTTACGATTTTACGATTTTTTGTCCCTAAATCATTGACCACAAGGGGGTATGTCGCTATAATTTCAACTTGCCTTACATAGTCAGCATCGACTGACGAGTTCTTTATAGAGGAAAAATTATGGAAAAGATTCGTTTGAAACTTAGAGCATACGACCATCGTGTGCTTGATCGTTCAGTAGCTTCTATCGTTGAAGCCGTAAAGCGTACAGGTGCGGAAATCCGTGGCCCAATACCTTTGCCAACAAAGATTCGTAAGTATACGGTTCTTAAGTCACCTCACGTTAACAAAAGTTCACGTGAGCAATTTGAGATTCGTATGCACGCTCGTTTGATCGACATCGTATCGGCTACGCCTGATACCGTTGATTCATTAATGAAGCTTGACTTGGCTCCGGAAGTGGACGTAGAAGTTCGCTCTATGGACAAGTAAGGAGTGGGTATGGAATACATTGTAGAAAAAATCGGCATGAGCCGAACAATCGGTGCTAACAGCCAAGCGGTAACTCTTTTAAAAGTAAAAGAAGTGAAAGTTTGCGAAGTAGTAGATGGCACAGCTCTTGTAGCATACAGCCAAGGAAAAGCGCACAATAAGCCAATTGAGGGTCAGCAAAAGAAATATAATCTTTCTGCTGAGTTCAACAAATTTGCGACATTGGAAGTTGCTAACACAGAAGCAGGTGATCAAGATATGGCACCTTTAGCGGACGCAAAAGTCGTTAAAAGTGCATTCAACACCAAAGGTCGCGGTTTTACCGGCGTTATGAAACGTTGGAATTTTGCCGGCGGACCAGGCGCACACGGTCACCGTTTTCACCGTACTGGTGGATCTATCGGTAACCGCGAATGGCCAGGTAAAGTCCAAAAAGGACGTAAAATGTCTGGTCAATACGGTAACGAGCTCGTTACGGTAAAAAACAAAGTGATGTCTTTTGACGCACAAAACGGTGTATTGGTTGTCGTGGGTGCTATCCCAGGTGCAAACGGTGCGCTAGGTCGAGTAAAGGTTGTTAAACAATGAGTGCTATTGTCTTAAACGAAAAGTTCGAAAAAGCCTCTGAATTGGCATTGCCTGAGAGTTTTAGCGGGATCAATCCTCATAATCTCTGGTTGTACGTAAAATCGTACCAAGCAAGTATCCGTTCAAACACTGCATCTGCTAAGACTCGTTCTATGATGCGTGGTGGTGGTAAAAAACCATGGGCACAAAAAGGTAAAGGGGGCGCTCGTGCTGGTTCACGTCGTTCACCTATCTTTGTTGGTGGTGCGGTCGCACACGGTCCAAACACGGGCCGTAACTACGATCAAAAGATCAACAAAAAGCAAAAGAGACTGGCGCTTAAATGTGCACTGGACGCTTGCGCTACTGCTGGTAAATTGTTCATCGTTGATTCGATTGACGTTCCAACAGGTAAAACAAAAGATGCATTAGCGTTGTTCAATACATTGAACGTACGTGACGCATTGTTCGTTAAAACGATTCTCGATGAGAACACGTATCTTGCATTCCGCAACATCTCTTCTACGTATGTAATTGAAGAGAATGAACTCAACGCCTTTTTGGCCGCGACATATCGCTCGGTAGTAATCGAAAAAGCGGTATGGGAAAATCTGACTAAAGAGAGCTGAGATGGCAGATATTACTGATATCAAATCGATCCTGTATACAGAGAAGACCTTGGGTCTTCAAGAAGAAGGTGTAATCGTAGTTCAAACGTCAACACGTATGACTAAGAATAGCCTTAAAGAGGTGTTTAGAGAGTATTTTGGAATTGTTCCATCACGTGTTAACTCTTTAAACCAAGACGGAAAAGTAAAACGTTTCCGTGGTCTTACTGGTAAGCAAAATGACTTTAAAAAGTTTTATGTGAAGCTTCCAGAAGGCGCACAAATCGATAGTTTGGCGGTGTAATTATGGCAATCAAAACCTATAAACC
>DASUNE010000105.1:0-7760 GCA_036277315.1 Sulfuricurvum sp.
ATTCCTATTACTATAATGACAAAAACCAACTCAAGCATTGTAAAAGCAAAACGTTTCATAAAAATCACCTGTAAATATAAATGTATTAGCGATGATTATAACAAAAGTATCAAGAAAAAGAAGAAAGGGTAAAAAAGAAGATGAATTCCCCAGAAAAGGGGAATAAGCAGAGATTAAATTTCGTCTGCCATTTCGACGTTGTAAAGAATATCGTCTGTTGGATGACGGTACATCGGCATTCCAAGACGTTTTTCGTCCAAGATATGTCCGATGAATCCGATTGAACGACCTACTACGAAGAATGCATTCAATGCACCTGCTTCGATAAAGCCGTCAATATCGGACTCAGAATAACCAAGTGCACGCCACATATCGACCATCAAGATACCGATAGTACCGTCAACATTCAAGATAAGGTTGTCTTTTTTAGACGTTGTCAATTTTTCTACTTCAAGTGCAAAATCAAGCAATGGAGTTGCCGGAAAGTGCTCTGCCGCATATTTTTTCAAACCTGATACACGAAGATCCGGGTTACGTACTGATTTGATACGGTGACCGATACCGGAAATCGTCTTACCCTCTTTTTTCATGTAATCAATGAATTCAGCCGGGCTCATACCACGGTCATTTGCGTATTTGAAATATTTCGCCGCATCATCGATTGCACCACCAAAACGTGGTCCGATAGTCAAAAGACCCGTAACGAGTGAACTGATAACATCTTTACCTGCACGAGCAGTTACTTTTGCATTATGAGCACCCGAAACAGCCGGACCGTGATCCGCAACGGTTTTGATAACCGTCTCAAGATAATCCGTTGCCCATTTTGGATAACGTTTTTTGAACCAAAGCAATGAAATAACATCACCGATTCCAAAACCTGTTTCCGGGGTAGCAACAGAACTGATTGGGTAACCCGCGTAAGTCGCTTCATCACCACGGTCATCAGAAATCGTACAAATAAACTCTTTTTTACGACGTACTTTTGGAACGGTTTTAAGTGCTGGTTCTGCGATTTCACTCACGATACCCTCAGCACGAAGTTTTCCATAGACTTCTGCAATTTTTGCAGGAAGATCATTAAAACTTGAAGGAACAAAAATTCCTGCTTCCGCCATCGCTGTATTTTTTGCTGCTGCTGTCTCTGCATCTGCATTTGCGCTAGCACCTGCGTGACCGAATTGAACACCTGAACTAAAGTGTTTTGCAATCGTACCGATACACCATGCAATGATCGGCTTTTTAATCAAACCTGATTTTACCGCTTCGATGACTTTGTACTCTTCTGTACCACCGACTTCACCAAGAAGAACCATGTATTTTACTTCTGGATTGCTTTCCATACGAAGAAGATTATCAATAAACACAGACCCTACAAAACGGTCACCACCGATCGCTACACCCTCAGCAATACCATCTGCATTAATAGAGATGATATTTGAAAGTTCGTTAAACAAACCGCCTGAACGCGTTACCAATCCACATGAACCTGCACGGTGAAGTTTAGAGTTGATGATATTTTCAATGGTTCCGCCAACGTTAGCAATTTTAAATGCACCCGGAGCAATACCGCCAACCGTTGCCGGTCCGATAACAACCACACCTGCATCGCGAGCTGCTTGGTTCATCTTACGAGCTAGTCGCTCAGGAATACCTTCAGCTGTTACCATGACGGTTTTAAATTGACCTTTGATCGTAATAGCTTCCATCGTAACATCATAAGCAGTACGAAATGAAGCAAAGTTCAAAAGAACATCTGCTTTTGGAAATGCAGCCGCAGCTTCCACTGTATTACGAAAAACGGGAACCATGATCTCATCAGGACCATAGAAAAATTTCTCGAATTTATTACCTGATGTCGGTGCAACGATAGCAGCAACAGAAGGTTTTACACGATTGATAACATAATCATAGTCCAACATACGCTGTATTGCACTTGCGTTGTTGTTCCAAAAAATTGCTTGTGTATCTTTGGTAAATAAAGCACTCATACTAACCTCCTACTTCTCTAAAGCCATACGAACGATGTCAGTGACATGCGTTTCCGGCCCATAAACTTCGATATAAAGACCCAAACGGTCTGCTGCCTCTTTGATGTCTTTCAAACCTTTTTCATAATTCGGTCCACCACGACGTACATAAATACGTGTATTGTGCGCTTTCATACGATCTGCATAGACTTCGAATGCTTGAATAATACCGGTAAATGTTTTTGCGACATCCGTAAAGTTCGCAATTGCTCCACCGATAATAAGAATCTTATCAAGCCCTTTTGGGTCTTTATGACGCGTCATCAGATCAAGAACGGTTTCCGCATAAAATTGAGTTTCACCCGTTGTTGGTCCGCCTGAATACTCACCGTAGTTAGCAAGATCCGAAACGTTGCCCGACAAATCAGCGATGGTATCCGCATACACAACGGAAGCACCGCCACCCGCTACCATTGTCCAGATGCGGCCCATCGGGTTAAGGATGGTCAACTTCAACGAAGCACCTGATTTTGAATCCGCTAAAGCGATTGCTTTTTCTTCCGGAGATTGATCTTCCATCCCAAATGCGGTTGGAAACTCTGCCCCGCACCATGCTTCACCCATCATAAATCCTGCGGTATCATCAAGACGTGCAACAAGGTCAAGGATGTGCATATCATTTCCGACCATAACGATTGGATTGATTTCAAGGTATGCAAAGTTCAAATCACGGTAAAATTTGTAAAACTGCTCTGCAAATGCGATAAAACGCTCTTTGTTTTCAGCAGGAATCCCTACCGGAACATTGGCACGAATCAAATGGGCAATCGATGCATCGTCCATCGTGATAGGAATGGTTACTTCGTTAACCTTTTCTTCCCACCCCTCTTCTACTTCCATACCGCCCTCAGCCGATAGATATAGGACATCGTCTTCACCAACCGTCGTAGCAGAGATGTAATACTCTTGATCTTGAGAGTGTGGAGTAAATGGCTCAACGATAAAATGAGTCAATACCCCTTTTTGTCCCGTAAGAAGAATGGTCTCGTTTGCAATTTTCGCATCGATCCATGCAGCAGCTTCTTCAAGTGTGACATCCCCTGGCTTGTTGGTTCGAAACAATACTAAGTCATTTTTACCACGTTTACCAAAAAGCATATCCGGCTTTGCTACCAATGCTTCTTGCTTCAACCATTCAAAACCATGCTCTTGTGCTTTTGCACGAAGCTCGTCACCATTAGTTACCATTACCGATTTAAAACCGTAATGAAAACCACTGAAGTATTTTTCCCAATGCTTTGAGAAAATTGCTTTACCATCGTATTCACGAATCGCTCTTTGAGCCATTGCAACTCCTTCGAAAAATCTTTTGTCGATTATTATAACCAATATGAGCTACAGAAATACTCACAAAGTTTCACTTTTAAGTAAAGAAACAAATCAATTGTTTACTTTTGTAACATAAGCTGTGTATATTGGAATATTTATGTAACTTATTGTAACTTTTTTGCCTTTTTTAGTTGGCTTTTCAGTCAAACGAGTTTTTTGACATTCTCCTATTCCATAAAAACGAAGTCTGAGTTGCATTTTTGTATCATCCGCGTTAATGCAATCAATACGATTCTCATGCAATGTATACGCTAATTCTTTGGCTACGTGCATGGGATATGAAAAATGATTTTTGGGTTCTTTTATCCATTTATACAACCATGGATTAAAAGTGACCGCCAGTGCGTTCATTACAAGCAGGATAAATGCTCCATAAAACAATAACTGATAACGTCGTCTGAATATGGACAGCCTGACTCGATAGGTATGAAAAAATGTTTGTGCAGCCAGGGGCAATACAATCATCAAATACGGTGCAAAATCTTGGATATTCACCTTTTGACGGAAAGACAGCAAGAGTGAAAAAACAAACATACTCGACGCTATCATCCATATTAAATCCCGATCATTTGACATATAGCGTCGATACAAGACATAAAAAAGATAGACAAATACGATGGGTGAAAAAATCGCCGAATAGATCCCTAAAGCATCCAAGAATCGCCCCTCGGGTTTTCCGCCAATATCCATTCCAAACAAAAAAAGAGCCCCAAGCGTAAATCCTAAAGAAACCGATCCCATAAGCCACTGTTTTCGCATAAAACCAAACAATGAAATGGAAAAATAAAGGAAAATAGCCGTTGGATCTAAAAACATAAAAAGAGGCAAAACGAATAAACTCCAACTTTTAACTCTTAGATACAGATAAACAAAGAGAAAGAGTGTAACGATTTTTAATCCCGCGATATTGACCAGTAACGCCGAACTGGTAATCCCAGGAAGAAGCAAATAGATGAGAAGCACCCACACTCTATCACTTTTACGCGGCAGATAGTAAGCAGAGATATGATACAAAAGGGTAGCCGAAAGGAGATGAAGCGCAACCATTGGAAGACGTAATGCATAATCATTCCAACCAAAAATATTCAGGAAAAAGGTGAGATAGTGTTTTAGAAGGGAGCTGTCTCCATAGAGGATACTTGCCTCATGAAAACTGATTGAAAGTCCTTGAATCAGCGCGGTTAATAGAATAAAATTAACGCCTAAAAGCAGTACTAAAATCGTATTTCCTCTCATAGTTTGAGAAAATTATCCAATATTTCATGTCCATACTCACTCATGATGGATTCAGGATGGAATTGGACACCGTAAATCGGCTTATCTTTGATCTGCAATGCCATAATCTCATGATCGTCTTCACTGTAAGCTGTTGGGATAATCGCATCGGGAAGATTTTTTTGTTCAACAATAAGTGAATGATAGCGCGTTGCTGTGAACATTTCGGGGAGCTTGTTAAAAATGGGACTCTCGCCCTCACGCACCATTCGTGACGTTTTGCCGTGCATCATTTTGTTAGCTCTCACAACATGGCCGCCAAATACCTGTGCAATGCTTTGATGTCCCAAACAAATCCCTAAAATGGGAATCTTATCGGAAAAATACCGGATGGCTTCAAGTGTCACCCCGGCATCATCCGGCGTTGCAGGGCCTGGGGAAATGATGAGTTTTTCGGGATGCAATGCTTCGATCTCTTTAACGCTCATCTCATCATTACGGATAATTTTCAGATCAGCACCCAACTCCAAACAATACTGGACGATGTTATACGTAAAACTGTCGTAATTATCAATCATTACTATCATACTTTTCTCCTACCAGGCTTTAATAACATTATACAAGCTATCTCGCTCAATGGGCTCGAATCCGCTGTTCTTTATTAAGGCAACATATTCATTTAATTGTACTCCATGCGCACTTGCAGCTCCTGCGGCGGAGTTAATCGACTCTTTTTCAATGGTCCCGTCCAAATCGTTTGCACCAAACTCTTGTGCTAGCAGCGCTAAATTAACGGTAGACGTCACCCAATACGCTTTTAGATTGGGAACATTATCCAATACGATTCGGCTAATCGCCATCGTTTTGAGAATTTCATGCGCGGTGATAAACTCTTTGACATTCAAAAAGTTATTTTCACTTTGATACACGAGAGGAATAAAGCAGTTAAATCCACCCGTAAGATCCTGCAAATCACGAATACGCATCATGTGATCGACTCGATGGCGTCGCTCTTCGACATGCCCGAACAACATTGTGACGTTGGATTTCATCCCGCGTTCATGCCACTTGCGGTGGATTTCAAGCCACTGTTGTGAATTTACTTTTCCTTTGCAGATGTAATCGCGTACTTTTTCATCGAAAATCTCTGCTCCGCCGCCCGGCATCGAATCGACTCCATTCGCAATCATCAAATCCAAAATTTCATCATAACTTTTGTTATACTCTTCGGCCAAAAAATGAACTTCTGCTGCGGTTAGTGCTTTGATATGCAACTGTGGATGACGCTCTTTGATCTTACGGAACACTTCCAAATACCATTCCAGTCCCGTATCAGGATTATGGGCAGAGACGATGTGCACTTCCGAAATACCCCGCGCGACAATATCGTCCGTAATCGCCACAATCTCCTCATGACTCATCGTATAAGGTTTAGGATTTTTTCGACTCGCACTGTAGGCACAAAATTTACACACATCTTTACAGATGTTGGTGGGGTTGATATGACGATTGATATTAAAAAATGTCTTTTTCCCGTGCAAAATACGTCGTTTCTCATCTGCCAACTCACCAAGAGTAAATAGATCCAAATCGTACAAAGCTACCGCTTCGTCGAAAGTCAACCGAATATTTTGTTTTACTTTTTCGATAATATTCATGAAAAAATCTTTATTGCTTATTTTTGGGCGCATTATACCTTGGATAATTTTTATTTTTACACTCGTATTAACCTTACATTGCTATAATAAAATATAACATCAAAGGTTAAAAGGAATTATCATGTCTTTCAAGCCTAAAAAAATGACCACGACGGGTGGCAATATGGTTGCCGATAACCAAAACTCTCTCACGGCAGGGGCTCGTGGCCCACTCTTAATGCAAGACTACCAGCTATTAGAAAAATTGGCACACCAAAATCGTGAGCGTATCGCAGAACGTGTTGTCCATGCAAAGGGCTCGGGTGCTCATGG
This sequence comes from Sulfuricurvum sp., assembly GCA_036277315.1. Taxonomy (GTDB): domain Bacteria; phylum Campylobacterota; class Campylobacteria; order Campylobacterales; family Sulfurimonadaceae; genus Sulfuricurvum. The sequence goes on from DASUNE010000105.1 coordinate 6,545, forward strand.
TACTTTGAGTATTACGGGGGACATTTCACGTTACACAAAAGCAAATGTTCTCCAAAAAGGGACCCTGACTCCCATGTTTTTACGCTTTTCTATTGTCGCTGGAGAACGTGGCGCAGCTGACGCTGAACGTGATGTTCGCGGTTTTGCAATGAAATTTTATACACAAGAGGGAAATTGGGATTTAGTGGGTAACAATACTCCTGTCTTTTTTATTCGAGATCCCCAAAAGTTCCCCGACTTTATTCATACCCAAAAACGGCATCCTCGTACCAATATGCGCAGTAAAACCGCTATGTGGGATTTTTGGTCTCTTTCGCCAGAGAGTTTACACCAAGTAACGATCCTGATGTCTGATCGAGGACTTCCAACGGGTTATCGCAATATTAATGGGTATGGCTCCCATACTTACAGCCTAATCAATGATAAAAATGAGCGTTTTTGGGTTAAATTTCATTTTAAGACCAAACAAGGGATCCAAACGTGGACGAATCGCGAAGGAGAAGCGGTTATAGCGAAAGATCGGGAAAGTTCTCAACGTGATCTTTACGAAGCGATTGAGAGGGGTGAGTATCCAGCATGGAATATGCAAATACAAGTGATGAGTGATGAACAAGCCAGCGCGTGTCCGTTTAATCCTTTTGATTTGACCAAGGTGTGGCCACATGCAGAATACCCAATGATCGATGTCGGGACAATGGAACTTAATCGAAATCCTGAAAATTATTTTGCCGAGGTAGAGCAAGCGTCGTTTAGTCCTTCCAATGTAGTTCCCGGTATCAGCTGGTCACCGGATAAGATGTTGCAAGCACGCATTTTTTCTTATGGCGATGCACACCGCCACCGAGTAGGAACACATTATGAAATGTTGCCGATTAATCGCCCCATTTGCGAAGTAAATACCTATCATATGGATGGAGCAATGCGATTCGACGAACCTAAGAGTACGGATGCCTATTATGAACCAAACAGCTTTGGCGGCCCGATTGAGGACAAGAATTATTTAGAACCCCCATTTCCGGTTGATGGGGATGGTGAGCGCTATGACCACAGAGAAGGAAATGATGATTTCACGCAACCCAGAGCTCTGTTTGAGCGTATGAATGCCTCTCAAAAAAAACAGCTTTATCTCAATATTTCTGAAGCGATGAACGGTGTTCCCTCTGACATCATAGAGCGTCAGTTGGCACTTTTTGAACAAGTAGCCCCAGATTACAGT
>DASUNE010000106.1:0-2127 GCA_036277315.1 Sulfuricurvum sp.
TGCCGTAACTCAGTACCCATCCTAAACAGCGTGCCGTAAAACGGCATGCACGCGATGGGAGGGCAGGTGTCGGATCGATGTGAAAAGTGAAAGACTCGTTATTCATATCCCGAATTATAGCGTATATGTGAAATGCTACCGGGTCACTTTTCTAAATTTTTAAAATACTCTACCAATGCAGAGTAATCAATTGGACGGCTGTGCCAATATCCCTGAATTGCATGACATCCCAATGTACTTAGAATATCGACTTGTTCACGTGTTTCAGCACCCTCTGCTATGGTATCGATTTTAAAAGAAGCTGCCAGAGTGATAATGGCTTGGACAATTGCCCGATCATGAGGATCGTCGATAATCTCATCGACAAAGGACTTATCTATTTTTAGAGTCGAGACCGGAAATTTTTTGAGATAGGACATTGACGAATACCCTGTACCGAAGTCATCGATGGAGAAGGTGACCCCATAAGCGTATAACTCATTCATTTTTTCGATTGCCATTGCGGGATCTTGGACAAGTGCTCCTTCAGTTATTTCCAACTCAAGTTTATTTGCCGGAAAATTGGTCTGTAACAATGTATCTTTAATCATACTGTTGAGATTTTCATGCCGAAACTGTATCGGAGAAAGGTTGACCGATATTTTAGGGATAAAGCCTATGATTTTGGAGATTTCCATCATTTTTATAATGGCTTCTTTTAGGATCCACTCTCCCAAATTGATGATTAGATCTGTCTCTTCGGCGATTTTGATAAATCGGCTTGGCGGCATGAATCCTAATGTTGGGCTTTGCCATCGAACCAACACTTCCAGTCCGATAAAGCGATTTTCTTTCGTATTCCATTTTGGCTGATAGACCAGGAACAATTCATTGTTATCGATCGCTTTACGAAGACCGTTTTCGATTAAGAGCGTTTCGGAGGCAAAATCACCATGAATCGGTTCGAAAAAGAGGTATCTGTTTTTTCCGTTTATTTTTGCACCGTACATCGCCAGATCAGCCGACTTTATTAGCGCTTCGGAATGATCTCCGTTTTTCGGGTAGAGGGCAATCCCGATACTTGCGGTGATGAAAAGATCATTGTTTTCTATAAAGAAAGGTTGTTTAATCGTTTGCTGTATCGCATCAGCACACAGCTCAACATCCTCTTTGGTATCGCCAAGCTCTGTAATAATAGCAAACTCATCTCCGCCTAAGCGTGTTACAAAAGCCGGTGTATGGTTCATGTGCATTAGCCGTTCGGCCAGGGTTATTAAAAGAGAATCACCAATGGTGTGCCCCAAGGAATCGTTGACCATTTTGAAGCGGTCGAGATCGACATAAATAAGTCCAAAGAGTTTGCCTTTCTTTTGAGCTTGAATGATTTGTTCTTCGAGTTTTTGATGGAAATAACGGCGGTTTGGAAGATTGGTAAGGGCATCAAACTGGGCGAGCTGTTTGATATGCGCTTCCGCGGCTTTACGCTCTTCAATATCCTCAATAAAAGCTATGTAGTGTGTAAGTACTCCGTTGGAATCGGTTATGGGGGAGATCGTTTCGTGACACCAGTATATGGAACCGTTTTTCTTTCGATTTTTGAATTCACCCTTCCATGTTTTTCCCTCAGAGATAGTTGCCCACATCTCTTTGTAAAAGGAGGGAGGATTGAGATGCGATTTTATAATGACGGGTTTTCGCCCCAGTACTTCATCGAGTTTGAATCCATTGAGTTGCAGGAATGCCTCATTGGCATACTCGATGGTTCCTTGGGTATCAGTGATCATAATAGCACTGCCGCTTTGATCAAGCGCTTGGGTACGCATGCTTAACTCTTCTAGCGAGGCTTTGTTATTACGCTCACTGTCTATGAGTTTACGCCCAAAAAAGTAGATGCTTAGCATGCCAATTAACCATAAAACGAGGTGTATCAGGATGAGCTTTTTAGTATTGTCATGTGCGATGATTTCATACTTTTCCAAAGGAATGGCGACGTCAGTCGCCCCGCGCAGATCACCTACTTTTAGCCTTGTCCATGCATGGCATTTCATACACCCTTGTTCCATATACAGCGGCTGCATGACACGCAGGTATTTTTTTCCTTCCATCACCGTCACTTCACTGTATTCTTTTGCACCATGGGACAGTTCT
>DASUNE010000107.1:0-7932 GCA_036277315.1 Sulfuricurvum sp.
AGCGATCCAAGCGAGTATCGGTAACCGTGTTATCGCCCGTGAAACCGTTAAGTCGATGGGCAAAAACGTGACGGCAAAATGTTACGGTGGGGATATTTCCCGTAAACGTAAACTCCTCGATAAACAAAAAGAGGGTAAAAAACGGATGAAGGCAATCGGGAAAGTCCAGCTTCCGCAAGAGGCCTTTATGTCCGTTCTTAAAATGGACTAAGATGCGCTGTATGGTATGTGAAGCGTTTAGCCTTTCACATATCTGCCCTGATTGTCAAACCTCTCTTCTCTCCCCCGTTCTTCATAAACGCAAAATTTTAGGTTCCATACCCGTTTACTCTTTTTATCCCTATGACGCGATCGAAACGCTGTTGCTTACCAAACATACCGATGTCGGGTTTTATATTTACTCCCTTTTGGCTAAAAATTCATTTGAAAAATTTGCACGGGAATGGAGCTATGAAAACAAGGTCGCTTCTTTGGGAATCGATGATGATTCCAAAAGCGGATATTCACACACCGCGGTACTTAACAAGGCACTAAAATCATCGACGATTAAACCCTATTACGGAAAGCTTCGGGCACAAAACCATTATAAGTATGCAGGAAAAAGTGTTGAAGAACGGTTGATCAATCCTCGTAATTTTCACACACTTCCTTTTAGAGAAGATGAGGTGATATTGGTGGATGATATTGTCACGACGGGCTCCACCCTAACCGAAGCGGTGGAGACTTTGGGAATGCAGGGTAAAAAAGTGATTCTCTGCCTGACGCTTTCGGATGCAGAGAATCGATAGTTAATAGGGGGGCAGGGTCGTAATGCGTGTATCCACAATAGCGCGTCCGATGGTGAAATGATAGAGCGATTGAAAACGCTGATCCTGTAATCCTAATAGGGCATGAAATTCGTCGTCCAAAAAGCATCCGATCCCTGTTGCACTAAGACCCAATGCCGTTGATTCAAGATAGAGCATCTGGCCGATGGCACCGCATTGGTGATAGAGATTTTTGTATCCGATCGCACCGTGTGTTTCAAGTGCTTTGGAAAATCGGCACACCATTCCGAAACTAAACGCTCCCTCTTTGGCAATCTCCTGATTGCAGGAAATGCGTTGACTTACACCGCGGTAATCCCCTTTTTGGAGACAATAGACTCCGTCATCACAATCCTCCCAAGCGAAGGTTGCATCCATCGCACTTTTAAGCGCGTCTAAATCATCCCCATTTCGGATGAAGGCATAAAGCCCTTTTTCCAGACCTTCTACGCGGTGAACGAACATCATAAAATGGACATCGCTTGTCTCATCGCAAAAGCGTGAACTGTCCAAAATCTGACGAAACTGTGCTTGGGTGATACTCGAACCATCCATGGCTTGTGCGCTTCGCCGTTTTAAGATTATTTCTCCGGCAGATTGAGTAGGAGAGGGGATGAGACGCTGGGTATGCAGGGGTGTGGTAATCGGATAGAGCCCTTGGGTGGCTTCGTCAATGATTGTTAAAACAGGCCAATCGTGATGAGAAGGGCTAAGAATATTGGCTTGTGCGTTCAGTTTAGGTGTTTTAGGAAGCACGACGGCTTCGTCGGATGCGCAAAAGCGTAATAGCATATCGGGGCTTTCATGCTCGTATTCGTTAAATCGATCAAGCTGATCAAGACCGCATAGACGTGAAATCTCCTGTGTCTCAACACTTAGAATCTCGCATTTCCATCCAAGCATGGCTGCACTGATTTTAATCGACTCATAGGCATGTCCCGCATCGAGCTGGCAATAGCGCCATGAGCGCTCCCCGTATTTCCACGCTTCTCGCCAGATGATGGAACTTAAAGCGATGAGAAATGTCCCTTCGGGAAGTTCATCCTCATAGGTATGCAGCAGTTCGAGCGCGTGCTCGCGCGGGGCGTAATGGCTTAACGTACTTTTGGTGCTGATCCCTTCGATTGCCGGGGCAATGACGTAACATTCGCTGGGTTGCAAGTTACCGCTGGACGCATTACAGCGAAGGGCCCATGAAGAGCCTCCCTGACTTTTGATCGCCGCAAGCCCCAAGCAATAGCGTAATAGCTGGGATAGGGATTCAAGACACAATGGGGCTACGGGAAGGGCATTTTGTTTAAAAAGAAGATGATACGGAGGGGTAGAGTCACTAAAGGTGAGGGGAATCAGATCCGCCCCCTCATAGCGACGAAAAGGATTCGGCTGTGTTGCCCAATCCATATAGCCTAAGCTGGCAGCATACGCTTGCGGTCGATGTTTAGTTCGGTCGTGGTATTCGAGGGCGGTGGGTATGTTTTTCATAGGGTGATTATAGGGAGAGGGATTAAATTTCCCCTTTTGGTCTATTTTGATTGATTTGACGTAAGAGTTCTTGAAGCATTTGATCGTGATCGGGAGAATTGTCAAGGCGAATATTTTCTAAATTTGATTTGAAAGATCCGGAATAATGGCGCTCTTTGGGGGTAATTGTCATTTTTACTGTGGAATCAAATGTCATATCCGGCTGAGTGATGCCGTACTCGCGCTTAAGGATGCTGGGGTGGGTGTGCGCTTTTTGAATAGCGAGGGTGACCGTTGCCTTTGAAAAATTCGAATCAATTGACCCATCGAGTGTCCCGCTTATAGGGGCAGGGAGGGACAATAGGGTGAAAAGTGATGGAATATCGGCGTGTTTGATGTCGAGTTTCAGTTTGCTTGGGCGTAGTTTATGGAGGGTTAATTGGGTATCAATATCTCCTTTTGCAGCTTTGCCTTGCGCATTTAATTGCAATTGCTGCTGTGAGCCTTGAAGGGTGACATTCAGCGCGGCACTTGTTTGAAGAGGATACGACACAAATTGCTCCAGGATACCCAATTCATCAATCTGGGCATTAACCTGGGCATTGAGGGTAAAGGGGGCTATTTTTCCATTTTCATCGGCAAGCAATGACCAGAAATCAAAACTTTCATTATCATCCTCCATGATCACAGAGGGGACGAAGCGATTGGTGGTGGCTTTTAGAGTGCTACTGGCATTTATAGTGCGTTGTTTGAGTCCACTGACAATAAGATTGCCATTCAGGCGCGTATCGCTATCGTGAGGGTATTCCAATGCATCCATTAGACTTTGGTACTTGATTTGATGCAGTTCAAGCTCAATCGAATCGAGCTGGGTGAACAAAAGAGTCGCATTATAATCAGCGGCACCGTGAAAAATTTTTACGTTTCCAGAAAGAGCCAGACGATGATAGGCCCCTTTGAGCGTGCCGTTGATATACAGCGGAGTTTTTAGGGTGTTTATTCCCGCAGGAGTAGAGAGATTGAGATCATAAAAGGCATCAATACGAGGGGGGAAAAGAGTATAGTGCCCTTTGGTTTGGATACTGTTGCGGGCTTCATCCGTAAACGCTAGCTCAAATTGGTTGTAACTGAGGAAAAAGGTTTGGAGGGTGATGGGTTGTTTTAGCGTGGATTCAAGCTGGTTTTTAACCAAAGGAGCAGTAAGCCGATTACCGCCTTGGGTAAAAAGAGCTGAATAGATCACAATGACTATTGTGATAAGGATAAGGATGAAAAGGGTGAAGGTCCGTATTCGATCCCGACGTAAAGCCTTCTCAGGGGGATTTATTGGCTGATCAAGAGTATCCACGGGGTTCCTATGACTAAAAAGATGATGAGGTTGAGCAGCGTCATGGCTCCCCCATAAATGTAGATTTCACGTGCGGTGATGTAGCCGGAGCTTAAATAAATAGCATTGCACGATGAGCCTTGAGGGGTGATGGTCGCGTTGAAATTGGTTGCAAACAAGAGCATCATCGTCATTAGCTCCCCGGGAACCCCTGCTGTGATGCCTATGGAGAGAAAGATTCCAAAAAGGGCGAGTAAATGGGCACTTTGGGAGACGAAGAGATAGTGGATCAGAACATAGAGGATGATGAGTAAAAGATAAACTGACATCCAAGAAAGTCCGGTCAAATAGAGGGTAAAATGATTGGCTACGGCACTCATAAACCCTTGTTCGGCTAATTGGGTACTGAGAGCAAAAAGAATCGCAAACCAAATCAGGGTACTGAGCGCTTCGCCCTGAGCTTTAAAATCTTCGATCCCAAAGACGCGCGTTGCCATGAGTATCCCAAGTCCTCCGAAGGCAACGGCGGTTTTATCGATAGGAAAGAGTCCTGAGAGCGACCAAAAAAACAGCATCCCTAAAAAGACTGTTCCGGTAATCCACTCATTGCGGCTAATGCGCCCCATTGTGACAAGGGCATTGCGTGCCATTTGCGGAGCATCCGGAGTTTCACGAAGTTCAGGGGGATAGAGTCGATACAGTACCCAGGGGATGAGGGCAAACGCAATCAAAGAAGGAACCAGGGCATAGAGGAACCAGGAGATAAAAGTGATATGAATTCCCATCGTCGCGGCGATTCCTGCCCCGATCGGATTGACCGCCATGGCCGTAAGCCAAAGGCCAGAAGAGATGGTAAGCCCCACCATCGAGGTCATCATGAGATAGCTTCCGGCTCTTTTTTGGGTTTTATTCCCTACTTTGGAGTCACAATCGTGCGCCAGACCATAGACGATAGGATAAAGTACTCCTGAGCGGGCGGTGTTGCTGGGAAATGCAGGGGCGATGAGGATGTCGGTGGCGATCACACTGTACCCAAGACCCAGCGTGGAGTGACCGAAGGTGCGGATAATATAGAGGGATAGCCGTTTTCCAAGCCCGGATTTGTGGACGGCATGAGAGACCAAAAAGGCTGCAACGATCAGGAGAATAAAGCTCTCTGAAAATCCGGCGTATGCCTTGGATGGTTCAATAACACCTGAGAGGACACTGATTGAAAGAGCTATGATGGATGCGGTGATAATGGGAAGGAGGTTGAAAAGGATCGCCAAAATGGCAGAGATAAAAATGGTAAAGAGTGTCCATGCATGGGGTGTGATTCCAAAAGGGGGCGGAAGAAAATAGAGGTATGAAGCGAACAATAAAAGTGCGACACTGCTTAAAAGATATTTGAGTGAAAGAGTCATCTGTTATTCTTTTTGTATTATTATATCACTAGAAGTGAAATTTTATAGTTGATAGTACATGACTAAACTATTCTTAGTTAAAATTTTCATGCTACTCTTGACATTAAGTGACTCAATGCATTATAATATCACCGGATTTCAATAAAGGAGCGTTAAAACATTATGTCAACAGAGATAAATGAAGAATTGGCAAGTGAAGAGCAAGTCGTCTTAAATGAAGGCGAAGAGGCTATTGCTGAGCCACTGAATGAATTGGAAACCGCTCAAGCTCAATTGGCATCGTTGCAAGACAAGTACGCTCGCGTGCATGCTGATTTTGATAACATCAAAAAGCGGCTTGAACGTGAGAAATACAGTGCTCTTGAATACGCAAACGAAAAATTTGCAAAAGACTTGATCCCCGTGGTCGATTCACTCTCCATGGCGATCGGTGCTACGGCTATTGATGCGGATGCAAATGTATTACTTGAAAAACTCAAAGAGGGTGTTGAACTCACAATGAAACAGCTGTTGAGTGTTCTTGAAAAGCATGGCGTGACTGCTGTGGATGAGAGCGAGCCGTTTAATCCGGATGTTCACAACGCAGTACAGCGTATTGACAGCCCTGATCATCAGAGCGGCGAGATCGTAAACACTTTTCAAAAAGGGTTTCGATACAAAGAGAGAACATTGCGTGATGCAATGGTCGTAATAGCAAACTAAAAAATAAAATAAAAAATAAGGAATTTAATATGTCAAAAGTAATTGGTATCGATTTAGGAACGACTAACTCATGTGTTGCTGTCTATGAGGGCGGCGAAGCGAAAATTATCCCTAACAAAGAGGGTAAAAATACAACTCCATCGGTTGTAGCATTTACGGATAAGGGTGAAATTCTAGTAGGTGATCCTGCAAAACGTCAGGCAATCACAAACCCGGATAGAACGATTTACTCAGTAAAACGTATCATGGGTCTTATGATGAACGAGGAAAAAGCAAAAGAGGCACACGATAAAGTAACCTATAAGATCGTGGATAAAAACGGTATGGCTGCGGTTGACGTTGCGGGTAAAATCTACACGCCGCAAGAGATCTCTGCAAAAATCCTTTCTAAATTGAAAGCGGATGCAGAGAGCTACCTCGGTCAAGCGGTAACCGATGCCGTTATCACTGTTCCTGCGTATTTCAATGATGCACAGCGTAAAGCAACGAAAGAAGCGGGAACCATCGCAGGATTGAATGTTTTGCGTATCATCAACGAGCCAACGGCTTCTGCTTTGGCGTACGGTTTGGATTCAAAAGGGGATGAGAAAGTTCTCGTTTACGATCTAGGGGGCGGAACATTTGACGTTACGGTTCTTGAGATCTCTGAGGGGACTTTCGAAGTTCTTTCTACAGACGGTAATGCGTTCTTGGGTGGAGATGACTTTGATAATAAAATCGTTGATTTCTTGGCATCAGAGTTCAAATCGGACCACGGTATCGATCTTAAAGCAGATAAAATGGCACTTCAACGTCTTAAAGATGCGGCTGAAAATGCTAAAAAAGAGCTTTCAAGCGCAGAAGAGACAGAGATCAACTTGCCGTTTATCACTGCCGATGCAACGGGTCCAAAACACTTGGTTGTTAAATTGACACGTGCTAAGTTCGAGGGAATGATCGATACATTGGTAAAAGAGACGATTTCTCACATCAAAACTGCGATGAAAGATGCAGGGATGAGCAACAATGAGATCAATGAAGTCATCATGGTCGGTGGTTCAACGCGTCTTCCGATCGCACAAAAAATGGTATCCGATGAGTTCGGCGGTAAAACACTTAACAAGGGCGTAAACCCGGATGAGGTTGTAGCTGCAGGTGCTGCAATCCAAGGTGGGGTTTTACGCGGAGATGTTAAAGACGTTCTTCTTCTTGACGTTACGCCACTTTCTCTTGGGATCGAGACTCTTGGTGGTGTCATGACCAAGATCATCGAAAAAGGGACAACTATCCCAGTTAAAAAATCACAAGTCTTCTCAACAGCAGAAGATAATCAGCCGGCCGTTTCCATCTCTGTCGGTCAAGGTGAGCGCGAGTTTGCCCGTGATAACAAATCACTTGGATTATTCGAGCTAACAGGTATCCCGGCAGCTCCGCGTGGTGTACCGCAAATCGAAGTAACGTTTGACATCGATGCCAACGGTATTTTGACGGTAAGCTCTACGGACAAAGGGACGGGTAAATCTCAGTCCATCACTATCTCCGGTTCAAGCGGATTGAGCGAAGAAGAGATCAATAAAATGGTCCAAGACGCAGAAAATCACAAAGCAGAAGACGCAGCGCGCAAAGAGATCGTCGATCTTCGTAACCAAGCGGATGCGTTAGCAAGCCAAACCGAAAAATCTCTCAAAGAGATGGAAGACAAAATCGATGCATCCGAAAAAGCAGCCATCGAGTCTGCTCTTGAAGAGCTCAAAGCTGTTCTAAAAGATACCGATGCTACCAAAGATCAAATCGAAGCGGCAACGAAAAAACTCGCAGATGCAAGCCATAAAATGGCAGAGCAAATGTATAAACAAAAAGAAGAGGGCGAAGCCGCACCTGCTTCAAAAAAAGATGATGACGTCATTGACGCCGAAATCGAGTAATCTCTATTCCTGCGCAGGCAGGCATTGCCCTCAAAGAAGAGGCTTTGCACTGCCCCTTGTGCTAAATCCAGCTTTTCCCTCTTAACTCATTTCTTTTTCTTCGCGTTTAATGATAAAACTATTTTCAGAAAAACCAAGATCATTTTTATAAGCAAAATGCTGTATGATTAAAGAAAAAAAAGAGTGTTTAATGTTTAATGAATTTCAACAAGAGATTATTGTTACTGTAGTCATAGTGCTCTTCATCTTCGTTTTGTACTTTATTTTAAAAAAAAGCTCAATCTCACAATCTCATATTAATAAATCAGAAAAAAGTGATATATCAGAAG
>DASUNE010000108.1:0-9957 GCA_036277315.1 Sulfuricurvum sp.
CCAAGCTGACGCATGACCTCATCGATGACATAAGGACCCGAATTTTTGCTCAAGGTATCATTGTAGACTTTCGGACGCTCCAGCGTTGCTTTGTCGTAGGTATCCTGGTCAATCCATCCCAGTTCCAACATCCGCTCGATAATGCGATTAGCGCGCCCCAGTGAAAGCTCATAGTTTTTGGTTGGGGAATAAAAATTTGGGGCTTTTGGAAGACCCACCAATATCGCCATCTCTTTGAGTGTCAGCTCTTTAAGAGGCTTATGAAAATATCCGTCGGATGCCGTTTTGACCCCATAATATCCGTGCCCCAGATAGATCTCATTGAGATAGCGCTCCATGATCTGCTCTTTGCTCAACTCTTGTTCTATACGAATGGCGTATAACACTTCTTTAAACTTACGAGAAAATTTCTTTTCTCGTGTCAATAAAGCATTTTTGACCAATTGCTGCGTAATCGTACTGGCACCCTCTTTGAGTTTTCCTGACGATACGTCTTTGATGATCGCACGCATAATAGCATCCGGATTGACCCCGTGGTGTTCAAAAAAATCCGTATCTTCGATGGCGACTAACGCCTCAATCATACGCGGAGGGATATTTTCATACGAAACATAATAACGATGTTCATCACTGAACAAGTTGGCGATTTTTTCACCGTTTCGGTCGTACACTTCTGTCGTAAGACGGGGCTTATAGTTGATCAGGCGTTGGGTTTCGTATTCAAAATTATAAATGATGTATCCCAAATATCCCAAAGGGATCATAATGACCAATCCAAGCGCAATCCATAAATTTTTATTCATATATTTCCCTATTTTAAACTCTAAATATTCGGTTGGTAAAATCAGCTTCCATCAATCGGCGTGTATAAGGATTCTGTGGAGAGGCAATCACCTCTGCCATTTTACCCTCTTCCACTATCATTCCCTCTTTAAGGATACAAATATCTTCACATAGCTCTTTGGCAACGCTCATATCGTGTGTCACAAACAGCATTGAAAACCCTAATTTTTGTTGAAGATCTTTCAAAAGATGGATAAGCTCTTGTTTGGATCCAGGGTCCAAAGCCGTCGTCGGTTCATCCAGCAAGAGCAATCGCGGCTGAAATCCAAGTGCCATTGCGATCACCACACGCTGAAGCTGCCCCCCTGAAAGCTCACTGGGATACCGTTGCAACAGCTGTATGTCAAGTCCAAGCCATCCGAAAATTTCATGATACCGTTTTGGAGAAAGAAACATTTGGTCTTTGATTTTTGTCAATGGTGAGAGGGCGGTAAAGGGGTTTTGAGGAACGAGCGAAACACTTTGCCCCATGACCCATTCAAAATCTGCCCGTTTCTCCAAAGTCGCTTCCAAACTGCTGTCATTAAGCCCGAGCAGGGTCTTTAAAATCAAGGATTTTCCGCTGCCGCTTTGCCCAACCAATGCCAGTGAAGCATGTATCTCAAAGGAACATTGGACCAGACTCTTTCCCTCATAAACAATTTTTAGCTGATCAATGTGGATGGGTTTCATGACGTTATTTTATCCAAACGTCTCTAAGACGTTCACACACTGAGATGAGCGTTTCTTCGGAAATATCGGTGCGTGCAATCAGACGAAGTATCGCTTTTTTAACCGTCGGCTGACGAATGGCTCCCACCAACACCCCCAGCTCCTCTTTGAGCTTCAACTGTATCTCCATAACCGTACGGTTATCCCCTATCTCGATCGGGATGATCAACCCCTGAACCTTGATTCCAAGCACCCTTTGGATGATTTTTTGTCGGGAGGATATTTGTTCTTTTAAATGAACCCTGTTTTCTTGGATGTACTCAAGCGAATGATGTGCCAATGCCGTATCGTACAGCGAAGGAGCGGTGGCATAAATAACGTTCTTGGCACGGTTGATCAGATAGTCGCTGATGTGGCTTGAGGAGAGGACATACGCCCCAAAACTCCCGTACGCTTTCCCAAGCGTCCCCATCTTGATCATATTTGCCGTGGGTGCAATGGTGTAATAATCCAAGATACCCATCAGGTGCTCACCGATCACTCCGCTGCTGTGTGCCTCATCGAGAATGACCAAAACATCGTAACGCTCACATATCTCCAGTATCTCACGGCACAACACATCGCCGCCCATGGAGTAAATCCCCTCGACGGCCACAATAATCCTTTTTTCCGCTGCATTGTTGATCAAATTTTCGAGTGCATTGGGATCATTGTGGGCAAAAAATTCAACCCGTCCCTCGCACATTTTGCTTGCTACCACACCGCTGGCATGATACTCCTCATCCATCAATAACAGATCCCCTTTGCGAACCAGCGATTCGATAAGCCCTATGTTCGCATTAAATCCGCTTCCCATCACGATTGCTGCTTCAAATCCGTTCGCCTCGCATAAAGCATTCTCAAAAGCTTGATGAATCGGATGATATCCATTGACGAGCATGGAGGATTTTGGAGCATGATAAGGGTAAGTTTTGAGTGTTTTACACGCCTTATCGTGAAGCTCGCTCAAATGCGCCAGTCCCAAATAATCGTTGGATGCCATATCAATGAGATTTTCGTCTGCAAGAGCACGTTGGCGGTAGCGTCCTGAACGTTTGAGGGCTTTGAGTTCGTTGGCGTAAGGATTATTCATAAAAATGGTTTCAACACTTCCACACTTAATCCCATCGCCGTACTCTCATACCCTCTGACCTCACGAATATACGATTTACAAAATCCCTCGACCATGCACGCGCCCGCTTTTCCTTGCCAATCACCGCTACTAATATAGTGTTCGACATCGTCAGGATTAAAAATATCGAAAAAATAGTGGGTAGAAGAAATATCGATCAGCTCCAAACGAGGGGTCTTGTAAATCATACAAGTAAGAATAGCGACATCTCTGCCGCTTTGAGTCGCCAATATGGCTCTCGCATCGGCTTCGTCTTTTGCTTTTCGCAAGATCTTCCCCTGTGCCGTGACCACGGTATCGGCTACGAGTAGAGGAAAATCAGTGCATCCAAATTTTTCATAATTAACACGATATTTTCCAAGAGTGGCTTGGTAGACAAAGTTTTTAGGACAAGAGGAGATTATAGAGTCTTCATCAAAATCGATGGACTCTTGAAAAAAAGGGATACCCGCCGCACGAAGAAGCTGCGCGCGGGTGATGGAAGAAGAGCAGAGTCGTAGCATTAATATGCGTTACGAAGAACCACGCCTATAAAAATCGCGATCACGCCCAAAACGATATTCAAAGGAACCATATATTGTGCGATAGGGCTCAGCATCTCTTTGGCACGCTCCAAATTATCCACCAGCAACGCTTTTTTGGCTTGGCCTCTTCGGTACATCATCGCACCCAGATTAATCGCCATAATCATCCAAATCGCTTCTTTGATGTGAACCGTTTGGTACAGACTCATCGCATAATCATCGATTACATTCCCCATAGCATCCAATGCCGCTGCCCGAAATCCAAGACCTACCGCCATAATAACGGCCGTAACAATCAAAACAATGGCAAGTGGCCATACGATGGTAAATAATCGGCCAAGCGTATGAACCGCACGTTCCATACGCATTTTTGGATCGGCGATCATCGCGCACGATTGGTGAACGGCAAAACGGATAGCGATCATTCCACCAACCCAAATAACGGCACTGATGATGTGCAAAAAGATTATCGTATTACGATAATCGGCGAACAGTTGATATAAAAAGTCTTTCAATTTAATTCCTTAGTGATATACGCCAGAGCTTGCTCTAACGCTTCGTTGATTTTAGAGGGGTCTTTCCCGCCCGCTTGAGCAAAATCAGGACGTCCTCCGCCACCGCCGCCGACGATCGGTGCGATTGCTTTGACCCAGTCTCCGGCTTTGACGTTCGAATTTTTTACCCCGCTTGCGAGTAACACTTTATCGTCTTTAACTTGGAATAGCATGACACAAATCGAGTCGTGCGCATTCTTAAGCTCATCGATACGCTCTTTGATGTCTCCGATCCCAAGTTCTGCGACAACGACTGCCGTATTGCCCATCATCGTCACATTAATTTCTTCTTTGGAAGACGAGGCAAGTGCCGTCAATTCCCCTTTGAGGGTTTTGATCTGATCTTTCAATCGCTCGATTCCCGCTAATACATCACGGTTTTTGACCGAACCTTCGACTTCTTCGAGCAAATGGCGCTGCGATTTAAAGAGATTGTAGGCTGCATTGCCGCATACGGCTTCGATACGTCGAACCCCTGCGCTGACACCGCTTTCTTTGGTGATGATAAAGGTCCCGATCGAGGCTGTGTTATCGACGTGGGTACCACCGCAAAACTCAACCGATGCCGACCCGAAATTGACCACACGGACCGTATCGCCGTATTTTTCACCAAACTGCGCTTTTGCACCGCTTTTTTTGGCTTCCTCGATGCTCATCTCTTTCGTCACACCCTCTAGGGCATGGAGAATATGAAAATTCACCCGCTCTTCGATTTGCGCTATCTCATCGTGACTCATCGCTTTGGGATGGGAGAAGTCAAAACGCAAACGGTTGTGCTCGACCAATGAGCCCGCTTGGGAGATGTGTTCACCCAACAACTCGTACAACGCCGCATGAAGAAGATGGGTAGCTGAGTGGTGTTTGGCGATCTCGTTTCGGGATGTATCGACGATTGCTTCGATCGTTTCACCGACAGTTATCGTCTCTTTTGTCTCGATACGGGAAAGATTAAGACCGTGGAATTTTTTCGTCTCCGTAACCACGGCTTTGCTTCCTAATACCCCATTATCCCCGCATTGTCCGCCGCTTTCGGCATAAAACGGGGTTTGCTCCAATAAAACCCATCCGTGCTGGTGGGCATGAAGTGACTCCACGCGCTCAAAATTCTCACCCAACAACGCTTGGATTTTGACCGGAGCTTTGGTGTAGGCATACCCGATAAAGGTATTGACCCCAAACGTCTCAAGAAGCGTTTTAAAATCTCCCTCGACTGCCGCGTCTCCCGAACCTTTCCACGCCGCTTTTGCACGCGTTCGCTGTTCTTTCATAAGGGCTTCAAAGGTACCGGTATCGAGTGCCAGGTGTTTCTCTTTAAGCATATCTTCGGTCAAATCGAGGGGGAATCCAAAGGTATCGTAAAGTTTAAACGCCACTTCACCGCTAAAGATCTCTTTGGTATTTTTGAGCTCTTCGTTAAACAGCTCAATCCCCGAAGCGATGGTTTTGAAAAAACGCTCTTCTTCGAGCATGATCTGTTCTTTGACGACGTTCAATTTTTCGACGATGTAAGGGTATTCTTTCCCCATCAATTCAGCAACCGTATCGGCGATTTGAAACATAAACGGCTTGGTAAATCCAAGGAGATACCCGTGACGTACCGCACGACGTAAAATACGGCGAAGAACATAACCACGCCCTTCATTCGAGAAGTTTGTCCCTTGCGCCAGCAAAAAGGTCACGGTGCGGATATGATCGGCGATAACACGGTACGATGCACCGCTTGCATAATCGTACGGCTTTCCGATGAGGGCTTCTACTTTACGGATGATCGGCATGAAAAGGGTCGAATCGTAGTTACTACGAACTCCTTCAAGAACCGCAACCGCACGCTCCAATCCCATACCCGTATCGATGGAAGGTTTTGGCAACGGTTTCAATTCCCCCTTCGCATTGCGCTCATACTGCATAAATACAAGGTTCCAAATTTCCAAGAAACGATCTCCATCGCCCCCCATATAATCCTCAGGCCCATTAAAATGCTCGGCACCCTGATCGACAAAAATCTCCGAACACGGACCGCAGGGACCCGTATCGCCAATTTGCCAAAAGTTGTCTTTATCTCCCAAACGCATAATGCGATCAGCGGAGATATGCTTTTTCCACAACTCTTCGGCTTCATCGTCAGATTCATGAACCGTTACCCAGAGCTTATCGACGGGGAGTTTCATCACTTGGGTGATAAATTCCCACGCATGGGCAATCGCCTCTTCTTTGAAATAATCCCCGAAACTGAAGTTCCCCAACATCTCGAAAAAGGTATGGTGGCGTGCCGTATGACCGACATTTTCCAGATCATTGTGTTTCCCGCCCGCACGAAGACAGGTCTGTGAACTCGTCGCTCTCGGATTCGCAGGCGCAGGAATATCGCCCGTAAAAATGGACTTAAACGGAACCATACCGGCATTGGTAAACAACAGTGTCGCGTCATCCGGAACGAGAGGAGAACTGGCAACTCGGGTGTGGTTTTTTGATTCAAAAAAGGCTAAAAAAGCTTCGCGTACGTCCATCATTGGCTACTCTCATCTTGGATAAAATTGCGCGATTATAGCGAATATGGGTTTAATTAAAGAAATTAGAAGGAAAAGAGAAGTTTTTCTCTCGTTCCCAACGTCCTCGTTGGGAATGCATCCAAGTGGTATACACTCCCAAGCTGGAGCTTCGGAGCAAGAAATCATATTAGATTCCGTGTCGTAGCACGGAATGACAACTAAGAAAACGCCCGATTCAAAGCGCTAAACATCGCCTTAATAGAAGCAACGGTGATGTCGTTATCACTCCCGACGCCAAAAAACTTCTCTTCTTTTTGGGTCTGGATTTCGATGTATGCCACCGCTTCTGCACTGGAAAGCTCGCCCCGGGAATGTTCACTGTAGGAGAGTATCTTAAACGGGTGGGAATATTCCACCATCAGCGCATTTTTACACGCATCGATCGGGCCGTTCCCCTGTCCTTCGCTTCGGATCGTCTTGCCGTTGTGAGTATATTCCAAAATGCACTTGGCCGAGTGTTCTTTGGCGCTTTCCGAAATAACCGAATAATCGACAAACTCGATGTCATGCGGTTCACCGAAATAGGTTTTTTCAAAAATGTCTAAAATCTCTTCGCTGGAGAGTTCCCGTCCTGCTTTATCGGTCACTTTTTGGACGATTGCCCCGATTTCAGGGTGCATTTTTTTGGGCAAGACATAACCGAAGGTGTCTTCGAGCACGTACGCTACCCCCCCTTTACCTGATTGAGAGTTTATCCGGATAATCCCCTCATAACTGCGCCCGACATCCTGAGGATCGATCGGGAGATAAGGGACTTCCCAGAATTCATCCTCTTTGGCACGCTGATACTCCATCCCTTTTTTGATCGCATCCTGGTGTGATCCCGAAAAGGCGGTATAGACAAGCTCTCCTACGTACGGATGGCGCTCATGCGTCTTCATATCCGTACACTCTTCGACGATACGAACCACTGTCTCCAAATCACTGAAATCAAGCTGTGGGTCTACTCCTTGGGTATACATATTCAATGCCAAGGTGATGATGTCTACATTTCCCGTTCTCTCTCCATTGGAAAGCAGTGTCCCCTCGACACGATCAGCCCCCGCCAACAATGCCAATTCCGTTGCGGCAACCGACGTTCCGCGATCATTGTGGGTATGGGTAGAGATCAAGACATGCTCACGATTGGTAAGATGACGTCCCATCCACTCGATCTGATCCGCATAGACATTGGGTGTTGCCATCTCCACGGTTGCCGGGAGGTTAATCACCACTTTACGGCTCGCGCTGATTCCCCATGCGTCGGTTACTGCATTACAGATACGAGCGGCGAATTCAAGTTCCGTCCCCGTAAAACTCTCCGGCGAATACTCCAAGCTTATCTCACCGTCGTGTTTAAGGGCACGGGCTTTAACCATCTCTACCCCCTCTAACGCCAACGAAATAATTTCGTCCTGCTCTTTTCCAAATACAATTTTACGCTGTGCCGTGGAGGTAGAGTTATAAAGATGGACAATCGCTTTTTTAACCCCCGCCAACGCCTCGAACGTTTTGTCAATCAAATGTTCACGTGCTTGGACGAGAACTTGTACCGTCACATCATCGGGAATGAGATTTTTTTCCACCAATGTCCGTAAAAAATCAAACTCCACTTGAGATGCCGAGGGAAATCCCACTTCGATATTTTTAAATCCAAGTTTCAGCAAGAGCGAGAAGAGAGAGAGCTTTTGGTCCAAATTCATCGGAGTGATCAACGCTTGGTTTCCGTCGCGAAGATCGACACTGCACCAGATTGGAGCGTGTGTGATGGTTTTGGTCGGCCAAATACGATTTGGCAAATCAACTTGCGGATAAGGGCGATATTTGCCCGTAAACATATTTTTCATGTGATTTTCCTTGAGAATTCTCTTCTCATTGCCCTTGCTTATGACAATAAGTGACGTGATTATAGCAAAAAGGGCTTTTGAAGTGATACGTATCTTCAAAAAAATAGGTACAATACTTGCTTTTAATATGATAACGTATTCAATCACAAGGGGTTTCGTGGGTTCAATCACTATTGTTCGTATTCACGATGATTTAACCTCCATCACTGAGGTCAAAAGGTCAAAAAACAAATATACTTTTTTTCCTCCAAAAGACTTTACCGAACCTCATGACGTTGCCCATTATCTAAAATCAAAAACAAATATCTACCTGTTGTATTTCAGTGATACGATTGTCGAAGAATCCATCACCCTCCCCTCGGTTATCAAAAATGAAGCTACCGTTCGCAGTGCCCTTATTGCCAAGATCCATGAAAATGGGGAAATCCCTGAAAAACTTGTATTAAATAAACTCTCTACCACATCGGATGTGACGGGAGAAAGCGCGCTCCATCGCTACGAAGGGCTTTATGAAAATGAGATTCTCACCTGTATCGCTCCCATTCCAAAACATGAACACCTAACCCATAT
Organism: Sulfuricurvum sp.; assembly: GCA_036277315.1. Lineage (GTDB taxonomy): Bacteria > Campylobacterota > Campylobacteria > Campylobacterales > Sulfurimonadaceae > Sulfuricurvum. The sequence goes on from DASUNE010000108.1 coordinate 8,689, forward strand.
CAGTATCGAGCGTTATGCCCTGTTTTCTTTGGCACAATTTGCCTTTGGCAACAAAAGTTATCTTTGTATTTATACGGAGGAAAAAAGAAATCTCATTGTAGCCGTACAGAATGGGACCCTTTTATTCAGTCGTGTCGGCTTTTTGCAATCGGAGGATGAAACCGAACGGATAATGGAGCAGATCAGTGATATCAACAGAACCGTTGCCTACGCCAACCAACAGTACCGTGAAGCTAAGTTTGAATTCATCGCCATTTGCGGAAGCATCGCCGACGGTGAGATCGTCCCGATGCAATTGCATGCGTCAACCGGTCTCAATATCGCTATACTGGAACCCTCTCTGATCGTTGATGGACTCAATCCCAGTGCAGCGCAAAAAAACAGTCTGGAAGTCGGCATGCTGTTTTTGGATAAAAACATGAACTTCCTCCCCGGCAGTGTCAAAGCAGCACGAGAATTTTATCTGGGCACTCTCGTTTCCATCTTCTTTGCTTTTCTCTTTATGCTGTTTGGATTATTTCAAAGCCATGATGCTTACAGTTCCTACCAAGCTTCTTTGAATGAATACGATGCAATCGAAACCCAACTCAATCAAGCCTTGCGCAGCACCGATATCCTGGATGAAAAACAGCTCCAGGAGATCATTTCTCAACTCAAGAGCTCAACCCCGCTAGACCATCATCTCATTGACGACCTCATCCTTTTTGAACCGGTTTTAACCCTCATCAAACCTCAAGAAGTGAGCTTCATCGAAGGGGGAGAGCTTGCATTAAACTTCAAATACCAATGCAAAACCCTTATGGAACTTTACCTTTTTGAAAAAAACTTTCAACGTCAAGTCTCTACGATTACCGCTATACCCGTCGCTTCTTCTTATAAAACCGATTACAATACCTTGACGTTTGAAGCAACCTTAAAAAAAGAGACTGCTACACCATCCGCAAACACAGGAGCCGTTCAATGATCCTTAAATGGCTCCTGACGTTTAGTCTTCTTGTTTTTGGCATTATGCTCCTCTCGTCGGTCGCATGGTTTGACGCCAAACGCTCTCTTACGCAGAACATCATCCAAGAGTATCACAATGATATACGGGAACTTCAAAACATCAAACAAACCACCCAGTGGCTTCGTAACGTCATCATTCCCTATTTTTCGACCATGCCTCTCTCTAAAAGCAATGCCGAACTCGATATGATCCATTTCTACGATCGATATGCGAAAACATACCAATTTAAAGTAGCTCAATTCATCTATTACGATACCTCGGCA
>DASUNE010000109.1:0-18597 GCA_036277315.1 Sulfuricurvum sp.
ACTCTTTTGGTAGAAGCGGAGAAGTTTTAATTTTTTTCATGCCGAGTGCCCTTTCTTTATTGATTATTTCGAGTAAAGCTCAACGATTAGACGTTCTTCAACAGGAATAACTACCTCTTCACGCTCTGGAAGACGTGTAAAAATACCAAATACTTTTGCTTGATCGATATCAACCCATGAAGCAAGACCTGTTTGATTCGTTAATTCCATTGCACGAACAACTTGGTTGTTCTTTTTGCTTTTTTCGTTAATCTCAATTTTCTGTCCCGGTTTAACACGGTAAGAAGGGATATCAACACGCTTGCCATCAACGAGTACGTGACAGTGATTTACCAATTGACGTGCAAAACGACGAGTCGTTGCAAAGCCCATACGATAAACAACATTGTCAAGACGCTGCTCTAACAACATGATCAAGTTCGTACCGGTATTTCCTTGGCGACGCTTTGCTTCATCAAACAATGAGTGCATTTGCTTTTCGCTCAAACCGTACATGAACTTCGCTTTTTGTTTTTCACGAAGCTGTGTACCGTATTCAGAAATTTTTGTACGACGCTGACCGTGCTGACCAGGTCCATAAGGACGCTTGTCAAGAGCACTTTTACCAGCTAAACGACGCTCGCCTTTTAGTCCAAGACTTACACCGAATCTTCTTTCGATTTTTTCTACGGGTCCTCTATATCTTGCCATAAGTAAGCTCCTTACACACGTCGGCGCTTAGGCGCACGACATCCATTGTGAGGTAGTGGAGTAACGTCTTTCATAAATGAAACACGTAAACCCTCGATAGCACCAACACTTTTAACTGCAGTTTCACGACCAGAACCTGGACCTTGAACTTTAATTCCCACTTCTTTAATACCGTGGACCATTGCTTTTCCCATCGCATCTTCTACTGCTTGTTGAGCAGCAAAAGGTGTCGATTTTTTTGACCCTTTGAATCCAAGTGAACCAGCTGAGCTCCATGCGATCATGTTACCCATCTCGTCCGTTACGGTTACAAGAGTGTTATTGAATGAAGCTAAGATATGAACGATACCTTTAGCAATATTCTTTTTAATTACTTTTTTACGGGTTGCTTTTCTTTTTGCCATACGCTAATCCCTTATCTTGTGGCTGAGCCGACAGTTTTCTTCTTACCTTTACGGGTACGAGCATTGGTTTTGGTTTTTTGACCACGGCATGGGAGACCTTTACGATGACGAAGACCACGGTAAGAACCAAGATCCATCAACGCTTTAATATCCATAGCAACTTGCTTACGAAGATCACCCTCTACAGGGATATTGCTTGCACGAATCTCTTTTGCGATTGTTGCAGCATCGTCTTCACTAAGCTCATACACACGTTTGTTGTAATCAAGCCCAGTAGCATCCAAAATTTTACGTGAAGTATGCAATCCAATACCGTATATATACGTTAATGCATACTCGAGACGTTTTTTCTTAGGTAGGTCCACACCAGCAATACGTGCCATGTTTATCCTTGTCTTTGTTTATGTTTTGGGGTTTTGCAGATTACTCGTACAATCCCTTTGCGCTTGATGATTTTGCAATCGTCGCACATTTTCTTCACCGAAGAACGAACTTTCATGGTCATGCTCCCAATTGTTAAATCCCTCGCCCTCCCGTAGGTGTGCGCAAAATCACACCAATACTTGTAACTACGCCTACGCAGTTATAAATACTCAACGGTTTTTGTCCAAGAGGGCAAAGTGGACGCGTATTGTACAAGAATATAAGTTAAAGTTTTATTAAGGTAAAAAAGAGGGATTTAATACGTACTGTTTTAAACAATACGTATCATATAGGGAGTTTCAAGGACGGTTTCCAGTGCCTCCAGCTCTTTCATCAAAGAACGAATATCACTCTCTTGCGCTTCATGGGTTGAAATCAACAGATGCGCGCATTCTTGCGCATAAGGACGCTGTATCATTGCCTCGATGGATATGGCATGATCGGCAAAAAGCTGGGTCACTTTTGCCAAGATCCCAGCTTTATCGGTAATACGCAATCGCAAATAATACTTCGAACGAATCTTATCAATGCTTCGTAAGCGCAGCCCCTCTTCAAGGGGGTGGTTAAATCCAAGCATTGGGGATCGTTTTCCGGAACGAACAATGTCTATAATGTTTGCAACCACAGCGCTTGCGGTTGCATTCCCACCAGCTCCAGGACCATAATACAGCGTTTCACCGACACGATCACCCACAACACTGATTCCATTCATAACGCCATCGATTTTAGCAATCATCTCCTCTTGCTTAACCAATGCGGCGTGAACACGAAGCTCAACTTCATCTCCATCACGCTTAGCAATCCCCAAAAGCTTGATCGTATACCCAAACTCTTTGGCAAAGGCGATATCCGCTTGAGTGACCCCTTCGATCCCCTCGATAAGGATCTCTTCGGGCTTAGCATCAATGCCATACGCGATCGAGGCAAGGATCAGCAATTTATGGGCAGCGTCAAATCCGCCAATATCAAAGGTCGGATCCGCTTCCGCGTATCCAAGAGTCTGAGCTTCAGCCAAAACTGCATCAAAAGCAACCCCTTCTTGCATCATCTTTGTGAGCATAAAGTTGCACGTGCCGTTCATAATTCCCATAATAGAGAGAATATGATTCGCAGAAAGCCCATCCCGTAACGCACTAATAATGGGAATTCCCCCAGCGACACTGGCTTCAAACTCAAAAGGGATTTCACCTGCGATCTCTTGAAGCTCATACCGATGGTACGCGAGAAGCGCTTTATTCGCTGTTACCACCGCTTTGCCTTTTTTAAGGGCTGCTTTATGAAGTTCAAACGGAAGCTCAATCCCTCCCATAAGCTCAACAACAATGTCAATTTCAGGGTCATTGATTATGTCATAGGGATCTTGACTCATTTGGATCGTTAAATCGCCAACCTTGCCAAGATCACGAACCACGCCGCTTTTGACGACGATTGCTTCGCCTGAACGGGCCGTAATGATTGCTTGATTTTCTTCCAATATTTGAACAACGGCTCGGCCTACCGTTCCGACACCAAGGACACCGACACGAATCACTCAGGCACCTTGCAGTTGAATTCTTGTAAAAATTGTTTGATATTTTTTGCCGCTTGACGGATACGTTTGTCATTCTCAATCAACGCGATACGGACGTATTCATCGCCGTACTCTCCAAAACCGATCCCTGGGGCTACTGCCACATTGGCTTCAACCAAAAGACGTTTGGAAAATTCCAAACTTCCCAAATGACGTGCACACTCCGGAATGCGAGCCCATACAAACATTGACGCTTGATTGCGACGTACCGGCCATCCCGCACGGTTGAACGCTTCCAATAAAACATCTTGGCGATGGTCATATTTATCGGTAATCTCTTGAACGCAACTTTGGTCGCCATTCAATGCGATAGTAGCGGCCACTTGAATCGGGGTAAACATCCCATAATCCAACCAGCTTTTGATCTTTTGTAGCGCACCGATAAGTTTAGGATTTCCGACAAAGAAACCGACACGCCATCCCGCCATATTATAACTTTTCGAGAGGGTAAAGCTCTCGACGGCGACATCTTTTGCCCCGGGTACCGACATTATCGAGGGAGTTTTATATCCGTCAAACGTCAAATCTCCGTAAGCAATATCACTGATAATATAAAAACGTTCCCGTTTTGCCATAGCAACGATACGTGTGTAAAAATCAGGCGTTACCGTAGCGGTAGTCGGATTGTGGGGAAAGTTGACCACGACGTATTTCGGTTTAGGAAATGAGATGTGAAATGCCGTTTCAAGACGCTCAAAAAAGAGGTCCTCATCGACTTTGTAATCTTCATCAAACGGAAGTTCCATTTTTTGAACATTTCCGCCCGCAAGGATAAACGCATACGAGTGGATCGGATAGGTTGGGTCAGGAACGACCGCGACATCCCCCGGGTTGGTAATGGCGTACGCCAAATGGGCATACCCCTCTTTTGACCCCATCGTTGCGACCGCTTCGGTTTCAGGATCGAGATCAACATCGTAACGACGCTTATACCAGTCACAAATCGCCTGACGAAGTTTTGGTATCCCTTTGGATGCTGAATAACCATGCGTTTTGGTCTTTTGAGCCGATTCAATAAGCTTCTGGCGAATGTGCTCCGGAGTATCTCCGTCAGGGTTTCCCATACTAAAATCAATAACATCCGCACCAGCGCGTCTGCGAGCCATTTTCAGCTCATTTACTTCGGCAAAAACGTATTTTGGAAGTCGTTTAATTCGATCAAATTGAATTTCATCAAACATAATGTATACCTGCCATTAAAAAATTGTGCCATTCTAGCACTTTTCCTCTGCTCTCAAGCTTATGCCGCTTTAACGCCCAGTGTCACTGTGCTCTACCCACATACCCTCTTTGAGCAATTTCATCCCATTCGCATTGGAAACTTTTAGATACATTGCCTCTTCCGGTAATGAAAAGTCCAGCCGTTCCCGCGGTATAAATTCCCGGATGGAGGAAAGGATGCGCATGGAACTGTCCAGCACGGCAACATCCGGATACCATTTATTCCCGTAAGGCGCTTCAATTGAAATAGCATTGGATTGATTGACAACAAACCAATTAGCGGTAAGACTTTTTTCCATTTGAGCACCCTCATCGGGTGTGATAGCGGGGATATTCCACTGAGCCGCTTCGGTATTAAACTCCATGATCCATCGCTTGTCACGAAATATCCCTTTGGTAAGGATAATCCCGTTTTCACGTAAAACTTCGGCAAAGTATTTTGGCTCAAACGGCTTGATCCCGCTTGCCACAAGTTCCATGTGAATACTTTTTCCATTGTTCTCATAGCGGACCATTCCGACACGCTGTCCTGAAGTATTCAGTGCTTGATAAACAATTTTTGTGGACAATATCCCCCCTCCATTGAGGTGGATATCCATCCTACTTTTATTCTCTCTGGCAATCAAAAGGCATGGGAGTACTAACAGCCAAACAAAAGCTTTCACTACCAGCTCGTTCCTCTGTTTTTCGCTTGAAACTGCGCATGAGTCAACTGCACGAGCTTACCATTTTCATAGGAAAACCATACCGTATTTTTTTCTTTTAACGTTGTATTCTTATCCGAAGCAGCTATTTCCAAGCGCCCATGGCCAAATATGAAAAGCCACTCTTTGGTCGTATCAATCACGATAGGCTTATCCGTTACCATTTGAGTTTTTACTCCGGTCGCTAAATTCATCATCCCGACCCAAACCTTGCTGATAGGTTTGATACTCACGGCTGACCCAAGATACTCTCCTGCTCTATCCGTACGTGCACTTGTGTTTTCTTCGGACGTTTGCACTAAAAGAGGTTGTGTATTATTAAGATCGGTTGCATTTGACTCGCTGCTTGCATTGACGTCCATCGAGAGATTCTCTTCGACAATTTCCACCTCGGAAGTGTTCAGTTGCATCACCTCTTCTTTTGGAAAAATACTTAATTCTCCTTGTATCATCCAGCCAATAGCAACCAGTATGACAATGGCGACAAAAGCACCAATCAGCCACATCCCTCGAGCACGTGATTTAGCTTGTAAAATAACTGATTTTTGTGCAACAGCATTCTCCTGATTTATTTGCATATAGGCATCAAATTCTTCCCGTAATGCAGAAAGATCCAATCGGTACTCACGCTCTAAAATAGAGATAAATCCCATAAACTGCACTTTGGTTAATTCCCCAAACGATTTGTTCAGCAGGGATTCGATCTTCGAACGGGCAATATGAGTACTCTCGTGGATGCTATTGCTTCCAAGCTCTTGTAAATCTTCAAATGTTTTTATCGTATTCATCGCATTCTCTCCATTAAAATTGCTCCCGCAACTCCGACGTTCAACGAATCAAAATCATGCGCCATCTCAATGGATATCCCATGATCAAGCCCTTTTTCAACACGTCCACTCAATCCTTCGCCTTCACTGCCTAAAATCAGTGCCCGTTTGGAATCAAAGCTCATATCCCTAACATTGGTTCCCTTTAGCGTTGCTCCATAGAGAGTAAATCCTGATTGCTTGAGCTCATGCATCACATCGTGAATATTATGAACAACGACAAGCGGCAAGTCAAGCGCTGCTCCGCTGCTCGTTCGGATTAACGCCTCCAAGTTTGGTTCCCGTATTCCTGTGATAACAAGGGCTTCAGCCCCAAGAGCATACGCACTGCGTACGAGCGAACCCATATTTCCCATATCGGTGATGGAGCTTAAAACAACGATAAAACCGCATTTTTTCAAAAAAGGAGAAGCATACGGGACGATTTGAGAAATCTCCGCAATATACCCCTGGTGATTTCCCCCTTTGACCATCGATTGTGCTGCATTTTCAGGAATGCGTTTTACCTCGAATCCCATTTTCATCAATTGTCCATACTCTTTTTTATCGACCTCTTTGGCGAGATAGAGAGTTTTAATCCGTTCGCGGTGACGCTCGATGGCATAAAAGACTGGTTGTTTTCCGTAAATGAGCATAATATTCCTTATAATTTTAAGAGGCGGGTATAGCACTCTTTTGGGTTTTCGCCCGTGATTTTGGCGATGAGTTTGGATGCTGCTTTTTTGGGTATATCAAGGGCGAGAATATCCGATTCATTCAAACTTGCCCCCTGAGATTCTGAGGCTTCGATTACGACCACCCATTCCCCTCGTATTTCGCCTTCCATCTCTAAAAGCAATTGTTGTGCCGTCCCGTGAAAAAAGCGCTGAAATTTTTTCGTGATCTCTTTTGCCAAAAATACTCGACGCAATGGTGCGGATACCGTAATCTCCTGTAGCAGTTTATCCAAACGCTTAGGAGATTCATACAATACGGTGGTATAGCCATTAAAAAGTGCCTCTTGCAATGCGATGGAACGATCGTTTCCTTTGTGCGGCAAAAATCCGAAAAAGAGCATTTTTGTCTCACAAAAGCCACTTGCGACAAACGCACTGAGAACCGCATTCGCTCCCGGTAAAATATCGTATTTTACTCCATTGTCCAAACAATAGCGTACCAATAATTGCCCCGGATCACTGATCCCGGGCATTCCTGCATCACTCACATAAAGCACATTGGCATTAAAAAAATCGGGAGTTAGCTTGGAGACAAATTCCACTTCATTATGAGAGTGGAGACTCAAAAATTGGGGTTCGCTGGTGGTGAGATCATGACGTTCTTTGAGCAAGTGTATGAGTTTTTTCGTAACACGGGTATCTTCACACAAAATAATATCAGCAGTAGAGAGGACTTCAAGGGAACGGATGGAGATATCGGAAATATTACCGATAGGAGTAGGTACAAGAGATAACATTCTGCTCTCTTTAGTCTTTAATTTTTCTATGATTCAAGAAAAAATCTGCCTCAAAGAGGCAAGCTTCAGTGCCTTAACGGCTAACGCAGCCAAAGGGGCTTTTGCTCCTTTGGCGTTCACATTACGAATTAAGCGCGTAACGTTTTTTGAACTTGTCGATACGGCCGGCAGTGTCTACTTGACGCTCAGAACCTGTATAGAACGGGTGACATTCGTTACAAATATCAACACGGAAAGCATCTTTGATGCTTGTAGTTGTGAATGTATTACCGCATGCGCAGCTAACAGTACATTCAACAGTATTTGGGTGAAGTTCTTTTTTCATAATGTTACCTTGTGAATGACGGCGTTGTACGTCAATCGGTTTTGATTTTACATCCGTACCTGGGAACGGATTGTTGGAGGCGAATTATATCCGAAATTTTCTTTTTTTACAACTGCAGCGATGCTATGGCTACGACTGCCGTCTCAGACCGCAACACCATCGGCACATTAAAATGACGGATACGATGGGCATTAAACACTTTGCGTTCACTCTCATCAAAGCCTCCCTCGCATCCGATAATGACGGTCTCCACGGCTTCGTTCTTATCCAAAGCTTCGCCGCCAAAATCAAGAACAATCGCTTGGGAATGGATATTCAAAAACGTGCTTAAAGCAGGAGCCTCGGCAAACTCGATAAACGAGGTACGGCCGCATTGCATCATGGCACTCTCCATAATACGATTAAAACGTTCAAAATCAAGTCGAAAATTTCGTTGGGAGCGTTTGCAGTGGATAAAGGTGATTTTTGAAACACCCAGCTCCATCAACATGGGCAAGGTCTTTTCAATCGTTTTTGGGTCCACGATACACCAGCCGATGTGCAGTTTTTTTTGAGCTTCACAGGATGATTTTTGGGAGTTTTCCAAAACAAAATAGCCGTTTTTACCGTCTGTCTTTTCCAAGCGGTACGTATGGGCAAGAGCTAAGGTATCTCGATGACGGAAAACGATCAAATCACCGATCACATGACGACGGACCTTTATGAGATATTTATACTCTTCTCCTGAGACAACAAGCTCGTTTGTGCCCGCATTAGGGTGAAGCATATATTTCAACGCATCATCCAAACACTCAAGGAAATCAAAATCGCCATCTCAAGTCCCAAATAACGAAAAGCTTTCTGCTTATATTTGCCAAGGGCATTTTCTTCTTGAATATTCGTATGATATTTAAGCGTTTTGTATCGCTTGGTTTCCAAAACGATCATCACAATCACTCCCATAATCATTGCAATATTCATAAAAGTAAACTGTAAATGCTTTGCTGCCATCATAATGGCACCCGTAAATAGCACTAAAAAGATGAGCGATGCAGAAATGGGCATAACAATCCGCATCCGTTTTGCATAGGCGATTAGATGCTTTGAGAGGGTGAGCATTAAGATGTTGAACATCACAACCCCCATCAGCACGAGTACGCCAACAATATGAATTTCCAAACCAAGGTTATACATTGCTTCCATAAAGGAGATTTTACCCTATTTTGTCTATAATGACTCAAAATGCTCAAGGATAGTTTAATGGCGGTAACGGTTGAAGAGGCATTGGCCCTTATTTACACTCATTCCAAGTTTCTTGGCAGTGAGATTATTCCCATTGAAAATGCGCTTGGGCGTGTTTTGGCAGAGAGCATACGCGCATCCAATTGCCTTCCTCCATACGACAATTCCGCGATGGACGGGTATGCTGTTTATGTTGGCGATGCGGGAAAAACATTGCCGCAATCGTGCACCATTTTTGCCGGTGACAAAGATGATATTCGCATGGTCGAAGATCAATGCATTCGGATCATGACCGGCGCTAAAATTCCACAAGGATGTGAAGCCATCGTCCCCATTGAAGAAGTCACTTTCACCAATAACAACGTCACTCTTCCAAAAAACATCCGCCCCTCTCAACACATTCGGCTCAAAGGGGAAGACATTCAATTTGAAACACTTCTGCTTGAAGAAGGGACAATGCTTCATGCGCATCACATTACCCTCCTCGCATCTCAAGGCCGTACTCACGTACGCGCTTTTAGATCACCTCAAGTAGCCTTGTTCGCCTCCGGCAATGAGCTGAAAATGCATTTTGAGGCTATTGATTCCCATCAGCTTTACAATACCAATACCCCGACTTTCGCTGCTCGGGCACGAGAGCTTGGATGCAATGTCATTTTTACCGGAACCGCTGAAGACACAATGGAGAGTATCCAAGAACATATCAAAAGTGCGTTGGACGCGGATTTTATCATCACATCCGGAGGGGTCAGTGTCGGGGATGCGGATTACACCAAAGAGGCATTTAGAGCGCTTGGGATGGAAACATTTTTCGAATCCGTTGACATCAAGCCCGGCAAACCCACTACCTTCGGCCGTATTGGAAAAACCCTTATCCTTAATCTCCCCGGAAATCCTCTTGCAGCAGCATTATGTTTCGAACTTTTCGGACAAAGTACCATCATGGCACTTTGTGGTCGTAATGATAAATATCTAAGTTCCATCACAACCAAAATAGCACATCCCTTTATAATGAAAAAAGGCCGAAGATCTCTCATCCCCGGATGGTTTGATGGTGCAGCTTTTACCCCGGCAAAAGTTTTTGGTCCAGGGATGATCTTGCCGCTTGCGCAGGCTAACGCTTTTATGATGGTGGATGCAAGCGTAGAAGGGTTTGAAAAAGACTCTGAAGTAAAAATTATTCCGACGCGTTGGTGTATGAGTTCCAATGAACAAAAGTCGCTCGTGACCTTTTAAACGCTCGAAGGATTCGTAAACGGCGTACCGCTTTTGACCTTCTCCCAAAGCTGTGAATCACTCCATCCTTCTCGCACTTCATCGCTAAAAAGAATTTTTTCTAAATTAATAGTTCCCATTAGATCCGAATACGCATCCTCACTAAAACATTGCGCATATCCCGTATCGGTCTCATGAACGATAATACTGTGAAGCTTCACCCCACGCTCACCGTTGATGCTGTTCGTACACCCAAGAAGCGTATCAATCATCATAAATATCACACGGCTAAACTGCTCTGCGGAGGGTGAAACAGGAAGCTGTACCCAACGGTTGGAATGACGTTTCATATCGGCAATATACTCACGATCATCGCCTTCCCAAAGGGCAATCGCATGATCGAAACTGTCGATAAGCTCTTTCATCCCCTGCTTCATCAGCCCAAAATCGTATACCATCTGCCCATTATCAAGATACTGAGATTCAAAGAGTACTTCTACTTTGTACGAATGTCCGTGAAGAGATGCACGGCATCGCTGGGTCGAACATCCCCGAACAATATGGGCGTTTTCAAATTTAAAAAGTTTACGAATTATCATAATTTATCACTCTCTTTTAAGGTCACATTATATCCACAGAAACGTTAGTTCTCATAAACATCCTTACGCTTGCCTACACGCAATATCAACAATAGCAGGTCACCATTTTCGATACGAAAAAGTGCACGAATTTTTCGAGCAATCGTATAACGATACTGTCCCTCGTAAACCGAGCCTTTGAGCTCACGAACTTTTTTAGTCGTTTTTAAACTCTCAAAATTTTCTGCCAAATATTCAATTTTTTTAGCGATCAGAACTCTTTCAACCGTATCAAAATCTTTTAAATCTTTAACCGCTTGATCCGAGAAGCGGATATTCACAGATTTATTCCCAATTCTTGGTACACACTTTTACTATCGTGTGTTTTCATTTTTCCGGATCGAATTTCTTCCGTTACACGATCAGCAACCAAACCATCCGTATAATCAAAATAAAAATCCAGCGCCGACTCTACAATCTCACGCTGTGTTTTGTGCAATGTAGATGCTACCATATCCAGTTCTTTGGCAATGCCTGCATCCAGAGAAAATAATTTTTTTACCGTTGCCATAATGAGCTCCAAGATATTTTATTGTATATCTAATTATATATATTATTTAACATCATGTCAAATAAATGAAAAATTAATAGTGCGTAAGCTTGGTCAATAAAGATTGTGGCTATAGAGAGGCTGAATCTGTATATGTGGAGAAAATATTTAACTAGCGTTATAATGGTCGTCCCCCTCGTGAGAGTGGAAGCCGGGATAATATTACTTCTGCACAGCCGTAAGAAAATCATTATCCGTCATAAGCTTATTGATTAGCTTTTGAATCGCAATCGGATAATTTTCAACTGCATTTGGAATCGCAATAGCTCCAACAAATGATGATTCCCATTCATGATGAACACTGTGAGTCTTATCGTAAACAAGTTTTCCATCTTTATTTAGTGTAAAATTCGCAGATATATCAGCTGTACCTGTAGCTACTAATCCTGTTTCAACTTCATTTTTCAATAATGTTGAAGTTATCAATAGATTCGAATTTTTATCAAATAAATTAGCACTCATTAAATGTTCTTCCAATGATACTTTTAAATATTCTTCAAAATTCTCTCCATATGATGAAACCATTTTGGCAGATCTAAGCGCGATTTCATTTACTTTTTGATTTTGAGAATTTCCTCGCTGTACTGCCATAGGCTTAATACTAAGAGTCTTTAACTCATTAATAGAATTAAAATCAGGCTTATAGAGCGCCGATTTTATACTACACCCACTAAATAAGACAACTACAGAAATAATCATTAATAAAATTTTCATGCTTACTGCCCTCTATTTTGTAATATTTTGTTTTTAGATAACTCTACAAGCATTTCCAAAAATGCCTTCTCTGAAGCCATCTTAGCTGAAAAAGAAAAGTCTTTTCGATAATCACCAAAGTCTGCAACACCAATCGAGCTAGTGGTGATTTCAAAAACTTTGTTTCCACTTGCTGGATCAATTGCCTTACAAGTTAGTTCGACACTAAATTTTTCTGGTGGCCATGTAAATGCATTGTCAGATGATGATGTAGTAACAATTTTAGGTATAAAGATATAACTTATATTTTTATCCATGATGAATTTTTTATCATCTAATTTTTTTATACTGTATGCTTTAGCAAAAATACTAGACAATACTGCATTTAATGCCGCTTCTGTATCTGCATAAGGCGTATATTTAACTTTATCACCGCCTCCACCTGGAGTAGTTACCTCAAGTTGTTTGTCAACATCCGATAAGTAATAAGCTACATTAAACTTAAAAGGTTCCACTTTATTTTCTCTAATGCTATCTAGCTTTGGTGCAATATCAATTTTATGCGCACACCCAGAAAAGAACAAAATAGCCGAAGTTACAAATATCCATGTAAAAATTGTTTTCATCTTTTTACTTTTTAGGATATGCAGTAGCTGTGATTGTTGTTGTATACACAGTACCAACAAAAGCATACGACCAAGATTCTTGTATTTTAACATCAGTAATATAATCGCCATTGGCTTGTGCTAATAATTGACCATATGCACTCTCATGACGCGTGTTAACATTAATTGGAATTAATAACAGAAGTTGAAAGCCACTTGCTGATCCAGTGATTGTTCGTCCCTTATCTTTTACATCCGCATAACTTTTTGGATCAACACTTTTAAAAGTGATTGGCTTACCTGCACATCCAATGAACCATATAGTCAATATAGCGATCGTTGCAACACTAAAGAGTTGTTTAATTGTCTTCATTCTTTGATCTCCTTGATAGCATCACCCGTAATTGTAACTGTTCGAGCTGTTCCAATGACCCACCAAAACCAATTTTCTTGATAAGTGACGTTAATAAGACTTGTAGAACCTGAAACGCTTTCTAAAGCATTTTCATAAGCACGTTCACTTCTTGAATTAAGACCCATAGGTATAAAATTATATGCTGTAGCGAGTAATCCGAGAGAACCACTTGCAGAACCTTCTGCTTTACCTAAATTTTCGTATTTTAAAGGTGGAGCTTGTTCAATTTTTACTTGATGAGAAGAACACCCAGCTAGTAAAAATAGCGCTATTGTAGGAGCAAAAACCTGTAGTTTTAACATTTGTTTCATAATATGAAATCCTTTATCTGTAACAATCCTAGATCCCATTAGAAGAATCATGTTTTTTAATGTACACAGTTATGAATGAGTTTATAGCTTTTCAACTAAATTTGTTTCTATTTACTTCTGATATGTTAATTATTTTTCAAAGTATTACTATACTACACACAAAATACACAACTGCCTATATGGTTACATTAGAAGAGCTTGAACTCCTATAATCCAACACCATATAAGATGTTGAACTATAGTATGAATAAACAATTAGATACTGAAGCGAATGAACTGTTAGATTTAATCTCATCCAATGTTATTACATTTCGAAAAGCCAAGGGCTATAGTCAGCTAACATTAGCAACAGAAATGGGATATAGCAGTGCATCTTATTTTGGCTGTATCGAAATCAGAAGGAATGGTTAGCACTTCAATATCGTTCAGCTTTACAAAATTAGCAAAATACTAAATGTCCCATTGCCCAATTCTTCAAGCCTTTTTCAATAGAAGAACAATAAAAAGAGGAAGATTCTTTAAAAAAGGTGGATTCTTCCAATGGCATTTCGCCCGTCGTCACTAGCCCCAACAGAGGTTCTAGTGCCCTATAGGGTATGAAGGAATAACTAATGTTTACACCCCGTGATTCTGATCCCAGATGCGAATATGCAGCCGGTCGGAATAAATGAATCCCCGCCGTTTGCAAAACTCGATGACTGCTTCGCAGTTGGCTTCGATATGTGCTTTGTCACCGCCAAGTGGCATACAGTAAACACTCGTGTAAGGGTGTGGTGCGATAATCGTATCGATTTCTGACTCGATATGGCTGACCAATGAGGGCTCGTCGACGGTGAATTTAAAAAAACTCTCTTTTGCATACGCGATAATTGTACCGTAAGCATCCGCTTTTACCCGACGATCCAAGGGTTCACCGCTGTTGGAGAGCTTGACGGACAACGCATAGGTCGCTTGCGCGTAAAAAGGATAGCGCTTAAAATCAGGAGTAATCGTCGCATTGGTCTCGAATGTCACCCGATGTCCATTGGAGATCAAATACTCGATAAATTCGATAAATATCGGCTCATTCGCATAGATCAACGGCTCACCGCCTGTTAAAACAACATCAACGTGAGGCGGGAGACGATAGCCGTTCATGATCCAGATCAGGGTCTGCAACTCTTCGATCTCCTGCCACAGCTCTCCGAAACCTTTGCGATCGACCGCATAGACGGTATCACATCCGATAATTTCATCTCCGGCAGGTGTTTTCTCACTGCACCCAAATCCCTCGCACTTGAGATTACATCCTCCGAAGCGGAAAAAAAGTGAAGGGACTCCCGTGTACTTTCCCTCGCCTTGGATCGAGTAAAAATGCTCAACTAAATACAGCATCAACCCCCCGTTTCATAAAAAGCACGTTTGGAAAGTTCCCCATCGGGATCGGACCAGCGATTTTTTTCAGGCTTGGTTCGGATGACTTCTTTGAGCACCAAAGCAGCCTCTTTGATATCCCCTCTTCGAACCGCGTCGCGGATACTCATCGCTTCATCGAAATAGAGACACGGGATCAAATTTCCCTCAGCGGTTAGGCGGATACGGTTGCATTTCGCGCAAAAATCGTCTTTATGCGGTTCGATAATCCCAAACTCATAACCATCCTCCAGTTTGTAATAATGAGAAGGAGAATGACCGTCAAATCCTTCATCATGATACGCATAACGGCTCCCTATAATTTCGAGAAGCTCATGACTTTGCATCCCTTTGATATCCACCTCGGCATGAACGTTTTCCATGTATTCGATAAATCGTACTGTCATATTGCGCTCTTTGCAAAACTCCAATACATCCAAGATCTCATTGTCGTTCATCCCCTTCATGGGAACCATATTGACTTTGACACGAAAACCGACACGCAAAGCCTCTTCAACTCCTGCCAATACATGACTCAACACATCTTTTTTGGCGATTTTTTCGGCTATATCGGGAATAAGGGAATCGATGGAAACATTGATACGGCGAAGCCCTGCATCGTAGAGTTTTTGTGCGGCACCTTTGAGCAAATAGGCATTGGTTGTCATCGCTAAATCAATATCATTTTTGTAATCATGAATCATTTTTACAAATCGGTCAAGGTCTTCGCGCAACAAAGGCTCACCCCCGGTAATACGGACCTTTTTAATCCCCTCATCGATAGAGACTTTTACAAACTCGAACAACTCTTCAAAACTAAGTAAATTTTCTTTTGGAACCCACGAAAAAGGTTTTTCGGGCATGCAGTATTGACACCTGAAATTACATCTTTCGGTTACCGAAACTCGTAAATAATCAACTGTTCTGCCATAACTATCTATTAACACGACAATCCTTGAAGATTCCTATAAAAAGGAGTAATACGCGAGTGTATCTAAAAGTAGTTTGGAGTTTTATTTATTAGAAGAGTTAAGAAGAAAATCCCGCTTAGGGGATTTATTTTTACCAGCCGCGAACGACTGCGTGACACGCAGTACATGCGTTCACAATTTCTGAATACGATTGGTGTGCTTTTGAATACTCTTTTTTATTCAATGCTTTAATCATATCAGCAGAAGCGCTATCGATACGTTTAGAAGCGTTAAAAGCAATGTTGCTCATATGTTGTTTATCTTTTGGAAGATATTTTTTGCTCATTTCGAGATTGTGGAAAAGAGCATTGGATTTTTTAATCTCATTAACCCCTTCTTTAATCAAGACAGGAGTATTGTACAAAAATCCTTTTTGGATACTGCTCAACCCTTTTTCCATTTGGCTCATGTTTGAAATCAACGTCTCATCTGCCGATGCACTCAAACTTAAAAGAGCCGATAACGCTAAAATTTTTACTATTTTCATCTCATACTCTCCTTAGTGAACTTCAGACCAAATTTTTCGTTTCCATAAATAGGCCAAAATTGCGAATACCAACGTGTAAAGCATAACCCATAGGCCAAGACTTTCACGCTCTGCTTTTTTCGAATCACCTATCTCTTCCATGTGTGCTATGACTTCTTCTTGAGCTTTTTCAGTCAATCCAACGCGTGGCATTGACGTGCCTGCCAACAATAGTTGAGGATCATTGATAAAACTGTGAAGATAGTGCTCTTTACGGCTTTTAATATACTGAGATAGATCCGGAGGCGTTGCACCCATATATGCTTTAAGACTGTCCGAAGGTGTCGTTGCTTCAAAACCGGCGTATTTCATATTGTGACAACGTCCGCATGCCGCATCAAATGTTGCTTTGTGAGCCTCTTTCCCCTGGGCTACTTTTGGAGTAACCGATTGAAGATAGGCCACAACATCCATAATCTCTTGAGGAGTCATCCAGTTGTAGGCAGGCATCGGGAATACTTTTGCTCCCCCTACCGGATATTTATGACTAAGCTTCATCGCGCCAACCGGATCGAAAATAAAGTTTGCCAAATAGTTTTTGTCGTAAATACGCCCGGCGCTGCTCAAATCAGGGGGAACAACACCATAGCTTGCCGCCGCGTCTGCATTGGGCATCATTGCCGGATGACCTGCAGATTCGATCGCATGACATGCGATACAGTTCGCTTCGACAAGGACTTTGCCGTTGGCAACATTCCCGGCAAGTGAGGTATCGACATTTTTCAAATCACTAAACGTAAAATCTGCTGCCTTGACCTCAGGGTGCATAATATGGTGCGCATACGGCTCAATCCCATAATAGGTGATACCGACGAGAGCTGCAATAATGGCTAATATCTTCAACTCTTTCATACTTTACCTCCTACTTTTTTAGCTTCCGCTTTCGTAATAAACGGCAATGCAATAAACAGTGCCAAGAACGTCATCGATGAAGCAAATCCAACCCATGCGTTTGCACCGGTCGGAGGCAGTTTACCGTACACGGTAAGGACGATTAAATCGACCATCAAGAACCAGAACCAATATTTAAAATACGGACGCTGATTGGCTGGCTTGACCATCGGAGAGCGATCCAGCCATGGCAAGACAAAGAAAACCCCTTGAGCAACCGCAAAGGCGATAAGACCCAACGATTTTCCTGAGATACCGGCGATTTCAAAAAAGAATCCGCGTAATACTTCATAACTCCACAGGAAATACCATTCAGGATAGATATGCGCCGGGGTTTTGAGACCGTCTGCTTTGTCAAAGTTGACCGGGTCCATTGCGAAATCGTAATGGAAGAAGACCAAATAGAAAAAGAACAGTAAAAAGAATCCTAAAACAAAAAAGTCTTTGGACAAGAACACCGGCCAAAAAGGGACGACTTTTGAGTTCTTTTTATCCCCTGCAAGATATTTTTCGGCTTCTTTATCAAAATCGAAAAACTCACCCTCTTCGTTGTTGACGTGAGGAAAGCGCAATGCATAAAAGTGCAAGACAATCGCACCGATAATCGCAAGAGGGATCAGTAATACATGAAGCATAAAGAACCGGGTAAGGGTAGAATCGGATACATAGAAGTTACCACGGATCCAAACGACCAAATCGCCGCCGATCAAAGGGATACCGCCAAAGATCTCTGTAATAACGTACGCCGCCCAATACGACATCTGCCCCCATGGAAGCATGTACCCGCTGAATCCTTCTGCCGAAAAAAGGACAAATAAAAGCATTCCTGAAATCCAGATCATCTCACGCCCTTTTTTGTAAGAGCCGTAATAGATACCGGTAAACATGTGGATGTAAATGATCAAAAAGACAACCGATGCCCCCACTGCGTGGATGTGCCGAAACAACCAGCCGTAAGCGACCTCTTGCATAATCGTATAGTTGACACTGTCAAACGCCATATTGATATCAGGTTTGTAGTACATCAGAAGAAAAATTCCCGAAACGACCAACAATGTGAACATAACCGTCAATAAAACGCCCATCGCCCACAAAAAGTTGATATTTTTAGGAATCCAATACTCCGTCATCATCACTTTTACGAATTTATCAATCCCCAAACGCTGGTCAAACCATTCGTACATCGAATCTGCTTGCTTGAACTCTGCCATCTTATGCTCCCCCAACTTTTGCCATCATAGCCTTATACTCAGGACCCTCTTCACCGAGGACAAGCGTTGTTCCATCAATTTTAAAGGGAGGAAGATCAAGAGGACGGGGAGGTGGCCCAAATTTATTGACACCGTCAGCCGAAAATTCACCGCCATGACACGCGCATTTGAAATCTTTTTCATCACAGCGATACGCTGGGATACAGCCCAAGTGGGTACACAATCCGATCATAACAGAGTAATAATGATCGCCGACTTTGACACTGCGGCCATCGGTTGGTTTCATCTCTTCGGTATATTTCAAAATAAAAATTGGTTTACCGCGCCATACGGCAATTTCT